>JBATIF010000241.1:0-5477 GCA_049667605.1 Gammaproteobacteria bacterium
ATGCTGAAGGGCAGTGTCGATTGCCTGTCGTAGCTGTTCATCAACCAGGGGTTTCTTCAGGTACTTAAGTACCCCAACGTCGTTGATGGCGAAGGTCAGCAGGTCTTCACCGACGCCATCGCTCATCAATATGAGTTGCAGCAGAGGGTACTTGCTGCGGATGCTTGCCATGAAAACCAGTCCGTTTATTTCTTCCAGATATTCATTGCACAGCATTACACTGACAGCATGTTGCTGCAGTAGACGCAGTGCAGCATTAACGCTGGAGGTACGCATGATTCGGTATTCATGGCCGAGCGCAACGGCAATGATGGATTCAACCCCCGGATCATCGTCGACCACCAGAATGGTCGTCGTGGCGGCATGCAACGATTCTGCATTCATGATGCCGTCCCGGCTCTATGTGAGCATGCGCTGGGACTGCTTCATATGCCACCTGCGGCATTGCCTGGCTGAATCGTGTCAGTGAGGGGCATGTCAGCCTCAACGGGATGTTCTTTTTTCATCTCCCAGCTTGCAGCATGCTGAATAATCATCTCCAGGTCGGTATGGCGAGGGTTCCAACCGAGTTCGCGCCGCGCCATTGCTGCATCGGCGACCAGGATGGACGGGTCGCCGGCACGACGCTCGCCAATCAACACCGGGATTGACCGCTGCAGTACACGTTCTGCCACCTCGATGACCTCGCGTACGGAGAAGCCGTTACCATTGCCCAGGTTATAGGCTGCACTGGATCTGCCCTCGAGCAAGTTCAGCAGTGCCAGCAAGTGAGCCGCGCACAGGTCTTCAATATGAATGTAGTCACGTATGCATGTGCCATCCCGGGTGTCGTAATCCTCGCCGAAGATGGTTATTGCGTCCCGTTTCCCCAGGCCGGCCTGCAACACCAACGGGATCAGATGGGTTTCAGGGTCGTGTCTTTCACCCAGTTCTGCATCGGCATCCGCACCGGCGGCGTTGAAGTAACGCAGGGCGATCGAACGCAGGCCATAGGCCGCGTCGTAGTCAGCCAGCATTTGCTCGATCATCCACTTGGTCCTGCCGTAGGGATTGATCGGATCTTTCGGGTGCGCTTCATCCAGTGGTACCTGTCTTGGGTTACCGTATACGGCTGCCGTGGAGGAGAACACGAGATGCCTGATGTTGTGGCTTAGCATGGCATCGAGCAGGATCTGGGTGTGAGCTACATTGTTACGGTAGTACCTGGCGGGGTCGCTGACCGACTCGCCGACCTGGCTGTAGGCGGCAAAATGCATAACCGCATCGATCTTCGTTTCACTGAAGAGTCTATCGAGTAATGTGCGGTCACCCATCGACCCGCTTACCAGTTCACCATACTGCACGGCGTCGGCAAAGCCGGTGGAGAGATTGTCCAGCGTGATGGGCCGGTAGCCCGCCAGGGCCAGGGCCTTGACCATGTGCGATCCGATATACCCGGCGCCGCCTGCGACCAGAATTGTTTGCATAATTGGTATCTCCGTGTGACTCAGCGTTGCTGAGAGGTTTGTATAGATGTGAGCAAGACCTTGTCCTTGCAGGTCACCTGTTGTTCCATCCTGTTTCCATGCAAGCTGTTCAGGCTTTGTCGATGGGCAGAAACGGTGCGGGCTTCCATGCGACGATGATGTCTTCTGTGCAGCAGGTAGTAGATGAACTCATGGCAATAGCGCCCGAGGACATGGAAGCTGGAGAGGGTCTGCGGCTCGTCGAAGCAGGGTTGATAACCCATTCCTGCGAGCAGGCTGTGTGCCAGCGGGTAACTCTCGAAGTCGCGTATTTCGGCATCACCAAGCTGCTGACGCCACTGGTTTGCACGTGAGGCCTGTGGTGGTTTCCCGACCAGGCTGTGTTGTTCACGGGTGAATCCGGGAACAATCAGGCCGCCGCCGCTGAGCATCGACGAATCGAAGGGGATATCGATGAACTCGCATAGCTGTGCCAGCATGCCAGCCGGATCCGCGAGCAGATCCTCAAAGCGAATACGCAGGCAGTTTTTGCCCTCGGCTACCTCTACGCTGAAGGCCTCCTGCAGTCTGGCAGCCCAGTGCCGGGAAGCCATGTAGGCATTGTTGGGGCCCCAGTCCAGATGCTTGATGGAGGCGCATACGGCACGACCATCACGAACGATATGGATGAACCTTGCCTCGGGGAACAGGCTCTTGAGAATCGGTTGATACTTGAAATTGTCCGGCGTGTGGTCGACCCAGACGTCTGCCCTGTCTTTGCCGGGATAGGTCTTTTGGACATAGCGGGCGATCACGTTTTCCACGGTCGCGCGCGGATTATCAAGGTCAATCAGATCCGCCAGCTGGCCCAGGTCCAGTGCCAGGTTCCAGGCGACATAGCGGAAATGATCGAGCAGCCAGGCAGCCGCTGCCTCGGGGCTCTTGAAGCTGCCGAGCTGCATCTGGATCACCAGGTCATGGATGAACTGGGATTCAGGCGTGGTGATGGTCCACTGTGTGTTGCCCAGCAAGTCTCCAAGGAGGGTGGTGCCGCTGCGGTCGCAGCCGGCGATAAAAACAGGACGGTAATTCATGTCGGATCCTCCATCCCTTAGCGGGAAAATAACAAGATAAAAGGCAGGTTGAGACGTCTGGCCGCCAGCAGACAGCAAGCCAGGTTATGAATAATCATCGGCAACGCAACCGACCAGGCGGCACCGGCCGCGCCATAGGCGGGTATCAGAAGCAGCGACAGGCAAATGCTGATGAGCGCGGTTGCGATCAGCACATTACGCAACAAGCGCTCGTATCCTGTCATCGCCAGCAGGTAGCCCACCGGACCGGTCGCCAGGTTGATCAGTTGTGCGAACACCAGGATGCGCAGCGTCTGCGCGGCAGCGGAAAACTCGCTGCCGAAAAGCCCCAGGATCTGTTCACTCCATACCAGTAAAAGTATTGCAGGCGGCAGTCCGAACAGCAGCATGGTGCGTGTGCTTTGCCCAGCCAGTTTTGCCAGCGCCGCGTTGTCGCCCTGTTGGGAGTGAGCGGCAAAGCGGGGTGCGGTAATGGAGGCGAACACGATCATGAGCAGCCCGAGTTGAGCGGCAAGCCGGTGACAGACGTTGTACAGGCCGGCTTCGCTTGAATCGGACAGCATGGGAAGCAGCAGAAAGGGCGCCCACAATAAGGCGTAATTGATTACCTCGATGCCGGTAAGCGGCAGACAACTGGCGCACAGTTGTCGAGCTGCTATTGGCCTGGCAGGGGTGACACCTGGCAGGCTGCGTTTCAGTACCGCGTAGCCGAAGGCAGTGGCGAGAACACCGGCCAGCAGGTAGGCGGCGGCCATGGTATCTGCGGTCAACGGTCTATACAAAAGGGTAATGGCCGCCAGTGAGACCGTTAGCGTCGGCCATGCCGCTGCTTCGAAGAATCCACCCCACGCCGGTTTGCCGATGGCCTTGAGCATGGCGGCGTGAATACCCAGCAGGCTGAAGGGGACAATGGCGATTGCCAATAGCCGGATCAGACCGGCTTGCGACAGATCATGAAACAGCAGTTCTGCAACAGGTCCCGCGAAGCCGATGCAGAGCGCGGAGATGGCTACCGACAGCACGGAGCAGATCCACAAGGCCTGGCGATAAATGCCCGCTACGACCGAAATCTCGCCACGTCCGCTGGCTGCTCCGACAAAACGTTGCAAGGCCGTTTCAAGACCGAATTTTGCGAAGATCGCACCAGCAGTCACCAGCGTGAGGCTGACAAAAAAGGTCCCCGAGCCTTTCGCGCCAAGTGCACGCGCCAGAAGCAGGGCCAGCAGGAAAGAGCTGGCGGGGCCCAGAGTGCGCGCCAGCAATGCGCTCAAGGCTGTTCCCGACAGCTTGCGGCTGGTCAGGTTTGAGGCGTTTTCAGGCGCGCTGTTTTCTATGGCAACTGCCGATACGGTTGACATCTTATGCCCCCAGGGGATTATGGTGGACAGGCCGCCAGGTCCGCGTGCTGAATAACAGGGACGCAGCCCGTACGAGGCGTGCAAGCAGGGTGTAACAGCCGGAGTTGGCGACGAAATCAATCTCGGTGAGACGGATCTCTTCCTCGGGGGCTTGCTCGGACAACAACAGTTGTGCGGGACCAAGCAGGCCGGATGATGGAGACTTCCCGCGGAGATCCCAACTCGCATTCAGTGTGTTCATGCGTTGCGGCGACAAGGGTGTCGAACCAAACAGACGCAGATCTCCTTTAATCACCAGCCACAGCAGGGGCAGGCTGCGCAGCAGCGGAACCCGGGTTGCAAATACCAGGCCCGTCACCACCCTGCGATGTTTGCCATCGATGTCGGTTGCGTAGCGGTTGCTGACGAACTGCTGCCTGCTCAGCGGCCGTGTGGGTGAACTGAATAGCGATAACAACAAGGCAAGCGGAATGAGCGGTGTGGACAGCAGCAGTAATACTGCAGCCACCATGCACTCGGGCCACTGTCGTACCATCGACGAGAGCTCTCCCTCCATATCCGATAGCAGCATCGGGTCGGGAATCGGGACCAGGGTTCCCCGGTCGATACGAATCAGGGTGCTGCCTGCGACGATGGCATTTTCCACGTGCAGGTTTTCGCCCACATAGGTACCGGGCATAACCACGGAGTTGCTGATTTCCACGCCGCGATCGAGATAGCAGTTGTGGCCGATGATGCTCGGTCCCGAGAGTCGCGTGCTGGGGTGGACCGATGTGTTTTCACCGACGAGGACGTTGCCGGTCGTGTGACTGACAGGATGAATCTGGCTCAGGCGTTCGACCTTGAGGCCCGCCTTGAGATAACGACCGGGCTGGTCCAGATTCTTTGGCGGATTTCTGACAATCTCCAGCGAGACGCTATAAAAATCGTTCAGGCTGACAAGCGCTGAAAAGACACCCGTTTGCAACTCGACGGCAGCTGTCAGTTCACTAATTGTCAGACGCTGCGGCCAGGCTACTGCAGGCAGCCGTGCAGGCCATTCGCGGACCAGGCAGAGTCCTGCGCTGTGCAGATCGATGTGGGTATTTACGATGGCTGCATCGTATGCAGTACTGGCTTCCATGAAGGCCTTGCAAGACGATGACCGCAACATATCACCGCGGGCGGCGATGAAAGGTGGCTTGAGCAGTGAGCTATGCCGCAAGAGAAGATTATCCGGGGTCTCTTCGCCGCGAGACAGCAGATAACGAATCTTCACTCCCCACATTGAGCCTGTGGCGAAATATTTTTCTATCCGGTCGGCGTCGTCGGAAACCACGAGCAGGATTTCGTCGATTCCCGCAGCAGCGATATCCTCGATGGTGTACTGAAGCACCGGTTTGTTGGCGACGGGCAGAAGGGCGGGGCAGCATGTGTCACACAGAGGTGCCAGTTCCAGGCCTCGACGATCGGCAAAAATAACGGCTTGCATAGGGAGTTACCTCTCAGCAGTTCAGTAGGCGCCGCGACCGAAGATTACGGCCGGGACAGTTTTCAGAAGGAGCTGGATATCAGTGCCCAGCGTGGCCTTGTGGATGTAC
>JBATIF010000242.1:0-4193 GCA_049667605.1 Gammaproteobacteria bacterium
CCCCTCTCACCTCTCACCTCTCCCCTCTCACCTCTCACCTCTCACTTCTCACTTCTCACTTCTCACCTCTCACTTCTAACTTCTCACCTCTCACTTCTAACTTCTCACTTCTCACTTCTAACTTCTCACTTATCACCTCTCACCTCTCACCTCTCACTACTCACTTCTCACCTCTCACTTCTAACTTCTCACCTCTAACTCCTCACTTCGCCTTCCCGACTTACTTCAGCAGCGCCTCTACCGAGAAGCCGTCCTGCTCGAGGATGCGTTTCAGTTTTTTCAGCGCATCCATCTGGATCTGGCGAACGCGCTCACGGGTGACGCCGATCTCCCGGCCGACCTCCTCCAGGGTGGAGGGACTGTAGCCATGCAGGCCAAAGCGGCGCTCGACAACGGCGCGCTGCTTGTCGGTCAACTGTGACAGGCAGTCCTCGAGATTGTTGTGAACCGCCTCCTCCTGCAGGCTTTCCGCAGGGTCGCGGACACTTTCATCGGCGATTGTTTCCAGCAGAGTGGTACTGGAGTCTCCAGTAATATTATTGTCTGTGGAAGTCGTGCGTTCATTCAGGCCGAGCATGCGCTCGACATCATCGATCGGCTTGTTCAGCAAGGTGGCGATTTCTTCCGCGCTGGGTTCATGATCGAGCTCCTGGGCAAGGCTGCGCGCGGCGCGCAAGTAGGTGTTGATTTCCTTGACCACGTGGATCGGCAAACGGATGGTGCGCGACTGGTTCATGATGGCACGTTCAATGGTTTGACGGATCCACCAGGTCGCATAGGTCGAGAAACGAAAACCCCGTTCAGGGTCGAATTTCTCGACCGCGCGTATCAGCCCGAGATTGCCTTCCTCTATCAGGTCCAGAAAAGCGAGGCCACGGTTCATGTAACGGCGCGCAATCTTGACGACCAGGCGCAGGTTGCTTTCGATCATATGCTTGCGCGACTCTTCATCACCGGCCTGCGCCTGGCGCGAGTACATGACCTCCTCCTCTGCGGTGAGCAAGGGAGAGGCTCCGATTTCGTTCAGGTAGAGCCGGGTGGGATCGTGACTTTCCGAGGCCTTGTCGGGGGAACTTGTTCCCAGGATGACGTCATCTGGCTGCATGACAGGCTTTTCACGCCTGACAGGCTCGCGCCCTGGTGCCTTTTTTGCAGTGGCAGCCTGGTGTTTATTATTCTCTTTCCCGGAACCCTTGCGTTTAACCACTGGCTTCCCCAACTGTCACTTTCCTGTTTATGGCCATGGGTACTGGCCTGCTTGAGGCTGGTGCAATCCGGGTCAGTTTTTCTTTGGCAGGTAGGCAGACGGGTTGACCGGCTTGCCGTCTTTACGGATTTCAAAATACAAATCGTTGCGACCGGTACCGCTGCTGCCCATCTTTGCAATCATCTGGCCTGCCTTGACGTATTCACCTTCTGCGACCAGCAATTCGCTGTTGTGTCCGTAGGTACTCAGCAAATTTTCATTGTGTCTGATGATAATAAGCCTGCCGTAGCCGACAAGTCCACTCCCGACATAGACGACTTTCCCGTTGGCGGCAGCCTTTACCGGCTGGCCGGAGTGTCCGCCTATATATATACCCTTCTTGCCGGGTTCATTCGGCTTGTGGCCCCGCAGCAGGCGACCGCGTGTCGGCCATTGCCATTTACCGTCGAATTCGATCACCTCGCTGGCTTTGGCAGCCAGCGGCTGTTTCACGGTCTTTGTTGGCGCCTTTGCCGTGGCGGCCGCGGGCCGGGCTTTCCCGGCAGTTGGCACGGATGCAGCAGATACGACAGCGCCGGGCCCGGGCTTGAGCCTGAGGCGCTGCCCCACACGAATTTTGTATGGAGAGGGAATGCCGTTGATGCTTGCAAGTTGTTTGTATCCCATACCATGTCGCCGGGCGATGGTGGACAGCGTATCGTCGCGCTGCACCACGTAAATGCCGTCCTTGCCTGCCTGATAACGGCTGACGATCTTTGCCGGGATGGTTCTTGCAGCTGCGCTCGGCTGTGGCTGGTTATCGTGGCCACGCGAGGAAACCGGGGCGCGGATCGAACGGTCGCCGCAGGCTGCCAACGCCAGGGAAAACAGACAGGTTGAAAGAATTATTGTCCTGCTTGACATCAGTGACGAAAATAAAGAAAGGCCAGTACAGCGAGAATGACCACAAACCATCCAATCCGTTCAACATAGCGCCTGAGATTTTTCTCCATGGTCGGCCCGCCCCATGCCAGCAAACCGGCCACCAGGAAGAAACGCCCGCCCCGTCCGACGAATGAGCCGATAACAAACAGGGGCAGACTCATCCCCAGCGTTCCTGCCGTGATGGTAAAGATCTTGTAGGGGATCGGGGAAAAACCGGCAATCAGGATGGCCCAGAAACCCCATTCCCGGAACAGCGCCTTCGCATGTAAATATTTTTCCCAATAGTGGGACTGCTGTAACCAGGGTTCGAAAACTTCGAAGACAAATACCCCGATGAAATAGCCAAACAATCCGCCGAGAACCGACATAAGTGTGGTCAACGCTGCGTAACGCATGGCGCGATCCGGTCTTGCCATGCTCATGGGCGCCAGCATGACATCCGGGGGAACCGGAAAAAACGAGGACTCCGCGAAACTCAGGGCGGACAAATACCACAGCGCATGCCGATGACGCGCCCATGCCATGCACTTGTCATACAGGCTGGTGAATATCGGCATCAGGCCTGGCCGGTCAGCAGGGGAACGAACACAACCGGGTCGAGACCTTCCTGCTCATAGCTGTCTCCCCGGCGCGTCACCAGCGTCAGCGTCTGCTTGCCAGGCCCGCCCAGCGGTATAATCAGTCGCCCGCCGTGCTCCGACAGCTGTTCCATCAAAGCCTGTGGAATCTGTTTCGAAGCAGCGGTGCTAATAATGGCATCGTAGGGTGCAAATTCCGGCAGGCCTTCCGTGCCATCCGAATAACTGGCGCGCACATTCCTGATTCCCAGCTGGCGAAAACGCTGGCGCGCCTGTTTTGCGAGCGGCGCGATTCGTTCAACGCTATAGATTTTTTCGACCAGCGGCGCCAGCACGGCCGCCTGGTACCCGGAACCGGTGCCGATCTCGAGTACCTTTTTCGGCTTGTTACTGATGATCAGGTCTGTCATGACAGCGACTATGTAGGGCTGTGAAATTGTCTGGTTATAACCTATCGGCAAGGCGGTATCTTCATAGGCACGGCTGGCCAGCGCCTCATCGACAAACAGGTGGCGTGGCGTATTGCGGATAACATCGAGCACCGCCTCATTACGGATGCCTTCATCGCGCAGGCGATCCACCAGGCGGTCACGCGTGCGCTGCGAGGTCATGCCGATGCCACGGTTGTGTGTATTCATGTCAGGCTTCCGCGTTTACTCAACCAGCCAGCCGGCAATTCCGTCAAGCGCATCATAACGTGTCAGGTCCACATCCAGCGGTGTCACCGACACGTGTCCGGTGCGTATGGCATGAAAGTCGGTTCCCGGACCGGCATCCTGCTCGGTGCCTGCCGGCCCGACCCAGTAAACGGTGCGTCCGCGTGGATCAACTTCTTCTATGACCGGCTCTGACTTGTGGCGGTGGCCAAGTCGCGTTGCCTGGATACCCTTGACCTGCTCCCACGGCAGGTCCGGGACATTTACATTCAAAATGGTATCTGCCGGCAGTGCCCCGGCCATCACCCGCCTGACCAGGTCGACCGCAACCCGGGCAGCAGTTTCATAGTGGGTTGGCCTGCCGTTGCTGGCAAGGGACACGGCAATCGCGGGAAAACCGAGAAAACGCCCTTCCATGGCGGCGGCAACCGTGCCCGAATACAACACGTCATCACCCATATTGGCGCCCGCATTGATACCGGCGACGACCATGTCCGGTTCATGCTCCAGCAGGCCGGTAATGGCCAGGTGGACACAATCCGTGGGCGTGCCGTCGACAAAGGTAAAACCGTTACCCCCGACATGCGCCCGCAACGGGCTGTCCAGGGTCAGGGAATTACTGGCACCGCTGCGGTCACGCTCGGGCGCCACCACGTGAATGGAAGCAATCTCTGCCATGGCGGTGGCCAGCGCCTGCAGGCCCCGGGCCTGGTAGCCGTCATCGTTACTGAGCAGGATATTCATCGATTAAAACGTTGCTATTAACCTCGATCAGGCCGTGTAGTATAAAGTATGCAATGATCGATTCCTAAACAGAAACACGGACCC
>JBATIF010000243.1:0-4262 GCA_049667605.1 Gammaproteobacteria bacterium
CCTGCGCCTGGCTTATGAACGGCACGTAAAAAGCCATAAGGATTGTCAAAACACCGCATGCTTTCTTCATTACCCTGAACAAGCTTAAAGCCGTCATAGTGCCCACCTCTTGTTTCCAAAGATTGTAATATTGAGAATCACAAATATGTTTGCCATCATCACTGCATTTGTCATTACTGCTCGAGTATAAATGTATTTCATACCAGGCCTGTTCGTATACCGTTTACAATTGAACGCGCACGGTTTGCAGGGCATTCGCATCAATATCGACTTGCGCATATTGCTTGCCGATCTGCAGCATGTAACTGACCGGTTTTTTGGTTGTATTCAATAACTGAACAGACAACAGGCTGTCAGAATTAATCGTGGCGCTTGCATGCAAGGCATCATCTTCAAGGCCATCGAGATATTTATACGCCTGAACGGCCTTGTCCCCCGGCCGTATTGTCCGGCTGAACTGTGCAAGCACATAATAAACCGGCGTGTAATATACCTTCCGGGTTGCCACATCGATCATGATGGGCGCGCCACAAAAATTCCCGACATGGTTGGGCCCGCCATCCTGGTCGAGAACAATGTTCCAGTCGATCCAGCCCGATAGCCAGTGATTAAGGCTGACAATAATATTTCTTGCATAACGGTGTACCGGCGTATAAACGGGGTGATCTTCAGCAATGACACCAGGCCAGGTAGCTGTATACGCCCAGTCCGTGGCGTTGGCATTCCACCAGAACGCGTCATTATCAAACCAGTCGCTTTCCTTGAAGCGGACCGGGTCGAGTATACCGCCCGGGGCGGGCTTGCCGAGGTCATCGATGGTCCCCTCTGTATGGATAATCGAAAACTCCGGAAACCTGTCATGAACCCTGTCAAATGTTTCTTCGTATACTTTGAAAGTACTTGCATACCAGTGTACCGCGACACCATGGACGTACTTTGCAGTCTCAGTATCTGCAAAGATTACATCAGTCCAGAGCTCCATGCGATCCCTGTTCTGGTCATAAACCAGCAGCTTGACGTCGCCGTTATTACTTGCCTGCAGTTTTGGTCCCAGATGGTTCTTTACAAAATCATTTTGCGACTCCGGGGTGAAATGCATGCTTTCCCATTGTCCATTATTACCCTCGGGTTCGTTTACCGGGGTCAGGCCCCAGATATCCACCCCCTCGCGTTTATAGGCGTCGAGGTATCTGGTAATGTAATCCGCATAGACCGGTATGTATTCTTTTTTCAATTCCCCGCCGGTCCCCTGCCAGTCGTTATCAGGCGCTCCAGGAATATGCCACGCCTCGATATCTTTCATCCATGCCGGCGCCGTCCAGGCCGAGGCAATGATTGTCATATCAGCGTCTTTTTGCCTGCTTTTTATTGCATTCGCTTCCTTGATCATTGGCAGCAGGTCATAGCTGGAATCCCTTATGCCCGGGTAATCTTTTACCTGGAAACCGTCTTTATCAGGCGCCAGGCTGAAGTGCTCGAGCTTGTCGTCACCATCGACATCGTCATAGGAATAGTGACCCTCGACAGAAAAGTCGGTGGCGCCGATCGGCGTTCTCGCCAGGGTAAAATTGGCGCCTTGTTCACCATATATTTTATCCATTACTTCGAGTCTTTTGTCTTTATCCAGGTGTGCAAGGACAAAGGCAGACGACTCGGTAAACGACGTGCCGATCCCGTCGATGGTCTGCTTGACGATATCCGGCCGAATGATGACCATGTTTCCGTGCGCATGCCCTTCCCTGAAGGATACATTTTCCTTATTGGCAATTTTGTCTCCGCCTTCCGAGGTAAGCAGGACTTCCGTACTATTGGTTAATTGATAATTGATATCCGTGAACGCACGCATTGCAGCATCGTCATTATTATCGCGGGAACAACCGCTTACCAGTATAGAAAGCACCATGATTAATTTCAGCTCAGACGTTTTCATCTTTTTGCACAGGTTCATCGTAAGGACGAACAACCAGCACCGGTACCTTCGAGCGATGCAGCACCCGCCGCACCGTATCGCCCAGGATTGCATCACCGAGTGTTCTGCCCTTGCCTCTCATTCCCATCACGATGAAATCGCAGTTTTTGTCATCAGCAACAAGTAAAATTACTTTTGCCGGTATACCCAGTTCAACTACAACCTCATCAGCACCAGCATAATCATTTCCATATTCCTCCCTGATTTTTTTGCAATAGGCATCCCGGGTGCCTTGCAAATACTCCCGCTTTGCCTCCAGCCACTTCCTTTCACTGGTCGATCTCCCCATATTGATATCGAATACAGATAAATCGCTGCTCTCCGGCACCACGTGGAGCAGTGTCAATCGTGCTTTATAGTGCTCGGCAAGACTCAGCGCATACTGATAGGCTTCCAGCGCATCTTCCGAATCATCCGTAGCATAAAGAACGTGTTTGATGATGTTCATGTTTTATTCCACATTAATACAGAATGTTTACACTGTTACAATTAATTTTGTACCCGGTGGATTACTTGTCTAATCATCCGCTACATAGGTCAGGTATTCTGCGGGCACATCCTCGTAACCCCACGCCCTGAGCTGCCTCGCCCAGCCACCGAGATTGGCCCTCGACACCGGAATCAGCTTTAAATGATTTATTTCATCTACCTCTTTGTCCAGGTGTATTTTGTCGATAATTTTCTCTACCGAGGTTTTTCCCCACCTGAAAGTCGGTTGTCCAAGCAGAACCGGAACGATGCCTTTCTCTACATAGGGTAGCTGGGCCGGCAACGCGTCCACCGCGACTATCTTTAATTTTTCAGGATCGATCTTGTCCATCAGTGCGTCACTGAAAAACGCCCAGCCACCGACCATTGCCCAGCCGTCCAGGTCCGGATAGGCCTGGTTGACCCGCAACACCTCGGCAGCAGCCTGCCCTGCCGTTTCAGGGTGATTGAACACGCCGACGATTTCTATTTCCGGGTAGCTTGCCGCAGCTTTTTTAACACCTGCAACGCGCTTTTGCAGGTTCAAAGCGCCAGCGTTACCCGCCAGGATGGCAATCCGTCCCTTGTTACCCATGAGTTTGGCCAGCTGATTCATGACATCTTCACCGAGCTCGATATCATTTGCCCCGTAGAATGCAAAGCGTTTCGAGTTTGGCGCATCACTGTCAAACGTCATAACCGGCACGCCACGTTCAACCGCCCGATTGATAGCGCGCTGAAGAATTTCATCATTCGAGCATGACACCATGATCGCATCCGTCCCTTCATCGACTGCTTCAAGAATTCGCTGCGCCTGTGACTTCGCATCCTCCACTGACGGGGTACGCCAATCGACAGTAACGTCGATCATTTTGTATTTATCGGATAAATCCTTCGCTGCAGCCTCGGCCCCAAGCTTTGCAGACAGAAAAACCGGGTTGGTGTTGCTTTTTGCCACCATGGTGATGTTGATCGTCTTCACGTCCTTACTGACGACTTCATCAAAATAGTCACACCCGTTAACCAGTAACAGCAAACCTGCACATCCCAGCAAGCGGCAGAGCGTCGATTTGCTCATTGTTCCTGACACCTGTTTGCAAAGCCGGTTGAAGAATATTGCCGGCTTCGTACCCGGCAGCATATGTCCTGTAGCATGTTCGGTCTCATTCAGGCTGGAATCGCATCGGGTTGCAGATCTTCATCGGACACAATTGGTTTGCCACGCCGTTTCTCGAGGGCCTGGCGAACCTCGTATGACACTTCTTCGGTAATCTTGAATGACGCGACCGCACTGATTGCGATTATGGCGGCAACTGTCGGAATCAACACATCGCACACCCTCATCCAGAAAAAAGTATCCGAGCTTTGTGCACCGACCATTTCGACATCAAAGCCGGTTGCATTGAGCAGGACGCCGGAAAGACCGAATGCCAGGGCCATGCCCAGTTTCACCACCCACCAGTAGATCGATCCAAACATACCTTCGCGGCGGTGCCCGGTTTCAAGCTCATCTATATCGCAGACATCGGCAACCATCGAACCCATCAGGGTAAACAGCGCCCCCATGCCCACGGCAATAAACGGTGCAGGAATAAGCACCTTCCACTGGATAATTGGATCGTAGCAAAACCACTTCAACAAACACCCGAACAAGGTGACCGAGGTTGCAATGATGAAGGTCCTGCGTTTGCCAATCCTGGTGGAAACCCAGGACACTGCGGCGATGGCAGACAGGGTCGCAACCGTCGTCACTGTTCCATACAAGCCCATGTAGGCAGCACCGAGGTCCGTGTCGCCACCGGAGACATAATAGATGGTGATGTAT
>JBATIF010000244.1:0-8194 GCA_049667605.1 Gammaproteobacteria bacterium
ACGGCAAGTTTCATTTTTTCGCGCAGGAAGACCAGGTAACGGCGCGTCAGCCCGATGGCCTCGTTTGGGTCCTTTGCCACCCCTCCATGCCCCGGCACCAGCGCAACCAGCTTTTCCCGTTCCATGCGCTCAAGCACCTCTACCCAGCGGCGTGTGTTGGCGTCGCCGAGAAAGGGCAGGCGGCCCTCGAAAATGATGTCCCCGGAAAACAGTACCCGGTCGGGTTCCACGTAAAGCGTGAGGTCGCCATCTGAATGCGCGTTGCCGAGAACCGTCACCACGAAGTCGACATCACCGAGACGGAATTTTTTGCCCTGTTTCAGGTACTGGTCCGGGTAGACCAGCCGGGTATCCTCATTGACCCAGGGATCGAGCGTAAAGCGGCGCTCATCGAGGCGCTCTTTTGCGTTAGCCGATGCCAGGTAGATATCCGCACCGGCGGGCGCAAGGATATCGGCATCGAGGTCTTCGAACATCTGCAGGCCGTAGATATGATCGGCGTGATAGTGGCTGACGATCACGCGCACCACCGGCTCGCTGGTGATGGCCCTGATTTTTGCAAGCAACAACTGGGCCAGCGACGGGGAGCCCAGCGCATCGAACACCACCACACCGGCACCCGTGACGATCACGCCGGCATTCGAGATAAAACCCTGGTTATCGGTTGCCACGCCGGCGACACCCTGCGCGAGCCAGACATGTTCGGAGACGCGCTGCAATTTCATCTCGACCGTCGCCGGGGGATACGTTTTGGCAGGGCCCGGCGGCTCGCGCGCCTCAACCGCGGCCGCGGGCTGTGACAGCAGCAGGCAAAGTGCCAACAGGCAGACTATTGATCTCATAGACCCATTCTAGCCTCTGCGGGCGTGAAAGAAAGCCCTGAGCAGGTCGCCGCACTCCTCTGCCAGCATTCCCCCGGTCACTTCGACCCGGTGGTTCAGGCCCGGCAGCTCAAACCCGCGGCAAACACTCTCAACGGCCCCGCTTTTCGGGTCATGGGCGCCAAATACCAGCCTTGCGACACGTGCATGCACCATGGCGCCGACACACATCAGGCAGGGTTCCAGCGTGACGTAGAGGGTGCTGCCGCTGAAACGGTAGTTTTGCAGGGTGCGCCCGGTCGCGCGCAGTGCCATCACCTCGGCATGGGCCGTCGGGTCATGGCCGGCGATCGGCTGGTTCCAGCCCTCGGCAAGCAGCGCGCCGTCCTTTACCAGCACTGCACCGACAGGTACCTCGCCGCCTGCCTGCGCCCTGCCCGCAAGGCCCAGCGCCTGCTGCATCCAGTTCCGGTCAATCACTTGCTGTGATGGCGCATTCATGCCGGGCAACTGCCGTGATGCAATCGGCTATTCCCACTCGATCATTAACAACCGAACATTTATGTTTATTTTCATATCTTTACAATGTTATCACAACACTAATACCATGAAAAATACCATGTTCAGAAATTATAAAAGATCAGCCTGAATGAAGTCTTGCCATAAGCCCTGACAGAGAAATGATTCTCACATCATTACCCACAGGAAACTCATCGTCACCACCGTAAAGGATGTATTTATGCGTTGCGCCAACATCAACACAGGTTTGGCTATAGTGCTTGCCGAATTTGGGGGCAACGCCATGCTTGATCTCTATGGCCCAGATTTCAGACGATGGCATCTTGATGACCAGATCGACCTCGGCTCCGGCGGCTGTTCTGTAAAAGTAGGTTTCTGCACGACTTGGCAGGACCGAAAGAATATTTTCAACGGCAAAGCCTTCCCAACTCTTACCCAAAACAGGATTAGACAGCAACTCATCGTAACTGTTGATACCTAGCAAGCGGTGCAGAATGCCGCTGTCACGGACGTAATAACGGGGTGATTTCACTAATCGCTTCTTGACGTTGGTGTGCCAGGGCTCAAGGCGTCTGACCAGCAAAAGATCCGTCAGAATATCAATGTAGTTACTTACCGTCTTAGCATCGACTTCCAGGTTCGAAGCCAGCTTGGAATAGTTAATAGTTTCACCTTGCAAATGTGCCAACATCGTCCACAGTCGGCGCAACCTTGCTGCGGGAACACGGAAGCCCATTTGCGGGACGTCACGCTCAAGATAAGTGCGAACCAGATTTTCCAGCCAGCCCATGGCCAAGTCATCATCTGTTGCCAGATAGCTGTCCGGAAACCCCCCCCGCAGCCAAAGGGTCTGCCGATCCTGTTGGTTACGATCAATCTCTGTCAGGTTCAGACCACTCATTTCGATATAACTAATCCGACCTGCCAGGCTTTCCGAAGACTGACGCATCAAATCCATTGATGCCGATCCAAGCAGCAAAAACTGACCTGCTCTACGACCCTGCTCCCGGTTTTTGTCAATCAGACCCCGTAGCACGGAGAACAATTCCGGGCTTCGCTGTATTTCATCCAGAATAACCAGCTTATCGGCATGACCACTTAAAAAACTGCTGGGGTCGCTGAGCTTCAGCAAATCCTCGGGGGCTTCCAAATCGAGGTAAATTGAGTCGATGTCTTTCGCAATGGTTTTTGCAAGTGTCGTCTTGCCGACCTGCCGCGCGCCCAGCAAAGCGACTGCTGGCACCTGTGCGATCGTTGCTTGCAGTCTCTCTGTAATTTGGCGCTCTAACATACCTTGTATTTTAGGATCCATACTCCGTATTTGCAAGGTTTATATGGGCGATCAATTAAGCATCCGAGTCTTGTTAATGCCAGCCAGTGCGAGCAGAGACCGCCGATCCCGGCCTTTAGCACAATTGCAACAGATTGACCGGGTTTCTGGCAAGGCAACAACTTACTCAAGATCGAGGTTCGTTTGATATCCACGTGAATCTCTCCTGGACTGTAGCGTTTTGCTGACCCACGGTGACACCACCATCTACGGGCAATACCGTACCGGTTATTCAATCTGGCTGGGCACCCGCCAAAAAAACGGATTGCCGAGGTCACATCCTGCGCTTGTCCATTGCGCCCCAGCGGATGAAGTGCATTAAATGCGGGTAACACCTCTTTGACCTCCTCATCACGCAGAAAGGTGTTGTATACCGGGGTTTCCACAACCGCCTTACTGGATTGGTTCCCCCATCCCTGTCATATCATCGAAACCGGTAATGACAGTTACCGCTTCAGACACTCCAGTTCTCAACAACAGGAGAACAGAACAACTGGAAAAAGAAGATGAAATCAGGCCATAATCCGGCAGACAGGCAGGGCAATTTTTCATGCAAATCGACATTGGACACACTAGACCATCGAGATGAAATCTTTCAGCTTTTTCGTACTACTGTTTTTGTTCTGGATCTTGCTCTCGGGACATCTGGAACCTCTGCTGCTGGGTTTGGGGGTGGTATCTGTTGCGCTCACGGTTTTCTTGTCACGGCGGATGAATGTTATCGATCATGAAAGCTATCCGCTGCATCTCTCGTCGAGATTCCCCGGCTTTTTTGTCTATATACTCAGAGAGATCGTAAAGGCAAACATCGATGTTGTTAAACGCATCCTGAGTTGGAGAGAGATGCCGATCAGCCCGCAGATGATCGAAATCCCGCAGTCACAGGAAACCGATCTAGGGGCGGTGATTTACGCTAATTCCATCACCTTGACCCCCGGCACGGTCACGATCAAGTTATCGAAAGACAATCTCACCGTTCATGCGCTCAGCGAGGAGGCGGCCAGCGAGCTTGCCACAGGTGCCATGTCGGAAGAGATCTCCAAGCGGATGTTCGACAAATAGTGTTTACCGCAGCTTCACTGGCGATCCTTGTGACGATGGGATTGGCCCTCGCGCGCGCCCTTGCCGGGCCTACGACCTATGATCGCATTGCGGCGGTTAACATGTTTGGCACCAAGACGGTGCTGCTGATCGCAGTTTTGGCGTTTATCTCCGGCAGAGGTGATCTGCTGGATATTGCGCTGGTCTATGCTTTGATCAATTTCATAAGTGTCGTCGCAGCACTAAAGCTGGTCACCCGTGGCGATTTTCACTCCTCCGACAGCGATGAGAACGAAGCCAATTAAGGGAGAGCCGGAATGATTATCGATATCCTCAGTTGGATCTGTCTGTTGACCGGCGGGGCGCTGGGTATCGTTGGCGGCATCGGTATCCACCGCTTCCCCGAGTTTTACAGCCGCCTGCACGCTGCCGGAATAACCGATACTCTTTGCGCCATGTTGATCCTGCTGGGCCTTGGGCTGCAGGCCGGCTTAAGTCTCGCCGCATTTAAATTGACCTTGATTTTCGTGTTCCTCTTTTTTACCAGCCCGACCGCTTCCCACGCACTGGCAAACGCGGCGCTGCACAGTGGTCTGCAACCCGGGCTGGATAGCGATGAACCTGAGGTCGAATCATGATTGATATTGTTATCAATGTCACTTTGCTGGCTTTTTTGGCGATCACAGCGGTAGCTATCTTGCGCCTGACAAACCTGTTTGCCATCGTCATGCTTTTCGGAATTTTCAGTTTGCTGTCAGCCGGTCTGTTTGTGGTTATGGATGCACCCGATGTGGCTTTTACCGAGGCGGCAGTGGGTGCGGGAATCTCGACGGTATTGATGTTGGCCACCCTGGCATTGGTCAAAAGTACACAAAAATCCTTCTACGCAGAGGCGCCGCAGGCCCACCGTCCATGGTTGCCGCTAGTCGTCGTGGTCATAACAGGTTCGGCACTGGTATATGGCACCTGGGATATCCCGGGGTTTGGTGCGCCCGAGGCGCCGGCACAAACACATGTTGCGCGCTACTACACCGACAACGCAATCCTGGAAACGGGGGTGCCGAATGTTGTGACCGCCGTACTGGCGAGTTATCGCGGGTTTGATACCCTGGGCGAGGTCGTGGTGGTTTATACCGCAGGTGTGGCCGTGCTGCTGCTGATCGGTGGGAGGCGTTCAAAAACGGCGGCCAGGCCCAGGGATGAGGAGAGACCAGATGAGACCTAATCTTATCCTGCATGTTATTGCAAAATTCCTTATTCCTTTGATTATTCTGTTTGCACTCTATGTTCAGTTTCATGGTGATTTCGGGCCGGGTGGCGGCTTTCAGGCCGGGGTGATTTTCAGCGTCGCGATCATTCTTTACGCGCTGGTGTTCGGGCTTGACGCTGCAGAAAAGATCATCCCCTCACGCTGGTTACACAAACTGGCTGCGCTGGGCGTAGTGATCTATGCCGGGGTTGGGTTGGTGTCCTTGCTGTTAGGTGGTAATTATCTCGATTACACGCTTATGGGCAATAATCAGATTGCCGGGCAACATCTGGGGATTCTGCTGGTGGAGCTGGGTGTGGGAATTACAGTCGCGTCGGTCATGTTGATTCTTTATTTTGCCTTCGCAGGCAGGGCCAGAAAGTAATGGATTTCTTTATTGGCCACTACAACTACTGGGTCGTGATTTTTTTAATGATGGTCGGGCTCTATACGGTGATAAGCCGCGGCAACCTGATAAAAAAAATTATCGGCCTGAATATCTTCCAGGTCTCGGTCTTTTTTCTCTATATCAGCCTGGGCACCGTGGAGGGCGGGGCGGCACCTATTATCGCAGAAGGCGTCGAGGTCTATTCAAACCCCCTGCCCCATGTGTTGATCCTCACAGCCATCGTGGTAAGCGTGGCAACGACCGCGCTGGCGCTGGCTTTGGTGGTGCGCATCAAGGAGTCCTACGGCTCCATTGAAGAGGACGAAATTCATAATCTGGATCATTCGCTGTAATGGGAGAACATATCAGCCTGTTGTTGGTGGTTGTACCGCTGATTGCTGCGCCCGTTGTCGCCGTATTGCCCCGTGGCCGATGGCCCTGGGCGGTTGCGTTTATGGTTGCGGCCTTGTGTGCCGTGCTTGCGGGGATGCAGCTGTGGACGGTGGTTCATGAGGGGGTAATCAGTTACGAACTGGGTGGCTGGGCGCCGCCCTGGGGGATTGAATACCGTATCGATGCGGTCAATGCCTATATGGCCTTGATCGTAGCCGCTATTGCCGCAATCACACTGCCCTATGCCTTGCTCAGCTCGGAGCGGGAGATCCCTGACGAGAAGATTCCGCTTTTCTACAGCGCCATGCTGCTCTGTTTGACTGGTCTTCTGGGGATCACTCAGACCGGTGATATCTTCAACGTCTTTGTCTTTCTGGAGATATCATCACTCTCCTCTTACGCGTTGATCAGCCTTGGAAAAAAACGCCAAGCGCTCACCGCCGCCTATCAATACCTGATCATGGGTACGATCGGTGCCACCTTCTATTTGATTGGCGTCGGCCTGATCTATTCCCAGACCGGCAGCCTGAATATGCAGGATGTAGCAACCATTCTGCCCGGCGTACTGCATCTTAGATCAGTGGAAACCGGCTTCGCCTTCATCATGATCGGCATTGCGCTAAAGCTGGCAATGTTTCCCCTGCATCTCTGGCTGCCCAATGCCTATACCTATTCACCCTCGGTGGTCACCGTTTTTCTGGCGGCAACAGCCACCAAGGTAGCCATTTATGTGATGCTGCGCATACTGTTTACGGTTTTTCCAGGCGGTTTTGCACTGGGAACACCGGCCGATGAACTGTTTGTCGCAGCAGGTATCGCCGGCATTATCATTGCCTCGATCTATGCCATCTATCAGACGGATGCCAAAAGGTTGCTAGCCTACTCCAGTGTGGCACAAATCGGTTATATGGCACTGGGGATCGGGTTTGCATCGGCAGCAGGTATCACAGCCGCATTGATTCATCTTTTCAATCATGCCCTGATGAAAGGTGCGCTATTCATGGCGATTGGCGCCATTATCTATCGTGTCGATGTATGCCGTATTGATCAGATTCATGGCCTGGGCAGGGCGATGCCCTGGACATTTGGCGCCATTGTTATCGGCGGCCTGAGTCTCATCGGAGTACCGGGTACCGCCGGGTTTATCAGCAAATGGTATCTGGTGACGGCTGCTTTGGAGCAGGCGGCGTGGATCTCTGTCGCCGTTATTTTGTTTGGTTCTCTGCTGGCCGTGGTTTATATCGGCAAACTGATAGAGGCGCTCTACTTCAGGCCGATCACAGAAACGGGAAAAGTGGTAACAGAAGCGCCCATGTTGCTGCTGGTGCCGACCTGGGCCCTGGTGTTTGCCAATCTCTATTTTGGCCTGGATACCACGTTGACTGTCGGGGTTGCTGAAAAAGCAGCGGCTGTCCTCGTGGGGGTGAAGCCATGAGTGCCGAGACACTGCTGCTGACAACCCTTCTGCTGCCGCTGGTGGGAGCGGCCGGTATTATTGTTACCCGCCATACCCCTGATGTCAGAGAGGGGGTAACGCTGCTGACGTCTTCATTGATTGCCATTTTTGTGGTAATGATCGCTGCCCGGTTTATGGATGGAGAGGTATTTGCCTTCAGCCTGATGGAGCCGCTGCCGGGCATTGCCATTGCCTTTGAGATCGAAGCACTGGGAATGCTGTTCGCCCTGGTTGCCGGGCTGCTGTGGGTTGTTACCTCGATCTATTCCATCGGCTATATGCGCGGTCATCATGAGCAGAATCAGACACGATTCTTCGCTGCATTCGCGGTATCCATTGCCGCAACGATGGGGATTGCCTTCGCGGCCAACCTGGTTACGCTGTTTCTCTTCTATGAGCTGTTGACCCTTGCCACCTATCCACTGGTCACCCATGCCGGCTCCCCGGAGGCAAGGCAGGGCGGACGGACCTATCTCGGCATTTTGCTGGGAACATCCATCGGCCTCTTCCTGCTGGGAATTCTGGTCACATGGTCCCTTACCGGCCGCATCGATTTCCAGGCGGGCGGGATACTGGCAGGCCATATCGATCCCGCCTGGGCCGGTCTGCTCTATGCGCTGTTTCTGTTCGGAATCGGCAAGGCCGCCGTGATGCCTTTTCACCGCTGGCTGCCTGCGGCGATGGTGGCGCCTACACCGGTCAGTGCGCTGTTGCATGCGGTAGCCGTGGTCAAGGCCGGTGTCTTCACCCTGCTCAAGGTGACGATCTATATTTTCGGGGGTGATTTCATCCTCTCCAATGATGTGACCGGCGGCCTGATCTGGTTTGCAGCAGCCACCATTTTGATCGCATCCATGGTTGCGATGACCAAGGACAATCTCAAGGCACGGCTGGCCTACTCCACCGTCAGCCAACTGAGCTACATTGTACTGGGGGCCATGTTGGCCAGCAAAGCGGGACTGATCGGTGCCTCCATGCATATCGCGATGCATGCCTT
>JBATIF010000245.1:0-6324 GCA_049667605.1 Gammaproteobacteria bacterium
CGCCCCATTCGACCAGCGCCACCGAGCCATCCACACCCGCTTTCCAGCCTTTGCTGCTGCGGAAATCTTCCAGCGCCTCACTGTTCATGAACACCACGACGATCGACTTGGATTGCGCACCGATCTGAAAGCCGAGCGAAGCTGCCGCCGTACTGTAGTAGTCCACCGTCTTGCCGCCCACGCGCAGGGCGCCTTCACCATACTCACCGCCAAGCACAAAACCGGCCTTCAGCACCGTCGGAAATATCAGTACCCCGCCGGCACGTTTCAGGAACTCGGAACCGCCTTTTATTTTCTGCTTGAATTCCTTGATGGTTTCATCAACCTCGATTTCGATCTCCATCGCCGACTTTGCATGCGCGCCGCCTGAAACTGCAAGACCCAGCAGCAGCAACGCAGCACACCAGCCACTTGTGTTCCCGAAATTTCTGCCAATTAGTTGCATTTCTTCTCTCCTCTTCTTGATTTCAGAATTCAGCAGTACAAGACATATAACCGCCGCAACACAAAATAATATTGATTTTCGCCTACCAGGGGCTTGATCATACGCAGTTCAGCCAACTATTGACTCAGATAAAAGAATTGCGTGCTTGCATAGGCTGCAGCAAGGCTAGTTGCCCGCCCGCACCAGGCCACCCAGGCCACCCTGCTCGAGAATACCGTTATAAAGTTCACGGATGGCAGAGGGCTCTTCCAGTGACAGGGCCTGCTGCAGCAGCACCACCGCTTCTGCCTTAGTGAAGCTGCGAATCACCCACTTCACACGTGGCAGGCTGCTCGCACTCATACTCAAACTGTCTACCCCCAGCCCCATCAGCGCCAGTACGGCTGCCGGGTCACCCGCCATTTCTCCACACACGCTGACAGGCTTGCCAAGCTTGTGCGCCTCCGTGACGACCTGTTTGATGGCGCACAACACCGCAGGATGCAGGGTATGGTAAAGATAGGCAACTCGGGAATTATTCCGGTCAACCGCCAACAGGTACTGCGTCAGATCATTGGTGCCGATGGAAAAGAAGTCAACCCGCCGTGCCATGGCGGCAATCTGGTAAACCGCCGAAGGCACCTCGATCATGATGCCTATCGGCGGACGATAGACATCCTCACCCTCCTCCAGCAGTTCATCATGGGCCTGCTTGATCAATACCAGCGCCTTGTCCAGTTCCATAACCGACGAGATCATCGGCAGCAGAATGGTGAGGTTGTTCAGGCCGACACTGGCGCGCAACATGGCACGCAACTGCGTCAGGAATAATTCCGGGTGATCCAGTGAAATCCGTATGCCCCGCCATCCAAGGAACGGGTTTTCCTCCACCACCGGGAAATACGGGAGCATCTTGTCACCGCCGACATCGAGCGTTCGCAGGCTCACGGGATTCGGTGCATATGCCTCCAGCGACTTGCGATAGATCCGCATCTGCTCCTCTTCAGTAGGAAAGCGGTCTCTTATCAGGAACGGGATTTCGGTACGGTACAGACCGACACCATCGCATCGACTATGGACCATGGACTCGACCCCGGAGACCAGGCCGGTATTCAGATAGAGCGGGATGTAGACACCGTCCGGTGTTTCCGAGGGCTTGTCGGCCTCGTGCCGCAACACCTCCGAGAGCACGGACTCCTCCGCCTGCAAGCGCCTGTATTCATTGCGTATCAGTGCAGAAGGGTTGACGAACACATCACCGCGGTAGCCGTCGGCTATCATTGTCTGCCCTTCCAGGCGGGCGACCGGAAGATCGCGCGCACCCATCACGGCAGGAATTCCCATGGCCTGCGCTAGAATGGCCACGTGCGACGAACTTGAGCCTGTGACAGAGACAATACCGGCCAGCATCTCCAGCGGTATTTCTGCCAGTTGACCGGCACTGATTTCCTCGCCAACCAGCACCGTCTTCGGGTAGGCCATACGACTGAGCGGCTGTTCATCCTGCAGGTGCGTCAGAACCCTGCGGCCCAGGTCATTAATATCACTGGCGCGTTCACGCAAATAGGAGTCCTCCATGGACTCGAACACCTGAACATGCTTGGCGATGGTCTCGCGCAAGGCACCCGGCGCCCAGTTACCGGCCCGGATCCGCTCTCGCGTCTCACCAACAAGACTGTCGCCGCTCAGCATCATCAGCAAGGCATCAAACAATGCAATCTCTTCGGCGGGCAAGACCGCGGACATGCGGTTGGCGTAGTCACTGATATCATCCTGAACCGCGGCAACCGCACCATCGAGGCTGGCTAATTCGGCTTCGATATCCTCGATCTTGCGGTCCGGAATGGCATCCAGGTTTGCCGGTGGATAAACAACCATCGCTTGCCCAATGGCCACACCGGACGCCCCGGGCAGGCCTTTCAATGCAAGCGAAACCTCTTCAAGGGCCTCGAGTACACTTGAGATCTCACCACTGGCACCGGCATGGGTAATGGCACCGGCCAGTTGTGCAGCCAGCGTCACCAGGAAGGCCTCTTCATCGTCGCCGAACTTGCGCATCTCGCGCTGCCGGACAATCAGCACACCCAGTACCACGCCATGCTGAATAATCGGAACACCGAGAAACCCGTGATAGGGCTTCTCACCGGTGTCATGGACAAATCGATAGCGTGGATGACTCCGGGCATCATTGATATTGACGGGCTCTTCACGCTCACCCACCATGCCGACGAGACCTTCACTTTTCTGAAAGCGCACCTTGCCAACGGCATTTTTACGATAGCCCTCGGTTGCCTGCAGCACGTACTCGTCATGCTCGACATCCAGCAGGTAGACGGACGCTACATCCACGTCCACTGCCTCACGCACACGCCGGACAATAATATCCAGGGCCTGTCCAAGGTCAGGCGCAGTGTTTACTTCCTGGACAATACGACGCAAGGTCTCCAGCATGGGAAAGTTTCCAGTAATTAACGCTAAGAAAATCTGTTCCGGGTGCTAACTGACAAACATCTCAACCCGGTAATAAATCGTCGACTAGGTTCTTTTCAAGCCGGCAGGAAGACCATCCGGGAACAACAGGGGGGCCAACTCATTCAGTGCCTGCCGGTAAACATTGCGTTTGAATGAAACAACTTCCTCGAGGGGATGCCAGTAGTCAACCCAGCGCCAGTGATCGAATTCCGGCTTGTCCGACCGGTCAAGAGTGACAGCCTGGTCATCACAGAGAAGGCGCAACAGGAACCAGACCTGTTTCTGACCAATGCACAACGGCCGGCTTGAATGCCGCAGGTACTGCTTCGGCAGGTGATAGCGCAGCCAGCCACGGGTTGCACCAATCAGCCTGACATGTTCCGGCAGCAAACCGACCTCTTCGGCCAGTTCCCGGTACATGGCTTCGCTCGGTGTCTCGTTCGAACGCATACCGCCCTGGGGAAACTGCCAGGCGTCCTGTCCGATCCGCCGCGCCCACAACAACCGTCCCTGGGGATTCGAGAGGATAATCCCGACATTTGGTCTAAATCCATCCGGATCAATCACTTGCACGTCCTTTACTGCATTCCCTAATAAAAAACATTCTCCCATAGCTGTCAGGCCGGGGCAACCACGTGATCCGCAGGCGAGGCTTGCCGCTCTAAGCATTCGTGTATGCTTGGCAACGTTTTTTTTATCAAGGGCCGGCATGACGTGGGCATTGCACTGTTTGACCTCGACAATACATTAATTGCCGGTGATAGCGATTACCTGTGGGGCTGTTTTCTGGTTGAACAGGGAATCGTTGACGGCAAGCTGTATGAAAGCGAGAACCAGCGTTTCTATGATCAATACAAGGTCGGTGAACTGGACATCCACGAGTTCCTCGACTTTCAGCTCAGGCCGCTTGCCGAACACAGCATGGAGACACTGGAACGCTGGCGCAGCCAGTATATCGAGGAAAAGATCGCCCCGATCCTGCTACCCAGGGCAGAGGAATTAATCGACCGGCACCGGCAAGCAGGCGACACCCTGGTCATCATTACTGCAACCAATCGCTTCATAACCGGACCGATCGCCGGACTGTACAAAATCCAGCACCTGCTTGCCACCGAGCCGGAGATTATCAATGACCGATACAGCGGTGACATTACCGGTATACCCTGCTTCCAGGATGGCAAGGTGCGTCAACTTGAAGCCTGGCTGGGAAGCAACCGGCAATCACTTGATGACAGCTGGTTCTACAGCGATTCGCACAATGACCTGCCGCTGTTAAACAGGGTCAGTCACCCGGTTGCCGTTGACCCTGACGAGATACTCGAACAACATGCCAGCGAACATGACTGGCCGGTAATCAGTTTGAGGTAATCCGTATTCACTGATCATGCGACCCGTCATCCTGTTTACCGCATTGCTGCTGGCGACCCTGGCCAGTTTCCTTTTCAGCCTGTCGAGCGGCACTGTCGATATCAGCTGGCGGGAACTGCTGGCGGCGCCCGGCACGGATATGCCGGGACTTGCCGAAAGGGTCGTGATCGAACTGCGCTGGCCGCGAACGGCGGCGGCATTTACGACCGGCGCACTGCTGGCGCTTGCCGGTGGCCTGATGCAGGTACTGCTGCGCAACCCGCTCGCTGACCCCTACGTGCTGGGGGTTTCCGGGGGTGCGGCAACGGGCGCACTGCTGGCACTGCTATTCGGTCTTGGCACCCTCTGGTTACAGGGGGCGGCATTTGCCGGCGCTCTGTTTTCCATGTTGCTGGTGTTCGGCCTGTCACATGGACGCGGCAGCTGGACCAGCAGCCGCCTGTTGCTGACCGGGGTAGTGGTCGCTGCAGGCTGGGGTGCCTGCATTGGTTTTATCCTCGCGCTCAGTCCTGAACAGGGCCTGCGCGGCATGCTCTTCTGGTTGATGGGCGACCTCGGTTACGCCACGCTGCCCTACACGGGATTTTCCATCCTGCTGATCGGGCTGCTGGCGGCGGTCGCCATCGCGCGCTCGCTGAATATCCTCACCCACGGTGAACTGGCGGCGGCTTCACTGGGTGTGCGCATCAGACCGTTGCGGCGTTTTATCTATGTACTCGCCTCCCTGCTGACCGCCACGGCCGTGACCCTGGCCGGCACCATCGGTTTTGTCGGCCTGATCGTGCCACACATGCTGCGCCTCGCCGGCGTGCGTGACCAGCGCATACTGTTACCGGCTGCGACACTGCTGGGCGGCAGCCTGCTGATCGTTGCGGACACCCTCGCGCGCACCCTGCTGGCACCACGGCAGTTACCGGTGGGCATACTCACGGCACTGATCGGCGTGCCGCTGTTCCTGGCGCTGCTGCATCACAGTCGCACACTCTACGGTAATGAAAACTGATGTCCGTACTGGAAGCCAGCGCGGTTGCCGTAAGCATTGGTGATACGCGTGTCTGTAATGATCTGAATTTGCGCATTGCCAAAGGTGAACGCTGGTGCATACTCGGGCGCAACGGCAGTGGCAAAACCACGCTGTTGCACACCCTCGCCGGACTGCGCCAGACGACGCGCGGTTACGTTAAACTGGATGGTCAGCCGCTTGATGCACTGCACGGAAAGTTACTTTCCCGCCATATAGGCGTACTTTTACAGGACCACCACGACATGTTCCCGGCCAGCGTGTTGGAAACCGTGCTTAGCGGGCGTCATCCCTGGCTGGGCAGCTTCCAGTGGGAAGATGCAAACGACTACCGCATTGCGCGCGCGGCGCTCAAGGCAGTCGGTCTGGCGGACATGGAGATACGTAATGTCGCAACCCTGTCCGGTGGCGAGCGGCGCAGGCTCGGCATTGCCACCCTGCTCACCCAGGACACTGCAATCCTGTTGCTCGACGAGCCGACCAATCACCTGGATATAAATTACCAGATTCAAACGCTTGATTTACTCAAGCGGCAATCAATCGATGCCGGAAAATCGCTGCTGCTGGTAATGCACGATATCAACCTCGCGTTGCGTTACTGCAATTGTTTCCTGTTGCTGTTTGGCGATGGCGAGTATGCACTGGGTAGCGCCGCGCAGGTCATCACCGAGGCAAGCCTGGATCGTCTCTATCAGTATCCGCTGCAATCCTTGCAGGGACCCGATGGACCAGTGTGGCTGCCGCGCTAATTGAAAAAGGACGGACAGCGGCAAGCCGGCAACAATATTTGCCGGCCTGGTTGGCTTGTCCGGGCAAGCAAAAGTACTGCAATAACAGAGTTTCCTTGACAGTTGCCCACCACGCCCGTACAGTTTGTCCCGCTTAGTTTCAGGTGTCCCGCGGACCTCCGTCCAAGGGATGAAACGGGAAGCCGGTGCGTCAACACAATGACAAGTCCGGCGCTGCCCCCGCAACGGTAAGCGAGCATAAGTGAATCGATATACCACTGCGCATGGCGCGGGAAGGTGATTCACCGGGT
>JBATIF010000246.1:0-6572 GCA_049667605.1 Gammaproteobacteria bacterium
GTGGTTGAAATCACGCCATCCAGCTTGTCAAAGGGCGGCTCCATGCACCAGAAACAGCCGCCGGCAAAGATGGCGGTGGCCTGGTTTGCCTTGCCGGGGCCGGGTTCTGCGCTGCCGATGGCGGGGAAGCAGGTCACAATGAAAAGCAGGAAGGTTACGCGAGCAGTCAGGAATTTCATGGGATGACCCTGTTGGTTGAATGACCGGTACCGTCAGTGGACAGCATCCGGGACTAATTGTTTCGTTCATTCTATTGATTTTTGGGTGTGCGTCCATGGAGGCGCTCAATCTGCAGCAATCTGTGCCGATACTCTCTGTACATATATAGCTACCGTAGCGAGGTTGCTGTGATGGACAATTGTTACCCGAATCCGCAGGAAGCAGGTGTCAGGATCCCTCCCCACCTGAAAAAGGACCGCTTTTGTGCCGGTTTCCGGCACGGCTTGAGCGGAGGCCAGCTGCACAGGGTGGAATATATGCGGCTTTCTTTCCGTGAGGGCTTTCGTGCAGCAAAACTCTATCTGCGTGCACTGCGCCGTTCACGCGGTATCCTCGAATTTCCCGCCCGCTGGCACGTGAGGATGCGCGCTTCCTGAGTTGTCACGCAGGCTGGCCTGTATCTTCGTACAGGTCATCGTGTTGCCATTCCCCGGGCAGGCAATGATAATCAGGGTGTGATATTTCCCGAAAACAGGCGCGAGACAAGTCTTGCGTAAACACTACTCGCTGGCTGGTTTGCTGCTTGGCCCAGCCCTGTTTCTCATTATCCTGCTGTTGCCGCTTCCGGCAGGCATGACGCCGCAAGGACTGCGCGTGGCCGCAGTCGCCGTGCTCATGGCCACATGGTGGGTAACCGAGGCAATACCGGTTCCTGCGACTGCGTTGCTGCCGATCCTGTTATTCCCGCTGCTGGGCGTCCTCAGTGGCGCTAATGTCACGCGTGCCTATGGCCACGAGCTGATCTATCTTTTCCTCGGGGGCTTCCTGATTGCGGTCACCATGGAGAAATGGAACCTGCACCACCGGATTGCCCTGCACACGATCCGCATGGTCGGTGTCACCCCGAACCGCATCGTGCTGGGGTTCATGCTGGCGACGGCATTTTTATCGATGTGGATCAGCAATACCGCGGCGACCATGATGATGGTTACGATCGCGATGGCCGTGTTGCATGAAGTGGAACACGAGATAAGGCACGAGCCCGGCGAGCTGCGCTTTGGTACGGGCCTGATGCTGGGGATCGGTTATGCAGCATCCATCGGCGGGATCGCGACCCTGATCGGTACGCCACCCAATGCCATTTTTGCCGGGGTGTTCGAGAAGACCTACGGCTACAGCATCAGCTTTGTTGAATGGATGAGTTTTGGTTTGCCGCTTTCGATCGTGATGCTGGCAATCACCTGGCTTTACCTGACGCGCATCGTTTTTCCCAGCGAAGTGAAACTCCTGCCGGGCGGGCGTGAGCTGATCGAGCGGCAGATCGAGCGGCTTGGTGCCATGTCGCGCGAAGAGAAATATGTCGCGGTGGTTTTTTGCGCAGTGGCTTCATTGTGGATTCTGCGCGGCCTGTTCAACCCGGTAGAGCTGCGGATGGTAAAGGATTCCACCATTGCAATCGGCGGTGCACTGCTGCTGTTCATGATTCCGGTAAACCTTAAACGGCGCGAATTCCTGCTCGACTGGAAGACGGCCGTCACCATTCCCTGGGATATTATTATCCTGTTTGGCGGCGGTTTCGCACTGGCGCAGGGTTTTAACGAGTCCGGACTGACACAGTGGCTGGCAGCACAGCTCGCAGTACTGCAGGGGGTCGATATCCTGCTGATTATCGCGGCGGTTGTTTTACTGGTAATTTTTCTGACGGAGGTGACCTCGAATACCGCCACAGCCTCCCTGCTGTTACCCGTGATGGGTGCGCTGGCGGTGGCAATCGAGATGCATCCCATCGGGCTGATGGTGGCGACGGTGATAGCGGCCTCGTTTGCGTTCATGCTGCCGGTCGCAACACCGCCAAATGCGATCGTCTACAGCAGTCGTTACGTGACGATCCCACAGATGGTCAGGGCCGGCATCTGGCTGAACCTGATCAGCGTGCTGGTCATTACCGGGTTTGTCTACCTTGTGCTGCCATACGTCTGGGGAATCCGGCTGGATAGCCTCGCAACAACGCTTCCCTGACAGCCGGACAGGCTCCTAGACCTTTGCGAGCACGTTCATCTGGAAGCAGATCTGCTCCAGGTAGGCCTGGGTGTCGCGGGCACCGGCCGCAATGCTCATGCAGACCCGGCCGGATTTTTCATCCAGTTCGCCGGCGGCACCGAAAACCTGCCAGCCTGCAAAACTCGCCACCCCGTCTGCACGGCAACCTGCCAGCGATGCCGAGGACTGGATCTTGATAACGCTTTCAGTGTCCTTGTCGTAGGTTCTGCCGATTTCAAAGCAGACGACTTCGAGTGACCAGCGTGGATGCGGCAGGCCGCCGCAGAGTTCAACCTCCGCCATGCCACTGTAGATATACAGGCGGTTGGCGCCATCCGGCCCGTTTACATGAACCTCCATTTCCTGCATGTTGGTCAGGCGCTTGGGCTCAATGATATTGGAATAATCCATCCCGGTCCTCCGAAGGTCTTTGCTTCTGGTTTATTGGTGTTCGTGTTTGAATGATAGCTGGCCTCACAAGGCAGGTTCAGTGCCGGTTTACACTGTCCTGTTGCTGCTCCATCAGGTGATCGAGCTTGTTTTCCATATGAAGTTCGGCAAGCTCGGTGAAACCACCGATACATTTGCCGTCAATGATGATCTGGGGGACTGTGCGCGCGTTGTTGGTCGCTTCTGCGAATTCACGCCGTGCCGCCGCGTCGGAGTCGATCATGGCCTCGACATAGGGGATGTTCCATTTATTCAGCAGTTGTTTTGCCTTGACGCAAAACGGGCAGCTTGCGGTACTGAAGACTTTTACTCGTGCCATGATTCCTGTTCCATTCGTGATTGTCACCGTTGCGACTGCCTAGTATACAAGAAACCAAATTAGTTCAATTGTCGTGCAGCACGTCTGTCGTGCAGTTGCACATGCAGGGATGCCGGCGTTGTTAAGTCCTTGTTTTATTTGTCCACCGGCCTGGATGATTGTATGACCTGCTTCTGCGGCGACAGGTTTATTTCATCGAAGACCGTGCCGGGCCGGGCCTCCAGCACCAGCAGTACCGCCTCGGCGACATCTTCCGGCAGGATATAGTTGTCGGGTTCATTGCCGGGCCGGAAGTCGAGCCGGTCGAAGAATTCCGTTTTTACCATGCCGGGGTTGATGATGCCGACACGTATACCACTGGCAGAGCACTCCTGGCGCAAGGATTGCGCCAGGCCGCGCAGGCCGAATTTTGCGGCCGCGTAAACCGTGCCACGCCTTGCGCCATTGAGGGCGGTCTCCGAGCCCATAAACACCACGGTGCCGGACTTGCGCTGTTTCATGCCGGGCAGCAGGGCGCGCACCAGGAAGATCTGGCTGGTGAGGTTCAGTTCGAGCAGGCCGCGAATTTGTGCATAGGAAAATTCCTCGAGCGAGGCGAAGCGGCCCCTGCCTGCATTACAGATGACAGCCTCGATTGGGCCATGTTCAGCGAGCAACTGTTCGAGAAATGCCGGCAGGCTGTCCAGTGCTGACAGGTCCACCGGGATGGCAATAAAGTTTGCATCGCTGCAGACAAACTTGCTGAAGTCGCGCGCCAGGCCGATCACGCGGTAACCACGCTCGAGCAGGCATTGTGCCGTTGCACGGCCGATGCCGGAGCTTGCACCTGTCAGCAGGACCGTTGCCTTTGTAATCCCCATTCAGGCGGCAACCGCGCAGGGAAACAGCAGTGACTCCGGGACATGCTTTTGCAGCTCTGCGCTGCAGAAGGCGGTGATTTCACGCTCCTGCTCCTGCGGGTAGGAGATCATCCCGTCGCTCTCGGCAAATGACCCGGCATACAGTGGTTCGTCCGGATAGAGCTGCAGGATATTTTTGAAATAACCGCGTGGCAGGCGAAAGGTGCCGAGGCTGACGGAATGCAGCCGTTGGCCGTCCAGTTGGCTGAAAACCTGTTGGAACAGGGTGCGGTACTGCTCGCGGTAACCGGGCTGGTAAATTAACGGGTCAAAGCGCAGGCCCAGTGGCCATCCCGCATCCTGCAGCCGGCGCATGGATGCAATGCGCCGTTGAACGCCTGGCACCCTGTGTTCAAGGGCTGCGTGCATCTCATCGGGGGTAAAACTGAAGGCCACCACGGCGTTGGCCAGCGGAGCCTGGTTCAACAGGCTGCGGATCTGGGTGCTCTTGGTGCGCAGTTCGATGTGTGCCTGCGGGCGCGACGCAAAGAAGGGCAGGAACTGTTCAGCAAAAGCGCTGACCGGCTCCAGTGCCAGGCTGTCACAGTCATAGCCGGAAAAAAACCAGCACGGCTGCATGCCTGCATGTTCCAGGATTGCGTCAATATCGGTATAAAAGTCCTCATAGTTGACGAACAGTACGTAGTGCGCCGAGCGATACATGCCTTGCAGGAAACAGTAACGGCAGTCGTACAAACAGTTCAGCATGTGCGAGAAATAATAATTGCGCTCTCCGCCGATACCGTAGCCGGCCGGTGTTTCCAGTACCCTGCGCTCGTGTTTGCCGGCAAGGATCAGTGCCGGTTTCTGTTTCTGCAGCCTGAAGTCCTGTGATTTCGGGTTGAACACCTCCCCGTAGCGCTCGCAGGAGACCCGGTTCGCTTGCGGGAAGCGGGCGCAGATGGCCCGTGTCCGCGGATGGTCGGCGACCTGTGCCTCTATGTAAATGGTGTTAAACATCGAGTTGTCGTTCCAGGTGCTGCAGAACGGCGCTAGCCGTCTTCAGCTTGTTGAGTGTATTGCTCCAGGCGGACCGCCCCGGCGCAAGTGTGGTCCAGCGCTGCAGCAGGCGGGTCAGGCGGTGTTGCTGCGAGACGCTGAAATGCCAGTGGCCAAGCATGCGTTCATGATCCGGGTGGGTTGAATGACGTTGACTATATTGCTGTTGCAGCCCTAGCAGTGCGCCAACCACCCGGTCAATCTGCTGCAGCTGGCCGTACAGCAGTTGCGTGCAGAGTTTTGCATTAACCTGTGCTGTCGATTGCTGCCGGTTATCGGAGACGATCTTGAAACACTGCGCCAGTTCCCCGCTGCTGAAGCGGCAGGCTGCAGGATAAAAGCCGCTTGCCTCCATGTCGTAAAGGGCATCACTGCCATAGTCATATTCCGGGGCGTCTGTGCACAGCAAGCGGTTCGCGGCTATGTCGAGGTCGTGTACCTGTGGCGGGTACCAGCTTCTGTTGCTGGCGCGATCGGTTATGCGGTTGACCAGCAGGCATGTGCCGATGTCATGCGTGGCATGTCCGGCAATGCCGATATTCAGCCATGCCGCACGCCGGCTCTCGCCAGCGAGCCCGGCCAACCATGCCGTGGCTGCTGCCGCGGAGACCTTGCCGGGCCCGGAAACGACCAGTGCCATGCCTTCGTTCCTGTACAGCGGAAATGCGCTATGCGTCTGTTTGTGGATCAGGTCGTAATGTTTGATCAGCGGTCGGGCCTCGGCCGGCAGGGCAACAACGAGGTTGATCATGGCAGGGTGGCCGCGCGCTGCATGGCGGGTTCTGGCAGCCAGCTGAGCAGTTTTTCCCGGTAGCGGTTCGCAAGCCCGGTATTGTTGCGCTTCATTGCGCCCTGGATCACGATGCTGATTTTTTTCTCCAGCATGGCCAGTGCCGCTGCATAGTCTGCAGCGTTTAATACGCCCGCTGCGAGTATCTTTTCCAGTGCCTGGATGCGAAAGCGATCCATGCCCCAGTGGCGCCGGGACAACTGGTCCGCGTGCCCGCCGTACTTGAGCAGCAGGGGTTCGTCCAGGTAGAGTACCGGATGAATTGCGCAAATGCGCAGCCACAGATCATAGTCCTCGCAGGCGGGCAGGCTTTCATCAAACAGGCCGATTTCGTCGAGCAGTTCCCGCTTGATGACAGCCGCGGAGGGAGAGATAACGCACAGCGGCAGGCAGTGCTGAAAGATCAGGCCGCCGCGCTTGGCATGTTTTTTCATCGGGTTGACGCGTTTGCCATTGCGAATCCAGAGTTCATCGCTGTGACAGATTTTTGCGCCCGGCTGGGCCTGCAGGGCGTGCTGCTGGCGTTCCAGCTTGTGCGCTTCCCAGCGATCATCGGAATCCAGCAGCGCAATCCAGTCGCCGCCGGCTGCCCGTATGCCGGTATTGCGGGCACTGCTGACGCCGCGATTTTCCTGGTAAATATAATGGACGTCCCGGAACCGGTGGCGGATGATTTCGCAGCTGTTGTCGGTGGAGCCATCGTCGACCACGATTACTTCATGTGGTTTGAAACTTTGTGCAAACACGGATTCAAGTGCGGCAGGCAGACTGCCGGCACGGTTGCAGGTAGGGATGATGACGGAAATCTTCATGTTCAGCAGTTGATCCAGGCTGTCAGGCAGCTTGTAATAGTAATACAGCGTCACAGCGCACCGATAGCAATGCGCAGCAAACCGACAGGGCTATTTGATTCCGC
>JBATIF010000247.1:0-8005 GCA_049667605.1 Gammaproteobacteria bacterium
TTCGAGCGTAGCGAGATTGCGAGTTGCGCATGCGCCGGTTTTCGCGAGAAGCGCAGGGAACCCGCGCAGCGGGCTGCGCCTTCGGGCCGCCTTTCTTTTGGATACGTTTCTTTGGCGGAGCAAAGAAAAGTATCTCGCCGCGCGGGCGCGAAAGCCCGCATAAAATAAAACGCGCCTGCAAGGCGCTCATAACAATTTGGCGGAGCAAAAAAAAGCACCTCGCCGGCGGGCGCGAAAGCCCGCATCAAATAAAACCCGCGCCTGCAAGGCGCCCCAACACCCTGGCGCAACCCGGAAGGAAAACCAATCAATCGTGATAACTGAAACGCACCCGGCTACCCACACCACAAAGCAGTTCATAGGAAATCGTGCCCGCCTGCTGTGCAACCTCATCAACCGGCAATCCCTCACCCCAGAGAATCACCTCGTCTCCGACCTTTGCCTCGGGTTGAGCACGCAGATCGACACAAATCATGTCCATGGAAACCCGCCCGATCAGCGCACAGCGCCTGCCGTTCACCAGTAGCGGCGTTCCGGCGGGGGCATGACGCGGGTAACCGTCACCATAGCCCAGCGCAGCAACCCCAACCATCATGTCTTGCGGACAGGTCCAGTCACCACCATAACCAACCGCATCACCCTTGTTGTGCGGATTGACGGCGATCAGGCGGGTGGCCAGTGTCATCACCGGCTGCAGGTCAAGTGACTGTGCGCTTTTGTCGGGAAAGGGTGAACTGCCATAAAGCATGATACCAGGACGCACCCAGTCACAATGGCTTGCGGGCCAGGCAAGCACGGCAGCCGAGTTGGCCAGACTGCGCTCTCCCTGTAAATCTGCACAGGTCTCCCTGAAGCATTCCAGCTGGAGGGTAGTAGCCGGGCTTTGCGGTTCATCGGCACAGGCAAAATGGGACAGGTAACGCAGACTGCGAAGCTGCGGCATTTTTTTGAGGCGCTCGCTGACAGCCGCGACCTGCTGCGGTGCAAAGCCAAGGCGGTGCATGCCGGTATCGATCTTCAGCCATACATCGAACGGTTGCGCCAACGGGGTGCGTTCGAGGATTTCCAGCTGACTGTCATGGTGAACCACTACATCCAGCCGGTAGCCATGAATCAGCGCAAGATCATCCACGCCAAACAGGCCTTCAAGCAACGCGATACGCCGGTCAAAACCGGCTTCACGCAGGGATATTGCCTCCTCCAGGCAGGCCACACCGAAGGCATCCGCTGCGTTGAGCGCCTGGGCCACCGGCACCAGGCCATGGCCATAGGCATTGGCCTTGATGATAACCATGATCTTGCTTTCAGGGGCAGTTGCCCGGACACGGCTGAAATTATGTTGCAGGGCCTGCAGGTTTATGCGCGCCTTTGCAGGACGCATTATGAATAGTCGCTGTCCGGGTAATAGGTATCTGACGCGAAATTTTCAAAGCGTGTGAACTGTCCACGGAATGTCAGTATGCACTTGCCTATCGGTCCGTTGCGTTGCTTGCCGATAATGACCTCGGCCAGCCCTTTCTGCGGGCTGTCTTCGTTATAGACCTCATCACGGTAGATGAACAGGATAAGGTCGGCATCCTGCTCGATGGCGCCCGACTCACGCAGGTCTGACATTACCGGTCGCCGGTCACTGCGCTGCTCCAGGCTTCGATTCAGCTGTGACAGCGCAACCACCGGTACATTCAGCTCCTTTGCCAGGGCCTTGAGGTTGCGCGAAATTTCGGAAATTTCCGTGGCCCGGTTTTCCTTTGAATTACTCACCTGCATCAGCTGCAGGTAATCGATGATAATCATGCCGAGGTTGTGCTCACGCTTGAGACGGCGCGCACGTGAACGCAGTTCAATCGGCGACAGCGCCGGGGTGTCATCAATGAAAATTGGCGCCGAATCCAGCAGGCTGACTGCCGAGGTCAGCCGGGGCCAGTCATCATCCTCCAGCTTGCCGGTCCTGATCTTGTGCTGATCGATGTGTCCAAGCGAAGACATCATGCGCAGCGCCAGTTGCTCACCGGGCATTTCCATGCTGAAGATCGCCACCGGTATCTGGTGCTTGATGGCCGCATTCTCGGCAAAGTTCACGGCCAGGGTCGTCTTGCCCATGGAAGGCCGGCCGGCAACGATAATCAGGTCCGAGGGCTGCAGACCCGCCGTTTTTGCGTCGAGGTCATCAAAGCCGGTTGGCACGCCGGTAATCGGATCATCCTGCTGGAAGAGCTTGTCAATGCGGTCGACGGCGGCACCGAGCAGTTCATGGATACTCCTGAAGCCACGCCTGCCACGGCTGCCACGCTCGGCAATTTCAAACACCAGTTTTTCTGCATGGTCCAGCAAGGCTGCAGAATCCCTGCCTTCGGTGACAAAGGCGCTGCCGGCAATCTGGTTGCCGACGCCGATTAGTTGCCGCATCACGGAATTCTCACGGACAATTTCTGCATAGGCCTTGATATTGGCGGCACTTGGCGTGTTCTGTGCCAACTCGCCGAGGGCGCCCAGGCCACCGACTTCTTCCAGCAAGTCATTCTGATCCAGCCATTCGGAAAGCGTGACCGCATCGAGCGGATTATTCTGGTCGGCAAGGCTGGCGATTGCCCTGAAGATCAGGCGGTGATTGCGACGGTAGAAATCTTCCTCGCTGACAAGATCAGCAACGCTGTCCCAGCCTGCATTGTCCAGCATCAGCCCGCCCAGCACCGCCTCCTCGGCCTGCAGGGAATGTGGCGGCACCTTGAGCGCATCCATGTCGGTCTGGATGATGTCTGCGGATCGGAGTGTTTCGGCCATAGGCGTATATTTTTTATGTGAGAGTTGGCAACCCGGTCAGGCGAGCTAATAAATAGCACAAACGACTACCAATCACATCATTGATTTCTGATGCAAATGATGCATTCTTGTAACAAACCCGGTGAAAAAAAACTGCAGGTAACAGGGGACTTCGGTTACCTATTCAGTTACAGGAACTTGCAATAAGTCAAGCAAGCTGTTTCTTATTTTTCTGCTTCAATAGTCAATTTTACGTCAACATTGACATCAGTATGCAGATGCAATTGCACCTCATAGTCACCGAGCATGCGAAAGGCCCCTTCCGGCAGGCGTACTTCGTTACGCTCGACCTCGACCCCGCTAGCGGAAATACTGCCTGCAATTTCTGCCGTACCGATTGAGCCGAATAATTTACCTTCCTCACCGGCCTTTGCGGTGATGATGATGTGTTTATCAGCCAGCTGATCACGGCGTACTTCGGCGGCTTGCAGTGCTTGTGCAGCAATCTTTTCGAGCTCGGCACGCCGCGCCTCGAACTCGGCGATATTATCTGCAGTAGCAGGAGCGGCCTTTCCCTGTGGCACCAGGTAATTACGACCGTAACCGGGTTTTACAGTCACCTTGTCGCCCATGGCACCAAGATTCTCGATTTTCTCAAGCAGGATAACTTCCATTTTGACTACCTCTATAAAAACAACGTGTTCAGTGTTCATCCCCGGTGCCGCCCAGGCGGCGACGAAAATCCACCCAGGTATCCAGTAAACCGCCACCGGCCAGCACCAGCATTGCCTGCGGCACAAAGGCAAGCATGATATACAATGCAATCAACCAGCCATTGCCACGCCCGGCCCGCCCGAGCAGGCAGTGGATGACCGCCAACCCGGTCAGCAGGTACGGCACCAGCAAAATCATTGTCAGCTGTGCAGCCAGATCACCGGTCAAACCCTGTAATACCCCGGCAAGCACAATAATACCCAGTGTCAGCAAGCCGGCAGGAACCCCGAGCCTGAGCTGGTAAAAATCATCCCGGAATCCTCCCGGATGCACCAGCAGGGACTGCCACCAGCGCGCCAGCAGCAGACTGGCTGTAATACCCAGCAGCAGTGATGCCAGTATTACACCGGACATCAACGCCGCAATCCTCTGCAGCACCGGCTCACTCAATTGCTGCAGGTCGAAGCCGGCTGCTTTCAGCTCGACGACCAGTTCGTTCAAGCGCTGTAACCACCATTCCGCCTGGTCGCCAAAAAAGGCATACAGCAACAGCAGCATGCAGACACCCAGCAGCGCTGCAGCCTTGAGCGCCTGCGCCAGGCTACCTGTTTGCTGCAACACGACTGCAATAAACCAGCAGGGCAGCCACAACATCGCCAGCAAAACAACGATTACGACTGCCGGTATACCTGCCAGCAGGTAAAACAGCACGGCAAGCACGCAGGCCATGACCAGTACCTGCAGCCCCTCGAACTTGCCAACATGCAGCGTCACCAGGGCCACGGTCGCCGCGCCCAGGTAATGCAACGGCGGAAATAAAAAAGCCAGTACAGCGCTGACAGCGGTTACCGCTATCGCCTGCCAGCGTCCCGCAACGATATATCCTGCCAGGGCCTTCATCAGTTCGACACCGCAGCCGGGAAAAAAACAGCCGGTGTTCGTTAAGCGAGCGTGCGCCTAGTGCGCGTCGCTGTAAGGCAGCAGCGCAATATACCGGGCACGCTTGATCGCAGTTGACAACTGGCGCTGGTATCTTGCCTTGGTACCGGTAATGCGGCTCGGTACGATTTTGCCGGTCTCGGAAACATACTGCTTCAGAACAGTAAGATCCTTGTAGTCAATTTCCTTGGTGCCTTCGGCCGTGAAACGGCAGAATTTACGGCGACGAAAATAAGTGGCCATGTAAAATCCTCTTCAATTCATCAAGCGGTTTGTTCGGGGGCGACCGTAGTATCGGTCGTAACATTGGCATCATCAGCAGCCTCATCGGTTGCTGCGACTGCTGAAGACTCTTCAACTGCCGGGATCTCTTCACCAGGTTCAGCAACAGCTGATTGAACAGCAGGCGCTTCCCGCACCTCTTCCCGTTCGCGCTTCTCTTCTGCGCGTTTAACCAGCAGCGAAGGTTCGGTGACGGCTTCCTTGCGGCTGATCACCATATTGCGGATAACGGCGTCGTTAAAACGGAATGCACTGTTCAGCTCTGCAAGGGCATCCGTACCGCACTCAAAATTCATCAGCACATAATGCGCCTTGTGCAGTTTCTGGATAGGATAGGCGAGCTGACGACGTCCCCAGTCTTCCAGCCGATGGATTGCGCCACCACCGGATTCAATCGTCGTCCGGTAACGCTCGATCATGGCGGGCACTTGTTCACTCTGGTCAGGGTGGACCAGAAACACGACTTCGTAGTGTCTCATCAAAATCCCCTTGTGGATTTGCAGCTATCTGCCGGTGCAGATAGCAAGGAGTTATATTTTCAGCTGCTAACCAGCCTCTTTTAAAGAGCGCGTAGTCTACGTGAGCCGGATTGCAGATGCAATTTATGCGACTGAATGCGCCGGGAAAATCTGACCCGCCCGGCTGCTGCGGTGCAAACCGTGGAATACCTGCCGGCAGTGCCCGGCCGGCCTTTAACCAGGCCGGTCACTGTAATTATATCTGCTTGTTTCTACTGTTTTTTAAGATCACGCTGGCGGCGGGCCTCGAACAGCAGCACCCCGGCGGCAACGGATACATTGAGGCTTGCCACCTGCCCAGCCATGGGAATGGCGACCAGGTAGTCACATAACTCGCGGGTCAGGCGGCGCAGGCCCTTGCCTTCGCTACCCAGTACAAAGGCCGCCGGACCGTCGAGCGCGGTCGCATAGAGCGACTGCCCGGCCGCATCGCTGGCGCCAAACACCCAGATGCCAACGTCCTTCAGCTGGCGCAGGCTACGTGCCAGGTTGGTTACCGTGAACACCGGCACCGACTGTACCGCACCGCTGGCGACCTTGTGGACCACCGGGGTGATACCCACGGCCCGGTCGCGCGGCATGATGACGGCGTGCACACCGGCCGCATCCGCCGTGCGCAGGCAGGCGCCCAGGTTATGCGGGTCCTGCACACCATCGAGCACCAGCAAAAAAGCCGGCCCTTGCAGTGAATGAAGAAATGCCGGCAGGCTTTTTTCGCTCATTTCCCGCGTTTCTGCCCTGATAGTAGCAACCACGCCCTGGTGGCGGGCACCGGGAAACATCAGGTCGAGTTCCTTGCGTGGCAGTTTTTTTACCGGAATTGCCGCACGTTCAGCCTGTTCCAGCAGCGCGCTGATGCGCGGGTCGGCCTTTCCTGCTGCCACGTTCAATAGCAGCAATGTATCCGGCTGACTTGCCAGCAGGCTTTCCACGGCATGCACCCCGTAAACAGAATCAGTTTGCTTCATCTGCTCGTCTGCCGGCTATCCGGCCTCAGCGAGTCTTTCTTCTCAGACTTGTTTTACGTTTTTTTCTGCCCTTCTTTTTGGATGATTTTTCCCCTGGCCTGTTCGCAGCCCTTTTCTGCGAGGGCTGTTCCGCAAGTTCAAAATCAATCTTGCGCTCGTCGAGGTTGACCTGCACAACCCTGACATCCAGCAGGTCACCCAGCCGGTAGATCTTGTTGTTCCGCTCGCCCATCAACCGGTGGCGAATCGGATCAAAGTGGTAATAGTCATTACCCATTGCCGTGACATGCACCAGGCCTTCGACATAAATATCCTGCAACTCGACGAATATCCCGAAAGAGGTGACGCTGCTGATGATTCCCGCGTAGGTTTCACCAATCTTTTCGAGCATGTATTCACACTTCAGCCAGTCAACCGCATCACGCGTGGCATCATCTGCACGCCGCTCGGTGGTCGAGCAATGCTCTCCATGCTCAAGCATGGCCGCGCGGCTGTATTCGAAACTGTCCGCTTTCCTGCCTGCCAGGATGTGGCGTATGGCGCGATGCACGAGGAGATCGGGATATCGCCGTATTGGAGAAGTAAAATGTGCGTAGCACTCGAGTGCCAGGCCGAAATGACCGATATTTTCCGGGCTGTATTCGGCCCGCGGCATGGAACGCAGCAACACGGTATTGATCAGGTGCTCGTCCGGTCGTCCCTTTGCCTGCTTCAGGACAGCCGCGTAGTTCTTGCCGGATGGCTTGCTGCCACCACGCAGGCCGAGACCCATTTCCTTCAGAAATTCCTGCAAGTCCGTTACCTTCTCGCCGGACGGGGTGGCATGGATACGGTAGAGGGTGGGCATTTTATGCGCTTCGAGATAACGGGCCGCGGCAACGTTCGCGGCAATCATGCATTCCTCGATCAGCATATGGGCAACATTGCGCACCAGCGGAACAATGCGTTCGATCTTGCGATGCTCGCCGAAAACAATACGCGTTTCGGTCGTCTCGAAATCTATTGCACCACGCTTGCTGCGCACCTTGCGCAAGGTCTTGTACAGGCCATACAGCCTTTCAAGATGCGGGACCAGCTGCTGGTACTGCTGGCGCAACTGCTTGTCCCCGTCGACCAGTATCGCGGCAACCTTGGTGTAGGTAAGCCGCGCATGTGAGCGCATCACGCCATTGATAAAACGGGAGGCCGTCATCTGCCCATCCTGGTCGAACATCATTTCACATACCAGGCAGAGGCGATTCACCTCGGGATTCAGCGAGCACAAACCGTTGGACAGGACTTCCGGCAGCATCGGTATGACGCGCTCCGGAAAATACACCGAGTTACCGCGTTCAAAGGCCTCGCGGTCGAGCCCGGTATCGGGGTGTACATAGTGTGATACGTCGGCAATGGCGACCAGCAGGCGCCAGCCCTGCTGCGTTTCCTCACAATAAACCGCGTCATCAAAATCACGCGCATCCTCGCCATCGATCGTGACCAGCGGCAGCTCGCGCAGGTCTTCCCGACCGCTGATGGCATCCTGCGGTACTTCCTTGCCAAACACCCCGATTTCATTTTCCACCGCCGCCGGCCAGGCCTGCGGTATTTCATGGCTGCGGATGGCAATGTCGATTTCCATCCCCGGGGCCATGTGATCGCCCAGCACCTCGGCGACACGCCCTACCGGCGGTTTGCGCTTTCCGGGTTGTTCGATAATCTCGACTGATACGATCTGTCCATGCGCGGCGTTGTTACTCTCAGCAGAGGGAATCGCGATGTCATGCGTAATCCGCTTGCTGTCCGGCGTCACGAAATTCACGCCGCTCTCGCTGTAAAAACGCCCCA
>JBATIF010000248.1:0-1602 GCA_049667605.1 Gammaproteobacteria bacterium
AAAAGACAAGCAAGATAAATTACCGGCTTTATTCGAGCAGATGGAGCCGCGCCTGCTGTTTTCCGCGGACGTGGAAGGCACGCATGCGACCGATCAACAGCCGTCACCAACGGACGCCTACCAGCAGACGGTGCTGCAGCAAAGCCTCGACAGCGACCGTGAAGTAACCCGCGAGACCCCTGCTGCCCAGGTTCGTATCGAGCTGATATTTGTCGACACTGACACCCCGGAATACCAGACCCTGTTATCAGACCTGTTGACCTACCCGGATGACGCCACCCGCTACCAGGTGTTTGAACTCGACAACACCCGGGACGGCATCGCACAGATTACCGACATCCTTGGCGGCTTCGAGAATGTCAATGCCATACACATCCTCTCGCATGGCACGGAGGGCTCCATCGATCTCGGCGGCGGCACGCTCGATACCGACACGCTGGCCGCCAATGCGGAGTTGATTGGTTCCTGGGGCAGTGCCTTTTCTGCAGATGCCGACATCCTCATCTACGGTTGCAACCTCGCGGCCAACGAAGCCGGCCAGTCGCTGGTCAACCGCCTCGCCGGCCTGACCGGCGCCGATGTTGCGGCCTCCGAAGACTTGACCGGCAGCGCCGAACTCGGCGGTGACTGGGAGCTGGAATACACGGTAGGCAAACTTGAAACAGGCATCTTTATCAACCGCTCGGCCGCAGAGGCCTGGCAGAACACCCTCGATTCCGCCCCGACAGATTTATCCTCCGGCATCGCATTAAACACGGATAGCGGTAACGATTCGTACCTGGTCTCCAGCACAGGCTTGCCCCAGTCCCTGGACAGTACAACCGTCGAAATCAGCTTTGCGGCAAACAACATACCGCTGGAGACGGTGTTCATGTCGTTCAACAATCCGGCTGGAGATGAATTCACTCTTCAAAACCAGACTGACGGTTCACTGCAAATTGACTTCGGCGGCGGCGCCGTTGCCATAGCGGCAACAATGGATTTCAGAACCCTGCTTGACGGCGACCTGCACAGCCTGGCGGTCTCCTGGGACAATACGAACGGGGATTGGGCCGTCTATGCTGACGGTAATTTTGTCGAGTCCGGCACCGGCCTGAGCACCGGCGTTGCCCTGGATACGACGAATGGACAGTTCGTATTCGGACAGGAACAGGATTCACTCCTCGGCGGATTCGATTCCGACCAGTATTTTTCCGGCACTCTGCATGATGTCCGCCTGTGGAGTGAAGTCCGCAGTGCTGAAGAAATTGCGAATAATTACCAGCACAAGTTCGACAGTGGAAGCCTGCCAGCCGGCCTGATAGCCAATTGGCAGATGGACGGTTTCAACGGTTCGAATGAAGTCGTCGACGTGGTCGGCGCCAACAACCTTTCCATCGCTCATGCAGGTGCCGGATTCACCGCCAGCACGCCGGATGCCACGCTTTCCGTTGATGAAAACGCGTTCAACGGGACCCCCGTGGGTATCGTTGTGCCGACCGACCCGGATGTCTATAACGATATCGTCAGCGACGGTCTCTTTACCGAGGCAGGCAGCGCCGCGGGCAACCCCACTTATTCTGCCAATGGCAGCGGTGCAGGGAGTGTACTGGGTGACTGGAC
>JBATIF010000249.1:0-12550 GCA_049667605.1 Gammaproteobacteria bacterium
CGTAAAGAGGATTGCCGCGATTGCGGGCGTACGTGAACTGAACATCGGCCACGCCATCATTGCCCGTGCCGTCTTTACCGGTCTCGCCGGCGCCGTGGCTGAAATGAAACGCCTGATGTATGAAGCGGCTGCACGCTGATCGTTGGCTGTGACATTCTCTACCTCGGGCGATATTCGCATCACCTGCAGCGCAACTATCGCTGCAGTCTTTCCCGCGGCCTGCAACATTACCCGCGCAGGTTCGATCAAGCGCAGCGCATGTGCTGTATATACAAACGCAGTAAGCCCATTAGCGTACTGCCTGCAGTTACAATTTGAACCAGCAGATCTGCGCCGGCTGTTATTGTCAGCGAACGCATCGTGCCGAGGCCGGTCTGGCATGAGGGAAACCCGATACCCGGCTGACAGTCCGCACACGGGCATCGCCCGGCCCCGGGGGGCAGAGCGCAACAGCCGGGAGAGTTGCCTTTGAACCTGAAGACATCCTCCGCCGCTGCAACCAGGGAATATCCCTTGCCGACGCCGCCCCATACCATGCCGGCCGGGGAGATAGTTGCCGTTTTGCAGAGTTCGCCGCAAGGACTGGGCCATGCTGAAGCCGCCGCCCGTTTGCAACACTACGGTGCAAACGCTCTGCCGACGGCTAAACCGCCGGGCATCATTCGTGTCTTCCTGAATCAATTCGCCAGCCCGCTGATCTACGTGCTGGTCGCGGCCGCACTGGTTTCACTGGCAATTCGTGAATGGTCTGACGCTATCTTCATCTGCGCGGTGCTGTTGCTGAATGCCATTATCGGCACTGCCCAGGAATACTCCGCCCAACGTGCGGCGACGGCCCTGCAGCAGCTTGTCAGCATGCGCAGCCGGGTGCTGCGCGAGGGCGACGCCCACGAATGCGATGCACAAGACCTGGTACCCGGGGATATCGTGCTGCTGGAATCCGGTGAGCGCGTTCCGGCCGACATGCGCCTGCTTGCCAGCCATAACCTGGAAGTGGATGAGTCCCTGCTGACCGGTGAATCCATGGCGGTATTCAAGCGTGCGGAGGCGTTGCCTTCGCTGGAGAGCCCGCTTGGCGACCGTCTCAACATGGCTTTTGCCGGTACGCTCGTCAGCCGGGGTCGTGGCCGCGGTATCGTCACGGGTACGGCACTGCGCACGGAACTTGGCCATATCGCCTCCGCCGTACTTGGCAGGCCGCCCACCAAGGCGCCTCTGCTGGTGCGGATGGAACGCTTCACACAGCGCATCGCCCTGCTGATCGGGGCGGTCACCCTGCTGATGGCGGGTGTGGCACTGGGTCGCGGTATGCCGCTGGAGGAAATCTTCCTGCTTGCCGTGGCGCTGGCCGTGTCGGCGATTCCAGAGGGCCTGCCGGTCGCACTAACGGTCGCGCTGGCCATCGGTATGCGGCGCATGGCGCGGCGGCATGTCATTGTACGGCGACTGCTGTCGGTGGAGGCGCTGGGCTCCTGCACGTATATCGCCACCGACAAGACCGGCACCCTGACGGTGAACCAGCTGAGCGCCTGCCGGGTTGTTTTTCCCGGCCAGGAGCCATGGGAAGTCACCGGCTGCAGCCTGGACCCGGAAGGCAGCATCCTCACTCCGCGGGGTGCCCCGCTGCCGGATGAGGAACGCCTGCTCGGCTGGCTGTGCCAGGCCGCGGTGCTGGCCAACGAGGGTTTTCTCGGGCATCGGGATCACGGCTGGGTGCAGCATGGCGATGCCGTTGATGTTGCCCTGCTGGTGATGGCGCACAAGGCCGGCCTGACACAGGCGCAGGCCGTCAATGCAATGCCGGAGACCGCGACCATTCCGTTTGAATCGGAGCGCCTGTTTTCGGCGAGCCTGAACGGCAGGGACGGCGAGCAGCATGCCTTTGCCAAGGGGGCGCTGGAACGCCTGCTGCCGATGTGCAGCCGCATGGCGGTGGCGGGCGGCACACAGCCGCTGGACCGTTCGCTGCTGGAACAGCAGGCACAGGCGCTCGCCAGCCAGGGCTATCGTGTCATCGCGCTAGCAGCCGGCGCGATAGAACTGGGGCCGCAGGAAGTGTTTTCCGAGGAACACCTCGGGCAGCTGACATTGATCGGGCTGGTCGGCCTGATCGACCCGCTGCGAGCGGAGGCGAAGGCAGCCGTGACAGCCTGCCGGGTGGCCGGCATCCGGGTGGCGATGCTAACCGGCGATCACCCGGCAACGGCCTTTGCCATTGCCAGCGAACTGCAACTGGCGACCAGCCTGGAGGAAGTCGTTACCGGGCCGCAACTGAAGCAGGCAACCGATATGGCGGTAATGGACCGCTTGACCAGGGGGGCGCGGGTCTTTGCCCGGGTCGAGCCGCAGCAGAAGCTTGACATCGTTCGCTCCCTGCAGCGCAACGGCCACTTCGTTGCCGTCAGTGGCGATGGTGCCAATGATGCGCCGGCCCTGCGTGCGGCCCAGGTCGGTGTGGCAATGGGTCGCAGCGGCACCGATGTTGCCCGTGAGACCGCGGACCTGATCATTACCGATGACAACTTTGCCTCGATCGTGGCCGGCATCGAAGAGGGGCGTATTGCCTACGCCAATGTGCGCAAGGTTATTTTTCTGCTGATCTCGACCGGGGCCGCGGAGCTGGTGCTGTTTACCCTGGCGCTGCTGTTCGGCCTGCCTCTGCCGTTGCTGGCGGTACAGTTGCTGTGGCTGAACCTTGTGACCAACGGCATCCAGGACGTGGCGCTGGCATTCGAGCCGGGCGAGGGTAACGAGTTGCGTTGTCCGCCGCGACAACCGCGGGAGCCGATTTTCAACCGCCTGATGATCGAACGCGTCGTCCTGTCGGCGCTGGTAATCGGCAGCGTTGCATTTCTGCTGTTCGAGTTCCTGCTGGAACGCGGCTTCTCAGTGGGCGAGGCACGCAACGGGACCCTGATGCTGATGGTGCTGTTCGAAAATATACATGTCTTCAACAGCCGCTCGGAGATCCTGTCCGCATTCCGGCACAACCCGCTGCGCAACCCCCTGTTGCTGTTCGGGACAGCGGCGGCACAGCTGGTACACATCGGTGCCATGTACACCCCGTGGATCAGCGACGTCCTGCATATCCAGCCGATCACGCCAGAGCACTGGGTGATTCTACTCGGCCTGGCGCTGACCGTACTGGTCGTCATGGAACTGCACAAGATCCTGTGGCGACGGATGGCGGCGCGCAGAGAACCCGCACGTGAGGTTAACTGAGCTGTTATTATTTTCCGGGTAGCCGACGGCCTGCGATATTGCGGTGAGCACGCCGCACAATGGCAGGTTGCAGCTCACCTCTACCACTCCGATTAATTGCCTGCTGACTGGATGCAAGCAACTGCATAAGCCGGCCGGATTACTCTATCTTAAAGGTTCTGTTTGGCTATGCAGGCATTCAATAAACTAAACGCCGCCTTGAGCGACTGCCTGCCGGTATTTAAGGTAATGACCGAGTTCCGCCTGGCCACTAAGGATGGACTTGAAGATTATACCGACCTGGAATAATCCGTCAGCCCCGCAGATCGTGTGGACCGTTCTGCCAGTAACCCTGACCAGGGGCTGTTGTTGAGGATCACCGGGCAGGTTGAAATAAATCGTTAGATCAAACGGGTTGTGCCCGGTTGGCCGGGGCTCATCAGGCAGCAATGTGGTGAATGCCGTGTGGTCAATCTGCAGGCGCAGGCCGCCCAGTGAGAGGTCGATGACCGTGGCCACTGCACTCGCATCCGTCACGGCCACGGCCTCCAGGCTGGTTGCATAACGTGGATTCCTGCGCATCTCGACCAGAAACGAGGAATCACAGCGTTCGCCGTGAACCGTCTTCAGGGGTTCCAGTATAAAATCTTCTTTGCTGTTGCGCGTGGCGGGCTTGTTTGCCATGGTCGTTTCCTGTTGCAGTTATCGTACACATGCGTGTCCCGGCACACATGACATCGCATGATATTGACTATGTCGGCGCTGGGGTGTTCGACTTGAATAACAGGGAAAAATCCATGATCCTGATGACGAATGCCGGCCAGACCTGTGCTTCGATTTAACGGACTGTCAACTAGCGGCCAGCAGCCTGAATGATATGAACGTGCCAGGGGTGATCGGGAATCGTCACTCTGCTACAGGTTATTTCTGACAGTTTTACACGATCTCCGTTTGCGCACCGGGATGCCTGTTCATGGTGCTTCTAGCTCGGGCCTGGACGGAGTATTCATCCGCTCGAGAAGAGTATCGATGGCATAGAGTTTCAGAAAATAGCGGCGAGGTGCTCAAATTCAGCTGCATTTCACTGCATTCGAGCACCTCTACCCGCCGCAATCAAATCACGTCAAAGCGGTCGAGGTTCATCACCTTGGTCCATGCCGCAACAAAGTCGCTCACAAACTTATCTTCTGCGTCGTTAGCTGCATAGACTTCAGCGACAGCGCGCAGCTCGGAGTTCGACCCGAAAACAAGGTCGACCGGGGTGGCCGTCCATTTGAGCTTGCCTGTCCCGCGATCACGCCCTTCGTAAACGCCTTCTGATTTAGATGACTTCGCCCATTGCGTGGACATGTCGAGCAGGTTTACGAAGAAATCGTTGCTCAACGCCCCGGGCCGGTTGGTGAACACACCATGTCCGGATTGTCCTGTATTTGCATTCAGGGCCCGCATGCCGCCGACCAGAACGGTCATTTCAGGAACATTCAGGGTCAGCAGGTCCGCCCGATCGACCAGCATTTCCGTCGGTGATCCAGGGTTACCCTTGCCGAAGTAATTGCGAAACCCGTCTGCGGTCGGTTCGAGCACGGCAAACGAGCTCACATCGGTCTGCGCTTGCGAGGCGTCCGTGCGTCCCGGCTTGAAGGGAACCTGCACATCGTGCCCGGCCGTTTTTGCGGCCTGCTCAATGGCTGCGGATCCACCCAGGACGACCAGATCGGCAAGCGATACCTTCTTGTTGCCGGATTGTGCGCGGTTGAAGTCTTTTTGAATGCCCTCCAGGCGCTTCAGCACCTTAGCCAGTTCATCCGGACTGTTGACTGCCCAACCCTTCTGCGGTGCCAGGCTGATGCGCGCACCGTTTGCACCACCGCGCAGGTCGGTGCCGCGGAAGGTGGAGGCTGACGCCCAGGCGGTCCTGACAAGTTCGGGTGTGGTCAACCCCGATGCAAGGATCATGGACTTCAGCTTCGCGATATCCTTTGCGTCAATCAATTTATAATCGACTGCGGGGACCGGATCTTGCCAAATCAATACCTCGTCGGGAACCTCAGTGCCAACGTAGCGCGCACGTGGGCCCATGTCACGATGCGTCAACTTGAACCAGGCCTTGGCAAACGCGAGTTCGAGCTCTTTCGGGTTGTCGAGGAAGCGCTGCGAAATCTTCCGATAGCTCGGGTCGAACTTCAGCGACAGGTCCGTCGTTAACATGACAGGCGCATGCCGCTTCGACGGATCGTGAGCATCCGGTACGAGTTTTGCTGCGTTCTTGTCATCGGGAATCCACTGGGTCGCACCTGCGGGGCTCTTCGTTTTTACCCAATTATAGGCAAACAGGTTTTGAAGATAATTGTGGCTCCAGGCAAACGGGGTCACAGTCCATGCACCTTCCAGACCACTGGTGGTAGTGTCCCCGGCATTACCCTTGCCGCACTTGTTTTTCCAGCCGAGGCCTTGCTCCTCGATGCCTGCAGCTGCGGGCTCGGGACCCAGGCAATCGGCCGCGACGGCGCCGTGGTTTTTACCGAAGGTGTGCCCGCCGATGATAAGCGCAGCGGTCTCTTCATCGTTCATTGCCATGCGAGCGAATGTGTCGCGAATATCCTTGGCAGCTAACAGCGGATCCGGATTACCGTTCGGTCCCTCGGGGTTCACATAGATCAGCCCCATCTGCACAGCGGCAAGCGGGTTTTCCAGCATTCTGTCGCCAGTGTAGCGTTCATCCGCGAGAAACTCGTTTTCGGGCCCCCAGTAGACCAGGTCGGGCTCCCAGTCGTCATCACGCCCGCCGGCAAAACCGAAGGTTTTGAAGCCCATCGATTCCAGCGCGACATTCCCCGTCAGGACCATCAGGTCGGCCCATGAAAGCTTGCGGCCGTATTTCTGCTTGATCGGCCAGAGCAAGCGCCGCGCCTTGTCAAGATTGGCATTGTCAGGCCAGCTGTTGAGCGGCTCGAATCGCTGTTGACCGCCACCGGCGCCGCCGCGACCGTCAGCCACACGGTAAGTGCCCGCGCTGTGCCAGGCCATGCGAATGAAGAATGGCCCATAGGTTCCGTAGTCTGCCGGCCACCAGTCCTGTGAGGTCTTCATCAAGGTCTCGATGTCCTTTTTCACGGCATCCAGGTCGAGAGTTTTAAACTCCCTGGCATAGTTGAAGTCATCGCCCATGGGATTGGACTCGGCAGTGTGCTGGCGAAGGGCACTCAGATCCAGCTGGTTAGGCCACCAGAATTGGTTCGACTTCGGCTCAGCCACGGCGAAAGCCGGGCTTGATGGCAGCAGCGCTAGAATCGCTATGGCAAAGGCGGCAAGAACAGGGATCGATTTTTTAAGCATGCAAGTGTTCTCCGATGAAAAAGAATAAACGGGTTCCAGACATTATAGTGTTTATCATATAGATACGCCAACTATTTTACACGTTCTAAGGGGTGGAAATTTATAATATTTTAAGCTCAAGGCTGACAATTCTCAAAGCCACAGAGTCTATCTGCTGATCTGAAGCATAACTTCGTTACGACGCAAGAAGGGCAGGGTCCAGGGTGGATTGAAAAATGCGTAAGTCGGCTTCGAAAGGGTTTCAAGACCCCTGTCCAGAATGAACGCTTCAAGATCCCTGGTATGTTTTTCAAGGCTGTTTTGCTTTGCAAATCCCGAAAAACGAATCACTGCATAGCGCTTTTCAGGAGTCTCCTTGAGGATCACTTCCGGCTTGTTTGGCTTCGGGAGCGTTTGCATCGTATAACCAGAGGGCATGACAAACCGCACCAGCCATGATTCTTTACCGCCTTGTTGGGTGACAGGTGCCGTCATGGCGATCTTTTCACCTGGCTGCTGGATAACCGGTGCGGTCATCGCAACTTTTTCGGAGGAGATGTTGTTGCCGAAAATATAATCTGCAATCAGGCGAAACCCGTCGCTTATGGCTTTCTCGCGATCGCCAGGCATGCTGACTTCAGCAACAATCATTGGCGCATAGTCACGAATCTCGATTGCGCCATGCTTTTCAACGACATCGTACCTGGCCTGTTCAACATTGCTCATGATCGGCCCCCACAACACAGCCGCAAGAATCACTGTTGCTATCAACAGCCAGAAAATCCATTTTTTCATCGTTGTTGTACCTCATTAATAATGCGGTTCCGCCCGGCTATCCAGTTTCGCGATATTTTTCCTGTGACTGCCACACTACCAGCCGTACGTGATAGAGGGAAGCCGTTATGGTGAGCTCAGCGACAGGCTTAATCAGTGATTGGCCAGGCCGGCTATCATCTCCATCCAGTGAGCCAGCGTGTCGAATCCCGGAGTTCCTGCCAGTTTATTTCGTACGAGTTTTTGTTGATCACGGCTTCTATTACACAGCCGATGATAGTTTCATCCCCGGCTCGAATCAGCCGGGTCACGATGAAATGGCGTTCACGTTGTCCGGGTTGAACGGCCGTCCACTTGGACATATATAACTTGTCGGGGTTGAGCCGGTTCATTTATATACCTGCGCGCGCCTGCAAATTCGGCCGTGACGCAGGGTATCCATTTGTCACCGGGACCTTTTTGCCGGCTTCCATCCATCTTATGCCATGCGTGTTGTCAAACAGATTCCAATAGTTCACGCCATCCCCTGGTTTCGTTTTCAGGTGTAAAAAAAGGCTGTCTGGCAATGCAGGCCTGCTGCAGCTTTTTGTAATAAGCACCATCAGATTCCGCTTTCATTAACAGCCCTGATAAGGCTTTTTCATTTTCCACGGGGTAATAACCGGCATAGTCATCGCCAAGAAGTCCTGTTGACCCCTCTATATCGGAAGCGATCACCGGAACGCCGGCGACTATGGCCTCCGAGATTACATTGGCGCCACCTTCCATGCGGGACGGCAGTACCAACAGGTGGGTGCGCCGGTAAATCTGCCTGATTTTATGATGAGCAATTTCCCCGTGCCACTGATAGCGTGTATTCAACTTCATTTCAGCCTGTGCGCGATGTGCATATTCAGGTGTATGCGCCTTGCCATAGTGATGTATTTTTATGCGACTGTCGGCGGGAAGATCGCGTACTGCGAGGGCAGGACGCAGCGGGTCTTTTTCATAGCGTAGATGTCCCATTACCGAGACATGAAAATATCGCTTGTAGGGGTTACGTTTACCAACTGGTTCGGCAGACTGGTGGATCACGGTAAGTTTGTGGCGTTCATGTTGCGGCAGCGTATTACCGATCAGATCATGCAGGCCCACCAGGTGGTCCGCGAGATGGATGGACTGCAGGGTTGTATCCGGGTGGCTGTGTATAAAGCGGTAGGCATCCGTTCCGGTAATAGCAACAACAAGCGGGCGCGTGTTAAAAGTATCGGAAAATCGCCGAATCGATTCGGCACTGCGCCAGGCGTGTAATGCGATCATCAGATCGGCATTCTGACCTGCATACGTGGTAACGATATCCACCGTGTGACCCAGTGACTTTAGAATATTCGTCCATCGCGTCGCTGTGGCCCGATTACCGGCTCTTGACCTGGGTGGTGCGGGAGTGACCAGAATAATGCGCATAATTGTAAGTGAATGTGGATGACGGCGTTATGATTCATGCTACTGTGATCGGTTAAAAAACCCCGTGCCTGGCACGATCATTGAGGGCGGCAACGCTGCAGTCTTATACTTTGGCCCATTGAAATCAAGACGATCTCATTAACCGATATTGCTGCGTGACTGAATGCCGGTATCCGAAACATGTTGAAGAGTATGCAAAAACTTAACCCACATACCATTGCAGATCAACTGGAGGATGCGCATCAGCGAACCATGGCGTTGATTGCCGGCCTTTCCCGGTCTCAATTGATGGGGCCATTGCTGGCGACCGTCAATCCGTTACTCTGGGAAATCGGCCATGCCGCCTACTTTTACGAATACTGGATACTGCGTCAGCATATGCACAGGCCGCCGCTTCGCGAGGATGCTGATCGTCTGTATGACTCTATCAACATCGCGCATGATGATCGGTGGGGCTTGCCTTTGCCTGCGCTGCAACAGACGCTGGCTTATATAAAGGCCGTCGAGGACGATGTTAAAAGCTGCCTGGCTAGCGGCGATGATATGAAAAGAGACTATCTTGCCCAATACGCCGTATTCCATCACGATATGCATAATGAAGCATACACCTACACTCGCCAGACCCTGGGTTATCCGGAGCCTGCTATCGGCACAGCAGGGCACTCCATTCTGGATGCCGGCGGCCTGAGCGGGGATGCCAGCATTCCGGGCGGCGCATTTATGCTGGGTGCCTCACAACAGGACGGTTTTGTGTTTGATAATGAAAAATGGGCGCATCGCGTCGAGATTGAACCCTTCCATATAGCCAGGGCGGCTGTGAGTAATGGCGACTATTTGAAATTTGTGCAGGCAGATGGTTACGGCAAACAGGAATATTGGGAAGAACAGGGCTGGCAATGGCGCATGCAGGCCTGTCTTGAGCATCCCGTTTACTGGCGCCAGCACAGCGATGGCTGGAAAATCAGGCAGTTTGACCGATGGTCAAGAATGCCAATGAATGCAGCCCTGGTACATGTCAGCTGGCATGAGGCCCAGGCCTTCTGCCGTTGGGCCGGTCGACGATTGCCCACCGAGACTGAATGGGAAGTTGCAGCTGCCGCTGAACCATCCGCCGATGGCCGGTCACTGACTGCCAGGAAGCATCGTTTTCCATGGGGTGATGATGCGCCGCGTGCTGATCAGGCGAACCTTGATGGTTACGCACTGGGCAGCGTTGATGTCGGCGCGTACGCAGCCGGAGACAGCGCTTTTGGCTGCCGTCAAATGATCGGTAATGTCTGGGAATGGACGCAGGACAGCTTCGCGCCTTATGCCGGTTTTGTACCCGACATGTACCAGGACTATTCACAGCCGCTATTTGGCATCACGAAGGTGCTGCGCGGTGGCGCATGGGCCACGCGAGCACGTATGATTCGTAATACCTGGCGAACCTACTATGGCCCCGATCGCAACGATGTGTTTGCCGGTTTTCGTACCTGTGCCCTTTGAAATGTAAACAGCGACGGGTTTAAGAATTAACATCAATCGAACTGGCATCATTATTCACAAACCATACAGTGTCCATGCAATCTGCGGGCTGTATGAACAGCTGACGACCCCGATCTGTAATTATGCAAAATAGCAATGTTCCCGTTGTAAAAGACCTTGTGCTGATTGGTGGCGGTCATGCACATGTTACAGTTTTGAAACGCTTCGGTATGAAGCCGCTACCCGGTTTGCGTATTACACTGGTAACGCGTGATATAGATACACCCTACTCGGGCATGTTGCCCGGCTATGTTGCCGGGCATTATGACTATGACGAGTGTCATATCGATCTTGGACCGCTGGCTCGCTTTGCCGGTGCGCGGCTTTATCATGCAGAAGTTGATGGAATAGACCCTGATGACAGGCTTGTCTACGCATCAGGGCGTCCACCTGTCGCCTATGATATTTTGTCGATAAACACCGGCTCCCGTCCAAATAGCATCAATATACCCGGTGTTGATGAATACGCGCTTGCCGCGAAACCCATCGATATTTTTCTGCGAAAATGGCAGCAGCTGGTTGAGCGAGTACGCGACAGTGAAGGGCCGTTCCGTGTCGTCGTGGTTGGCGGCGGTGCCGGCGGCGTTGAACTGGCATTGTCAACCCGGCTGCGTTTACAGAATACCCTGCGGGCCGCCGGTAAAGATCCCGGGCACCTGCAACACACGCTGATCACTTCCAGTGACAGCATTATGCACATGCACAATGCCGGGGTCAGAAAACGTTTCGAGCGTATTTTTAACGAGCGTGATATCGAAATTAAAACCGGCATGCGGGTGAACGAAGTCATGTCGAACAGCGTCCGCGTGGCGGATGGCAGTACTATCAAAAGCGATGCAGTAATCTGGGTGACCACGGCTTCTTCGCCAGACTGGCCTGCAGAATCCGGGCTTGCCGTCGATGCAGGTGGCTTTATCCAGGTCAATGATCATTTACAGTCACTGTCGCATGAGCATGTTTTCGCGGTTGGGGATGTGGCCGAGTTGCGCGATCCACGCCCCAAGTCAGGCGTGTTCGCAGTTCGCCAGGGGCCGGTACTGGCGCATAATCTCAGGGCCGCGGCGACGGGCAATGCCTTGCGTCCCTATCGCCCGCAAAAGAACTTCCTCGGCCTGATCAGTACCGGTAACAAGTACGCCGTCGCCTCGCGTGGTAACTGGTCTTATGAATCAGGCTGGTTGTGGACAATGAAGGACTGGATCGACAGGAAATTCATGCGCAGCTTCAATGAATTGCCTGACATGGATGAGGACGATAACCCGGCATGGGCCCCGGGCATTGCCGATGCAGAAGCAATCAGGGAATTGTCGACCCTGGCCATGCGCTGTGGTGGTTGTGGCGCCAAGGTTGGTGCGACGGTGTTGGCCCGGGTCATGCAACGCCTGCCTGATACGCAACGTGATGATGTCCTTATCGGCCGCGACGCACCCGATGACTGTGCGATGTTAAGTGTTCCCCCGGGAAAAGTCATGGTGCAGAGTGTTGATTACTTTCGTGCATTCATTGAAGACACCTATAACTTCGGTGCTATCGCCGCAAACCATGCGCTGGGCGATATCTTTGCAATGGGGGCGGAACCACAGTCCGCGTTGGCGATTGCAACCGTGCCATACGGTCGTGAACGCATTGTAGAAAACACATTATATGACGTGTTGGCGGGCGCTCTGCATATCCTTGAGCCGACCGGCGCTGTGCTTGCCGGAGGCCACTCCAGTGAAGGTGTAGAACTGGCCTTTGGCTTGAGCGTGAATGGCTTGATTGATCCCGACAAGGTGTGGCGTAAACAGGGACTTCAGCCCGGTGATGCTATCGTATTGACCAAAGCCGTCGGCACCGGCACCTTGTTTGCCGCGGAAATGCGCGCCAAAGCCAAGGGCCGCTGGATTGATGCCGCGATCAAGTCGATGCTGGTATCCAGTCAACAGGCAGCCGAGTGTTTGCAACGACATGGCGCGACGGCATGTACCGACCTCACGGGGTTTGGTATCGTCGGCCACCTGGTCGAAATGACCAGGGCCTCCGGGGTTGATGCGGTTTTAACCATGGAGGCGATACCCTTGCTGGACGGGGCACTGGAAACCGTCAGGGCGGGTATCTTGTCATCGCTGCAGCCACAGAATCTGCGCTTGCGCCGCGCAATCCATGATATTGAACAATCGGCCAAACATCCGGCCTTTCCGCTTTTATTCGACCCGCAAACCGCCGGTGGCCTGTTGGCAGGTGTACCTGGAGATCAGGTTGATGCGTGCATCAATGAGCTGCATGCGTCGGGATACCCGGACGCCGTCAT
>JBATIF010000250.1:0-5244 GCA_049667605.1 Gammaproteobacteria bacterium
CTGACGGCGGCCGATGAAGTGGTGACCTACATATCACCGGTATTCGAGCCGCATCGCGGCTTTCCGCAGTTCATGGCAGCCGTGGCACTGATACAGCAACAACGCCCGCACGCCCACATCGTGCTGGTTGGTATGGAACGCGGCAAAGGCTACGGACGCAACCCGTCAGCCGACCAGCCGAGCTGGCAACAGAAGATGATCAGCATGCACGAGTTAGATCACCAGCGCCTGCACCTGGTCGGGCCGCTGCCGCACCGGCGCATGCTGCGCGTCATGCAGATATCTACTGCGCACGTCTATCTCACCGTGCCATTCGTATTGTCATGGTCGGTGCTGGAAGCGATGGCGGCAGGCTGCCTGGTAGTAGGTTCAAATACCGAGCCGGTGCGTGAAATCATCCAGCATGAGCATAACGGACTGCTGGTGGACTTCTTTTCTGCCGAGGCTATAGCCGATGCAGTGATAGAGGCGCTGGAACAGCGCGATGATTTCGTCGAATTGCGCAACTGTGCGCGTGATACCGTGCTCAAACGCTACAGCCTGGACACGGTCATGCCATTACACATGGCGTTGATCGACGACCTGGCCGCCGGGCGTATCCCGCCCCCGACGCACCAGACCATTGAGGCGTTCCAGCTACAGCAAACATCCCAAAAACATAAAACCCTGAAGCAGTTGTAGGCCGGGCCAAGGAGCGCAGCGACGGACCCGGCGCCGGCGCCCCGATTCCGTCCGCGCCGGATCCGCTGCGCTTGATCCGGCCTACGGTCTCAAGGCCAGGTGGCGTGTCTGCCGAATCCACTGCGCTTGATCCGGCCTGCACGGAAACGTTGTCGGAATTTTACAGGCCAGCCCAGGGAACGCAGCGACGGATTCTGCGTGGGCCGTCAATAGCGGCATCGACCCAACCCCGGCATGGCCGTATCATGTCACGCATATATTTCGATAACAGAAATTTTCTCGGTATAACGAACTGCACGGGCAGGTAGTGCCCCGGAGTACATATGAGTCTGCTTGCACCGGTCTCGGTCGGTGAGTTTCTCGACAAACTCACTATTCTGGAAATCAAGTCGGAAAAAATCACCGACCCGCAAAAGCTTGACAATATCCTGCAGGAACTGGAGGCCGTGCGTACCACCTGGCTGTCATCGGCTTATGCGGATGTGGAGATGGAACCGGAACTGTCGCAATTGAAAGCAGTCAACGAACGACTCTGGGCAATTGAAGACGATATTCGCGACAAGGAACGTGACCAGCTGTTCGATGCAAAATTTATTGAGCTGGCCCGGTCGGTTTATATAACCAATGACCAACGTGCCGCACTGAAGAAGGCGCTTAGCCTGAAATCAGGATCCGAGCTGGTGGAAGAAAAATCGTACGCGGAGTATTAATGCCGGGTCCGTCGCTGCGCTCCTTGTCCCGGCCTACGCGATTACATCCCACATTACAATGTAGGCCGGATCAAGCGCAGCGGATCCGGCACCGGCACCGGCGATTTCGGAAACGATCGCGCCGGGTCCGTCGCTGCGCTCCTTGACCCGGCCTACGCGATTACATCCCACATTATAATGCAGGCCGGATCAAGACCAGCGGATCCCGCAGAAGTGCTAATCGTTAATCTGTTTACGTAGTTGTTGCAGGACATCCTTGTCTACTGTGACAGGCTCTGCGGCCAGCAACTGCTCAAGCAATTGTTTTTCTTTCTCAGCTCTGCGCTGCTTTTGCATGGCGGCTATCAGTGCCGGGCGTACTTCCTCCAGTGTCTGCTGGCGGGCGAACTGGTGCTCAAGGATTTTTACAATCTGCCAACCCTGCTGGAACTTAATCGGTCCGATGACCATACCGGGTTGTTTTCCACTGATCAGCTGTCTCAGTTCAGGCAACAGGGCCTGGGTGTTCAACCAGCCAGCATCACCGCCATTGTTTGCCGATTGTGGGTCCTGGGAATACTGCCTTGCAAGCGCCGCGAAGTCGGCGTTGCCGGCACGCGCCATGGCAGCGACCTGCCTGGCCTTTGCCTCGCCAGCCGCAGCGTCACCACTCTTCAAAATGACAATCTGGGCGAGGTGATAACGATCCGGTATTGCCAGCGCACCCTGATTCTTTCGGTAACTTTCCTCGATCAGGGCAGCATCGGGAAAACCACTCTCCGGGGCCGACCAGGCCTGCATATAAGTTGTGTAGATAACCTGCGAACGAGCCTGTTCCATCCGGTTATTCACCTCCGGGCGGGCATTGAATTTTACGGCAATCGCTTCTTTCAGCACAAAGTATTGAAGTGCCAGGCGACTCAAATACTGCTGCAACAGTTGGGCATTATTTAACAATTGCTGCTGCTGTGCTGACTCCAGGTTACCCAGTGATTGCAGGGACAGCCCCAGGCCGACAGCCAGATCACCCATACTGGCGACCGGTTCCTTCAAGCGCTCAACTTGCTGTTGCTTTTGTTCCTGTGACAAATTGATAAATCCAACCAGCTTTTGCATATCGACCGTTATCGGGTTACTGCTGACAAGACCCTGAATATAATTCTGCTCATTCACCTGCTTTTGTTGTTCACGCAGTTTCTGCTTTATAAAAGGGGCAATCTCCTGCAGCGGCTTGAGTGCCGGCTGGCCGTCAGCGGCCAACCGTTGTTTGTTGGCCTCGTATACTTTTGTAACAGTAGCTTCATCAGGATAATCAGCCGCTGGCTCGGTTTTTTCACTGATATACAAGCCATACAGGATATTCCTCTGGGCATCCTCTATTTTTGAGCGTATCTCAGGCCGCTCCAGCCAGCCCTGCCCGGCGGCCCGGGTGATCACATTGGTGCGCAGGGCAAGACCCTTGACGAGGTCTTCAAGCCCACCATCCTGGTTGAGTGACGTGGTGACAACTGCCCGGTCCAGCGACTGCAGGTAACTGATGACCTGTTTCTGGCTTAGATTGATCGTGCCCATGTTGGCGACGATACGATTTTCGTCACTGGTTGCCGTGCCGGGCGGGGCATCCAGAATGGAAGAACCAGGCTGTTGACCAGTCTGGCAACCGGCGACACCCGCCAGGAAAACTGTCAGCAGCAATGGTAGCAGTACATTCTTCCAGTACATCTTTTTCATATTGCCTCTCTTTTGCACGCTATAAAACCAGAAAAATATCACCAGCCAGGCAGGCCGGGGCAAGTAACTGGCACAATATAAATGACAGGATTCGGGATTCTAGTCATTTTTCCATCCCGGGGATAGATAGAAACGCTCCAGCATGCTCCGCGGGGGAGCTGCTAGCGCTTGTTGATCGGGATGTAGTCCCTGGTCGCTTCGCCGGTATAGATTTGTGTCGGCCTGAATATGCGGTTCTCAGTGACCTGCTCACGCCAATGCGCCAGCCAGCCGGCCGTCCGGGAAATTGCAAAAATCGATGTAAACTGATCCGGTGGTATGCCCATTTCCAGATACAAAATACCGGAATAAAAATCGACATTGGGATAGATGCCCTTGGGTGCAAGGGTCTCTTCGCAGGCCTCCTCCAGCGCCAGCGCAGTCTCGAACATCGGACTAAGGTTTCCGCGTGATTCGGCCAGTTCCATGAGCAACTTTTGCAGCAGGGTTGCACGCGGGTCTTTGACCTTGTATTCACGATGCCCCATACCCCAGATGGTTTCTTTGGCTGCCAGCTTGTTTTCCAGCCATGCCCTTGCATTTTCAGGCTTGCCGATTTCCCGCAGCATTTCGACCACCCGCTCGTTGGCACCGCCGTGCAAGGGTCCGGCGAGGGTGCCGATAGCAGCGGATATGACATAGGACGGCATGGCCAGAGTTGAACCGGAAACCATCGCGGCAAAGGTGGAGGCATTGATGGTGTGCTCGGCATGCAGCACAAAACAGGCATCCATGATCCTGACCAGCAGCGGCTCCGGATCTTCCCAGTTATGAAACATGCAGAGAAAATTCGCGGCATAGCTGAGATCTGTTCTCGGGCGCACCGGGTAATTGCCGATGCGCAACTGCTGCCACATCGCCACCAGCGTCGCCATGCGCGCAAGGATACGAATGGACTGGCCATACACATACTGGTCACTTTCGTCGCCCGGGCTGCGAATCTGTACCGGCATATTATTAGGATAAAACATTCCCAGGCTGGCAACTGCGGTTTGCAACATTTCCATCGGGTGCCCGGTAACCGGCAGGGACTTCATGATGTCGTGGATGTTGTATTTTACCCGCCGGTGTACGCGCAGTTGCCCGTCGAAGCGTTGCAGCTGGTCCGTGTTCGGGAGATTTCCATCCAGCAGCAGGTAGGCGGTTTCCTCGTAACTGCTTTGCTCGGCCAGGTCGACAATCCGGTAACCCCGGTAAGTAAGGATGCCATGCTTTCCGTCCAGGTAGGATATACTTGATTTTGTCGCTGGAACACCTTCCAGCCCCGGTTGATATTCAATCACGATGCATCCTCTGTAACGGTTAGCGCCGGCCAGGCAGCGATTATAAACAAGTCGTTGTTGGTTGCTGGCCCGTGAGTGCACCGGCTGTATGTTTTTTATGCGAGCCGGCGTGCCGACGCACAAGAAAAAAACAGGGGCTTGCCCGGCCTCATCCTGCCGGCAAAAACAACAGGGGGCGAAAACGCCCCCTGCCGGTTGTGCTGAGGATCAGGCCTCAGACGGAAAAGGAGGAACCGCAGCCGCAGGTCGTCGAGGCGTTAGGGTTGCGCACCACGAACTGCGAACCCTGCAAATCCTCGACATAATCAACCTCAGAACCCATAAGGTATTGGATACTCATGGGATCGATAACCAGGGTGACATCACCGTTTTCAATCGTTATATCACCCTCGGTGACATTCTCGTCAAAGGAAAATCCGTACTGAAAGCCGGAGCAGCCGCCACCGGAAATGTACAGGCGCAGCTTGAGATTCGGATTTTTTTCCTCTTCAATCAATCGCTTGACCTTGCTCGCGGCCGCGTCTGTAAAGGTCAGATCAACGGCTGGTGTTGTTGCTGCTGCTTCACTCATGTTCCTATGACCTCTTGCCTGTGACAACCTTGCATGCAAAAAGTATGTCATTCCCCGAGTAAACTGGTCAAGTATTACTCACGGGAGACCTGGCCGCCCGCCATATCCCGACCGAAAGAAATCACCGGGCTGGACGTTTCTTCGCGCTGTACCAGGCTGCCGTTGACCTGTGCACCCATTGCCATCTCGATCAGGTGGTAATAGACGTCGCCGTCGACATTTGCCCTCGAGGCCAGTTCGATACGCTCTG
>JBATIF010000251.1:0-2476 GCA_049667605.1 Gammaproteobacteria bacterium
CGTGAGAGCTGCCCTGACGAGTGTTTGCCTGTCACTGTGGCTGGCCTGTTTCGCGAGCGCCAGCCAGGCCACTGCACTGCCGCCCGGTGTCATGCACGTCGACGCCGTCACGGCTCCGGCCTTGAAACTGGACAACCTCGACGGCGAGCCCTATGACCTTGCCAACAGCCGCGGCCACTGGGTGTTCGTGCATTTCTGGGCCAGCTGGTGCGGCCCCTGCCGCCGCGAGATGCCGAGCATCCAGAAGATGACCGACATCCTTGCAGACAGCGGCATCGAGTTTCTCCTCGTCAACACCGCGGAGACCGAAGACGAGGTGTTCACCTTTGTCGGCATCGTCGCCCCGCAGCTGGTGCCGCTGATGGACCTCGACGGCCAGGTCACCGAGGCCTGGCAGCCGCGCGGCCTGCCGGCAAGCTACCTCGTCGACCCCGAGGGCCGTATCCGCTACCAGGCCCTCGGCGGTCGGGAATGGGAGCAGCCCGTCTACCTGGAGTTTCTGCGCTCACTGCGCTGAACATAACCGCTGCAGGGCTAGCCATAATATTCCCTGCGAAACGACTCGATCAGCACTGCGGCATCGCCTTCAGGGATACCCATGGTATCAAGCACTGCCGTGCCCATCTGCAGGCTTGCTTCCAGCATTTCAGAGATGATGACGGTTGCTCCCGCCTTCAATAATTCATCGCAGTGTTGCCGGTCACGCCCGCGTGCGTGTATGACAATCTCCGGGAAAGACGCTCGCAGGATTCTAACCAGGCGCACGGCAGGCGCGGAGCGGTCAAGTGTGCATACCAGCACGCTGGTCTGCCCGGCACCCGCCGCCTTCAGCACATTGACATCACTGGCATCGCCATAGAAAACCTGGAAGCCGTCCCGCCTGCCCTCCAGCACGCGGTCTGCATTGGTGTCGATGGCGAGATAGGGTACATTCGCGGCCCGCATGATCTTCGCAACCCGCCGTCCCACACGGCCGAAACCGGCAATGATGACGTGCGGCTGCCCGGCATCGATATGCTCGGTGCTGACATCATGACGGCCCGCTGGTTCGCTCAGCTGGCGGTTGAGGACTTCACCGAGATTCGCCAGCAACGGCGTGGTTACCATGGTCAGCGCCACCAGCAGTATCAGGATATGGAAAAGCTCCGGCGGCAGGAGACCGCTTATGGCGGCCAGTCCGAAAAGCACGAAGCCGAATTCCCCGCTCTGCGACAGCAGCAGCGATACCCGGGTGGCATCCGCTGTGCCGACACCCATCAGCCGGCTGAGGACCCAGAGGATGGCGAACTTTAGCAGCAACAGGCCCAGCACCAGTCCGGCAACCAGCAGGCTCTGTCTGCCCAGCAGGCCAAAATCAATAGACATGCCGACGCCCATGAAAAACAGGCCGAGCAGGATGCCGCGAAACGGCTGGATATCCGCGACCACCTGGTGCCGATAGCTGGAGTCGGCCATCATCAATCCGGCAAGAAACGCGCCCACCGCCAGCGACAGGCCCGCCGCCTCCATCAGCCAGGCCGTGCCCAGCACCGCGAACACGGCCGCCGCGGTGAACACCTCGGCCGTGCGACTGGTCGCCACCAGCCGCAGCACCGGTGACAGGATAAAACGGCCAATGATGATGACGAGGGCAATGACGAGCACGGCCTGAAGCAGAGCGAACTCCAGGCCTTCGAGCAGCGCGGACTCGGCCGCAAGCAGAGACACCAGCGTCAACAGCGGCACCACGGCCAGATCCTGCAGCAGCAGCACGGAAAACGCCGTCTGGCCGTAATTCGTTCCCATCTCAGCGCGCTCGGTGAGGATCTGCAGGCCAAACGCGGTTGAGGAAAGCGCAAGCCCGAAGCCGATGATCACCGCCGTCCCCGGCGGCTGGCCAAGCAACATGGCAAGACCGGCAATGGCCAGCCCGGTCAGCATGACCTGTGCCGTGCCCAGGCCGAACACCATGCGCCGCATGGCCCAGAGGCGTGACGGCTTCAATTCTATACCGATAATGAACAGCAGGAAGATCACACCGAACTCGGCTAAATGCCGGATTTCCTCGACCTGGTCGATAAACCCGAGCCCCCAGGGCCCGACGATAGTGCCGGCCGCCAGGTACCCCAGCACCGGGCCAAGCCCAAGCCGCTGGAATAACGGCACGGCAACGATCGCCGCCGCCAGCAGGATCAGTATGTCTGTAAGATAGTGGGTTTCCGTCATGTCACACCAGTATCAAGCTGATGCTTTTGCTGTCAATGACAACCCGCACTGGTTTTATTCTTTCAACTCTCCAGGTGCGGGCAATGCGGCGAAGTAGTGTTGACAATCAATGACTCAGCGTAAATCTCCCCCGGTTTAACGGACGCCCGGAAAGGGGCCATGGTAATGCCTTTGTCCCCATTCTTTCTTGAATCGGTCCCCGTGTTGCTATTATCCCGCGCATGCTCAATATCGTGAACCTGTCTTACCTGCAAGGCGGCATCCCGCTGCT
>JBATIF010000252.1:0-2227 GCA_049667605.1 Gammaproteobacteria bacterium
GCACTAATAGTGTCAGGTGTCATGAATGTCTTAAAAGGGTCGACTCCCGCCTTTTAGTGGAATCTTATATAAGAATTTCATGTACATCCGGTTTCGAGCGGATACTTGCCGTTCCTGGCTCGCCTCTCACCGATTGATGCAATCACTGACGAAGGCAGCAACCGGCCAACTCCTGCTATACCCGGGTACTGCCCTGAACGGCAAGCTCATAGAGTCGTGGCCATTAAATGCCTCTGAATTGCAGCGTGTTGGTTTGCACGCACTTATGACCTGAATCTGTATATAAAGGGAAAACAGGTACTATAAAATTTCCAAGATCAGCGAGGCCCGATTTCGTCGCTTGATGAAGGGATTTGCCCTGGATCTGACGGCCAGTGATACGGCCAGGTTGACCGGCATCAGCACGCGTTCCGTCAATACGATTTATCTCAAAACACGGCAGCGGATTGCGGGATACTATGAAATACAGTCGCCTTATTCGGAAGAGGTCGAACTGGATCAGTCCCACTTCCGCCCGAAAAGGATTCGAGGCAAGCGACGCCGGGGGCTGGCAGTAAGACGATCGTATTTGATATATTCAAGCGTAATGGTCATGTGTACACAGAGATCGTATCGGATACAAAGAAAAAGACTCTGTTAGCGTAATTCGGGGTAGCGTGGACATGGGCAGCATAATTCATACAGACGGCTGGCGTGCCTATGATAGCCTGGTCGATCTGGGTTATGAAAAGCATTTTCGTGTTCATTATGGTTTTAATAAATTCGCTGAAGGTAATCATCATATCAATGGCATTGAATCCTGCTGGGCCTGTGCAAAACTGCGACTGAGTCGGTTAAAAGGGTTACCAAAACACACATTCTATACCACTTGAAAGAAACCGAGTTCAGATTAAAAAAACATCGTGATGACCCATATAAACGATTGCTGAAGCTGCTCCGGAAACACCCAATTTGAGTTAATCTGCTTCCTAAAACCCGCAGGAATTAACAAGCGGGTCAATTTGCAATGCAGGTGTGATCGTGTGCACATCGCGAACCGTGAAAATAGCCAATTCTTGTATTATCATGACCATCATTGATTATCATAGCGATTTACGTTTTTACAGGGCGCCTAACCTGTGAATATCAATGTCTGTCTCTGACAAGTAAATAATCCAGGAAATTGGTATGTCATGACTATAAATAAAAAATTAAACCGCATTGCCATGACGATACTCGTGTTTGTCTCGGTACCACAGATTGTTTTCGCCAGCACAGTGCTGCAAGTCGATGTGGATTATCTCCTTAACAACGCAAAGTTGATCTTTGAAGGAGAGGTTGTCTCAAGCAAGGCAAAATGGAATTACGATAAAACCAGTATCACGACCTTTACCACCTTCAGGGTGGATGAGGTCATCAAGGGTGAAATCCAGGATTCGACACTGACACTCGAGTTTTCGGGTGGCACTGTCGGCGAAACAGGTCTCCATGTGAGTGCGATGGTCTATCCGCCAGTCGGGGAAACCGGCATCTATTTTATCGAAAATCCCGGGATGCAACTTGCCAATCCACTGGTCGGCTGGGGGCAGGGACATTTCAGGATAGAGAAAGACAGCAATGCTATGGGACGGGTTTTTACCGAGGATGGCTCCCCGGTATTGAGCCTGGATTTTACGTCAATGAATGGCGCGGTCGGAATCAATGCCGGGCCAACATCGGCATTACCGTTTAGTCACGGTGTGGCGAGGGGGGTGTGGACCGGCACGCGTGATGTGCCCATGAGTACCGTGATGGAGAAAAGACAATTTAAAGACGCGCTGAAAGCCCGACTGGCAAACATCAGGTCAAAAGCCGAATCCACATCCGGGTCTGCAGATGACGATCATGGCCGCTAGTCTTCGACCAGCAGGCTGTGCTTTTCTATTGCACGCAGCTCTACTGTTCGGTGCAAATGCTGGCGCCTATGTGTTGTCTTCCACGTCCTGGACTGAGGGTGAAGCTGAAGTGTATGTCGATCTTGAAGCCTCGAACCCTGCTGGCGCAAATCAACCAAATATTGTGGTCGGCGGACCGACGACAGCACAATTGCAGGCCGCGTATCTTGACGCATTGACGATCTGGACCACCTTTTCCACGTTTCAATACACGGCCAATACAGGCGGCGGCTTTTATGATCCCTGTGTCTCCTCTGGCGGCAGTAGTGTTTTATTTGCAACAAAAGTCTGTGGCGCTTCATTCGGAGGTAGCA
>JBATIF010000253.1:0-3037 GCA_049667605.1 Gammaproteobacteria bacterium
GCCGGGGCCGCCGCCGCGCTCAGCGACACGCAACTGCAGGCCCGCATCCGGGTACTTGGCCGGCAATTACAGCAACACGGGCTGACAGACGCGGTCACGGCCGAGGTATTCGCACTGATCCGCGCGGCAGCGCAGCGCATCCTCGGCAAGCGTCACTATGATGTACAGGTCATGGGCGGCTGGACCATCCTGCGCGGCCGGCTGGCCGAAATCGAAACCGGGGAAGGCAAAACCCTGACCGCCACCCTGCCCGCCTCCACGGCGGCGCTTGCCGGCATACCGGTACACATCATCACGGTAAACGATTACCTGGTCGAGCGCGATGCGGACAACATGCGTCCGCTGTACGAATTCCTTGGTCTCACGGTCGGCACCATCACCGAGGGCATGGACGAACCGGCACGGCGTGCCGCCTATGCCTGTGACGTGGTTTACGCCACCAACAAGCAAATCGCCTTCGACTACCTGCGCGATCGCATCGTCATGCGCCATGCACCCTGCCGGCTGGCCATGCAGGTGGAAAAACTGCATAACGCCAACGGCCGGGCAGAACGCCTGCTGCTGCGCGGCCTGTGTTTCGCCATCATCGACGAGGCCGACAGCGTCCTCATCGACGAGGCCTGCACGCCGCTGATCATTTCACAGGCCGGCCAGCAGAACGCAGAGCTGGCTGCCCGCTACCACGAGGCCTGGTCGCTGGCAGGCACGCTGGTCGAAACGCAGGACTACGTGCTTGACCAGTCCGCACGCAGCGTCCGCCTGACCAGCACGGGCAAACAGCACCTTGCACAGGCAAGCGCACGGTCCGCCATGCTCTGGCCGCTGCAGAAACACTGCGAAGAGCTGGTGATCAAGGCGCTGTCCGCCGCCCGCCTGTACCAGTGCGACCACGATTACCTGGTCAAGGAGAACCGCATACAGATCATCGACGGTTTCACCGGTCGCGTGATGGCCGACCGCAGCTGGGAACAGGGCCTGCACCAGTTGATCGAGATCAAGGAGGGTTGCGAAATATCGGCGCCCAACGAAACCGTGGCACGCATCAGTTACCAGCGCTTTTTCAGCCGCTACCTGCAGCTCTCCGGCATGAGCGGCACCGCCAGCGAGGCGGCTTCCGAACTGCAGTCCGTCTACAATCTCAAGGTGGTGCGCATACCCTCTCACAGGCCATCACGCCTGACAGACCTGAAGAGCCGGCTCTACCCGAGCGCCGAGGCCAAGTGGCGCAACGTGGTTGCGCGCATCCAGGAACTGCATCAACAGGGCCGGCCGGTACTGGTCGGCACGCGCACGGTCGAGGACAGCGAGCATGTCAGTCGCATGCTCGCGGCCGCCGGCCTGCCACACCGGGTGCTCAACGCCCGCCAGGACGAGGAAGAGGCCGAACTGATCAGCAACGCCGGCAACCGTGGCAGCATCACCGTTGCCACCAACATGGCCGGGCGCGGCACCGACATACCCCTCGGTCCCGGCGTCGAGGCACTGGGTGGCCTGCACGTGATCGCCGTGGAGCGCAATGAATCGCGCCGCATCGACCGCCAGCTGTACGGGCGTTGCGCCCGCCAGGGCGACCCCGGCAGCTTTGAATCGATACTTTCCCTCGAGGACGAGATCCTCACCAGCAATTGCCCTAAATTTCTGAAAAACATGGCCGCTAATGGGGTAAGAGACCGTTCTCCGATCGCCGGCTGGAAGAGCCGCCTGTTACTGGCGGCCGGCCAGTCCAGGTCCGAGGCAAGGCTGCGCAGCAGAAGGCGGGCGCTGGAGCGCATGGAAGCCTATCTCGGGAAAATTCTTTCCTTTGCCGGGCAACAAGAGTAAACGGACCTGTTATCTGACAGGATTATTGATGAATATGCAGATTTTGAAACGGATGTTCTTTCTCACAGCGATACTGCTGTCAGCAGTGGTTGCTGCCGAGGGTGCGTCCGGCTATGACTGCCTGATCGAACCCAACATGGTGGTTGACATAAACAGCTCGGTACAGGGGAAAATAGAAAAAATCCTGGTACAGAGAAGCGACCTGGTCGAAGCCGGTCAGCTGCTGATCGAACTGGAATCCGAGATCGAAAAAGCGACGGTGGCCCTTGCAGCCGCGCGTATCAACATGGATGCAGAACTCCGTGAGCGCCAGGTCAGTAACGAGTTTGCCAGGCGCAAGCAGGTGCGTTTTGACGACATGTACCGTGAGGATGTCGTGCCCCTGCATACCAAGGACGAAGTGGAAACCGAGGCCAACCTGGCCATGCTGCAGTTGAAAGATGCCCAGCAAAAGAAGGCCCTGGCCAGGCTCGAACTGGTGCGTGCACAGGCCTACCTGAACCAGCGTTCCGTGAAAAGCCCGATCAAGGGCGTGGTCGTCGAGCGTTTCAAATCGCCCGGCGAGTTCGTTGAAGACGAGCCTGTTCTGCGCCTTGCCCAGCTTGACCCGTTACGTGTCGAGGTCATCCTGCCGGCCTCCATGTTCGGCCGCATCAAAACCGGCCAACTCGCCCGGATCCGCCCGGAAGCCCCCATGAACGGGGCCTACCAGGCCGAGGTGAAGATCGTCGATCGCGTCATCGATGCCTCCAGCGGCACCTTTGGCGTGCGCCTGGAACTGCCCAACCCGGACTACAAGCTTCCCGGCGGACTCCGCTGCAGCGTTAAATTTCTGAATAAATCCAGTGACTTGCAGGATGAAAAACAAGCCAGGGACCTGGTCTTGTACAAGTAATCCCCCCGGATTTACCCCCTGAGCTGTTGCCCCTCGCAAGGCTGAGCGACACACAGCGCCAGTCTCATCTCCCGTGCCTCAAGAATCCCGCCGCTGAGCCGATCTTTTTTCTGTGGAAACACGCGCAATTTTCAGGCGAGACGGCGGTGCACGCAGATAAAAGGGTGATTCTCGGGAGTGGCGGTGAAGGACAAAAAAGACAAGCAAGATAAATTACCGGCTTTATTCGAGCAGATGGAGCCGCGCCTGCTGTTTTCCGCGGACGTGGAAGGCACGCATGCGACCGATCAACAGCCGTCACCAACGGACGCCTACCAGCAG
>JBATIF010000254.1:0-16124 GCA_049667605.1 Gammaproteobacteria bacterium
TGCTGAAGCGATAGCCCGTAATTACGGGTTTCCTGTACAATCCTGTTTTTATCCAATCGGGGCGTAGCGCAGCCTGGTAGCGCACTTGACTGGGGGTCAAGTGGTCGGAGGTTCAAATCCTCTCGCCCCGACCATTCCTGACAAACGAAAAAGGTCTCTTACCCTGTGGTGGAGGCCTTTTTCGTTTGTCAGGAATGCGCGGGAGATGGAACCGAATGAGAGGTTCACCAAATCGTCTGGAACGATTTGGGACATGCGCAGCATGGCCCGCAGGGCGGCGGGCAGGAAGCCCGCCGCAAATCCTCTCGCCCCGACCAACTATTCAATCAGCTGGAATGTGTTCAGGCAGGGCAATCGTCAGCTAACTGATTACATCGCAAGAGATTGCCGCCTGGCCACTTTTTTGACATGGCCCGGGGCGGTTTCACGATCCGGGCGAAGCCCGTAGTAACACGCCCACCTATTCCGCACCTCCCGCGGCATGTGTACATCCATCTCTATCAGGCTCGCGGTAGCGGGCATGGTTCAACAAGCAAAAACATCCCGGCAGGAACCTGCAGACACGCAGCCTCAGGCGCGCGGGGTGCGGATGCGCGCGAGGATGTCCTCACGGGCCCTTTGCAGCATTGAATCGCGGTCGATGCTGTTGAGGATGTTGCGAATCACACGCTTTGGCCCGTCCTCGCCCCAGGAACAGCCGGCAGCCAGGTATTTCTCTGCCGCACGCCCGACAACGTAGGTCGAGTAGTACGCAACCGCACCCTGTGCGCCGGCGGTCAGCACGGTCGACAGGCCGGCGCTGCCGGCCTTCAGCAATGACGACGCCAGGTGCACGAACCAGATGGCGCCCATCAACAACAACAGCTGTCCACTGATTGTCTTGATCAGCTTGCCGGACTGGCTGCGTGTCATGGGCATGCCATAGACCTTGGAAAGGTGCACCACCATGGAAACATCCACGGCCAGTGCTGCCGCCAGGTCTGCGATCGGTACCGGGTTGATGGCTACAGCGACGCCCTTGACCAGGCTGTAGCTGTCGATGACATTCTCACCAAGCTGTTTGCGGGCGGCCAGCACGCGCGCGCCAACCTTGTCGCTCAGGTCGCCGGCAAACAGACTGGCGTTGAGCGCGGCCAGGGTCTTGCCTTCCGCCTCGAGGATTTCCCAGACACGGTCTTTCAGGGCCATAACGTCGGCGGGCGCGGGTCGTTCGCGTTCGGTTTCCCGGCCATCGGCATCCACCTCGATGACGATGCGCGATGGCGGGTCGGCAGATACTTCAACCAGGTTTTCGGGGGGGATGATTTTTTCAAGACGCGCCAGCAGGCTGCTTCGCAATTGCTCGCGCTGCGCGGCGGAATACCGGTCGCACTTGTTCAGTACCAGCAGCAGCGGCCGGTGTTCGTGTGCCAGGCCCTGCAGCGCGCTGTACTCGCTGTCCGTCATGTCGCCATCGATGACAAACAGCACCAGGTCCGAGCGCTGCGACACCTCGTGGGCCATGCGCTCGCGTGCCTCGCCATCGATCTCATTGATGCCCGGTGTGTCGATCAGGAACAGTGAGCCGCTTTCCTGTTCATCCCAGCGGGCTATTTCGTTTTGTTTTGTCTCGCCGTGCAGGGCGCTGGTGGAAAAGCGCTGTTCCCCGATCAGCGCATTGAGTACCGAGGACTTGCCGACACTGACACGACCGAGTACTGCAATATGGATGTGGCCATGCTCCAGCTTGTCGAGCATGGCCTGCACCTGGCTGAAGTCGGAAGCAAGCTCGGCGCGCGCCTCGGCTGGCAGCCGCTTGTCCTGCAACAGCAGTTCGAGACTGTCGCGGGCCTGGTCGAGATGGGAATCAGTACTCATATGTATTCATGCGAAACTTCATCATTGCGAGTGCAGCGATGCAATCTCTTGAGCGCGACACCTGCGCCCAATGTTGGAGATTGATGCGCTGCGCTCGCAATGACGCAGGCATGGTACTCCCCCGGATAAGCCTAGTCATTGTCGCGCGGCTCGTTGCGAATATCGAGGGCAAGCCGCAGCAGTTTGCGTGCCCGGGATTCCACGTCGGAGACAAGATTGTCCTTGAACATCAGGCTTGCCGGGGCCGGCCGCAGTTCACCGCGCGTCTCCAGTGTCCGGCTGATGGCGCGGCCAAGCGCGTCGAAGATCAGTCCATAGGCGACGGCATGCATCAGGCCGCCGGCCAGCGTCCCGACGCCCGGGAATGCCTTGGCGGCATTGCCGGCCACGGCCAGCAGCAGCGGGAATGTACTGCTTACCTGCTTCTGCATCAGCGTCAATGATTTTTGCAGTTCGATCTCGCGTACCGGTACCTCGTACAGTTCACACAGTGATTTGACCATGCGTGTGCCAAGGTATCCCTGGATCAGGATATCAGTGCCGGGGCTGATCGCTGCCAGGCCGCCGGCAACGGCCCGCCGGGTGTATGTCCTCACCAGGTCCGCGGAGGCCTTGACCCGATGGTTCGCCTTCGACTGTTCCAGTTTCTGTGCGGTCAGTTCGAACACGGCTGTGTCACGCAGGTTCTCCAGCAGTTCGATGTTGCTGTCGAGTGCGGACTGTACGGCTGCACGCAGTTCGTCGATCTGCGGCGGCAGGAATTGTTCTTCTTCGTGTTCAGTCCCGTCCGGCCCGACCCTGATGACCCTGCGCGTTGGCCGGGTGGCGATACCGGCAATGGTCACCTGCGGACTGGATGCGAACCGTTCCGCCAGGCGCCGGCGGATCAGTTTCCGGTCATCACTGGAATAACGGTCCAGCTTGTTGAAGGCCATGATCAGCGGTTTGTTCAGTTTCAGCAGTGGTTGCAGGGCCGTGTATTCATCACTCGTGAGGTCGCCTTCACAAACAAAAATAACCACGTGCGCCCGCTGTGCCTCGTCCATGACCATGCGGTCATACTCGCGATCCATCTGGTTGAGGCCCGGCACGTCGACAAGCACCAGTGTATCGCCGGATTCACGCTGCCAGTGATAGTGCTGGATGCTTGTTGTGGTCCCACCGGTGACGTCTGTCTCCACGCGGGCACCCGGCAACAGGGCGTTGATCAGTGAACTCTTGCCACTGCTGATTTCGCCAAACAGGGCGAGGTGGATGGTTTCCAGCTGACGTCGCCGCGCCAGTTCCTCCAGCTCGCGCCTTGCAGACTCGATATCAACGCCTGCATCTATGGCGGCCTGCAGACGTGACTGCAGTTCAGTCTCTGTCAAGGGTGCTGCAGTTTCATCGCGTTTGCCGCGGGCGGGACGTGCGATCCGCCAGGTGAGCCAGAGCCCGAACCCCAGCAGCAGGCTGGAGAGGGTGGCCATCAGTACCACGACCCAGACCGGCGCGGTCTGTAATTGCTGCCAGAGCGACAGGCTGAACTGTGCGGCACTCAGCACGAGTGCCAACAGCAGCAGCATCCCGATAAATACCAGGGCAGCGAGGAACAGTCTGAAGGCAGTGCTACGGGGCATGGTGTGCAGGGATTCGTATTGTCAGTGCTTTAATATACATGAGATGTTGGCTGCAGGGGTGCTTCGCATGGTATCTGACAGCACCCCTGCCCATACGCCTGACGGGAAATCACTTATGCGTTTCGCGGATGCGATCCGCTCGTGCAGATGTTGATTCGTGCGTAGGAGCGAGCGCCAGCTCGCGAATGTCCGGCAGACTTCGCCAGCTGGCGCTGGCTCCTGAAATTTATAGAAATACAAGCGGCTGCTAGAGGGTTTCAGGTAGGGGTGGGGGAGATTCAAAAGCGCGATTTCAGGTGTTATACATTCAATCGCGGGTGCGGTCGGCTCCTGCAAGTGGCAGAATGGCTTTATCGGTACACGCGAGGTATGGCAATGACTTCATTCAGTCTTCCGACGTTTATCAAATTCCTGGCCGGGATCTTTCTGCTGCAGGGTGCGACGGCTTTATTACTGATGACTGCACAGGATGCCGATTTGCAGAAGAGCGGTTGGCTGGTCGGTTCACTCGGTGTACTCATCGGTGTGATTGCCGCGCTGTGGTTTTCCTCGATTGCCAGTCACGCCAGCCAGCATTCCTATGTCCGGGCCAGTGAAAAATTCAACCGCCAGCGTGACCGCATACGCCAGCAGGCCGACAAGGAAAAAACAAAAGAGATCAGGAACAGCCACCAGCAAATTCTGCGCGAGAGCAGGCGTCTGCGGGGCCGCTCAACACTGAAACTGGGGGCGGCGTTGACGGGCGTTGCAGGGCTGGGTGTGTTGCTGCTGTTTACCCAGTTCATGACACTCGGCCTGCTTGCCGTGTCCGCGACCGGCGGAGCCATGCTCGGCTACGGGATCAGGGCGCGCCAGTACAAATCAATTGCCCCGCCAGCGGATGCCACGGCCGGCAGTCTTGCCGAAAAGCCGGCGGGTCAGGGACGCGTGCTGGCCGGTGAGAAGGTAGCGCATCCAAACAAGTCCGAATAAGCGGCCATGTGAACAGTGCTGCCGACACCACGGGCCGGATCGAAATAGCCTGCCTGAATCACTCGTACCTGTCCTTGGTCAGGATCCCAGGCAATGGGCACCTGCGGCCTGCAGGAGCGCAACTAATCATTTTGACTGTCGAGGCTGCCGGGCCCGCGAAACCGGGTCGGTATGACGTGACCGGGATGAGTATATATATGCTTGAACATATATATGTGTTGACGTATATTTAGTCCCATGAACGCCGAACCGGAACTCTTTTTCCAGATGCTGGCCGATACGACGCGGCTGCGCATGCTGATGCTGTTGCAGCGGCAGGGCGAACTCTGTGTCTGTGAGCTGACCCATGCACTGACGCTGTCACAGCCGAAGGTCTCGCGACATCTCGGGCAAATGCGCGAAGCGGGGCTGGTACAGACCCGGCGAGAGGGCCGCTGGATGTACTACCGGCTGCATCCCGGTCTGCACACATGGATGCAGGCAGCACTAAGTTCAACGCTCGACGGGGTGGCAGGATTGTCACCCTACAACGACGACGCACAAACGCTTGCCGTCATGCCGAACCGGCCGGGCGCAAGTTGCTGTGCCTGAACACCAGAGGAGAATGATATGAGTCGCCTGCATGTTCACATCGCGGTTGATGATCTCGAGCAGAATATCCGTTTTTACTCGGCGCTGTTCGGCGCCGGGCCGGCTGTCGCCAGGGATGACTACGCCAAGTGGGAACTCGCCGACCCTGCCGTCAACTTCGCGATTTCTGCGCGGGCGCGCCACGCAGGCCTCGACCACGTCGGTATCCAGGCAGACAGTGCAGAAGAACTTCAAGCCCTGCAGGCACGACTCGAGGACGCCGGAATTGCCGGTCGCGAACAATCCGGCGCAGCCTGCTGTTATGCGCGTTCCGACAAATACTGGAGCCTCGACCCGCAGGGTATTGCCTGGGAAGCCTTTCACACGCTCGACAGCATTCCGACCTTTAACGAATCCGAAGCAGAGACGCCGGCGCAGGGTTGTTGTGTCCCGGAGATCGGGGCCGGGGGTTGCTGTCCATGACCAGTATCCTGTTTCTGTGCACCGGTAATTCCTGCCGCTCGCAGATGGCGGAGGGCTGGGCCCGGGCGCTGGCAGACGAGGGCATGAGCGTGCAATCCGCGGGCATCGAGGCGCATGGCAAGAACCCGCGTGCAATCGCCGTGATGCAGGAGGCCGGTATCGACATCTCGGCACAGGAATCCACGCGGGTCGATGATGCCATGCTGAAAGCCGCCGACCTTGTGGTTACGGTCTGCGGCCATGCCGATGAACATTGCCCGGTGTTGCCGGCAAGTACAAAAAAAGAACACTGGCCACTGGAAGACCCGGCGAAGGCAAGCGGAAGCGAGGACGAGATCATGCAGGTCTTCAGAGCCAGCCGGGACGAGATCAGGCAGCGGGTAAGTGAATTGCTGCAACGCCTTCAGCAGGAGGAAAGTGTGTGAGCGCACAATGTGAAGTAACCGCCAAACAGGCAGCAGGTAGCCCAATGGGCGTGTTCGAACGTTACCTGACCCTGTGGGTTGCGCTATGCATCGTCGCCGGCATTACCCTCGGACACTTCTTTACGGGTGCGTTCCAGGTCATCGGCGGGCTGGAGGTGGCGCGCGTCAACCTGCCGGTGGCGGTGCTGGTGTGGCTGATGGTCATCCCCATGCTGCTCAAGGTCGACCTGCATGCACTCAAGGGTGTACGGGCGCACTGGCGCGGCGTCGGCGTGACGCTGTTCGTCAACTGGGCGGTAAAACCGTTTTCCATGGCGCTGCTTGCCTGGCTGTTCATCGGCGGGCTGTTTCAACCCTGGCTGCCTGCAGATCAGATCGACAGTTACATTGCAGGCCTCATCATTCTGGCCGCCGCGCCATGCACCGCCATGGTGTTCGTGTGGAGTAACCTGTCGAATGGGGAGCCTCATTTCACCCTGTCGCAGGTGGCACTCAACGACGTCATCATGATCTTCGCATTCGCCCCCATCGTCGGGCTGCTGCTTGGCCTGTCGGCCATTATCGTGCCGTGGGATACGCTGTTACTGTCGGTGCTGGTGTATATCGTGGTGCCGCTGGTGATCGCCAACCTCTGGCGCAGCAGGCTGCTCAAGGGCGAGCACGGCTATCTGCGCCTGCAACGGGTGCTCAGGCGCATGCATCCGGTCTCGCTTGTGGCACTGCTTACCACCCTGGTGCTGCTGTTCGGTTTCCAGGGCGAACAGATTATTGCCCAGCCGCTGATTATTGCGCTGCTGGCAGTGCCGATTCTGATCCAGGTGTTCTTCAACTCCGGCCTGGCCTATCTGCTCAACCGCGCCGTGAAGTCACCGCATTGTGTTGCGGGCCCTTCCGCCCTGATCGGGGCGAGTAACTTTTTCGAACTGGCCGTGGCCACCGCCATTGCACTGTTCGGATTCGAGTCCGGTGCGGCACTGGCAACGGTTGTCGGTGTACTCATCGAAGTGCCGGTGATGCTGGCTGCCGTGGGTGTGGTCAACCGCTCGCGCGGCTGGTATGAGCGCCGTAACGGCGTGCCGACCTACGAGGAATGCTGTCCGGCCGACCATTAATCGCAAGGCTGCTACCCGGCCTTGGGGTGTTTTTAGCCCCGATCAGCCATTCAATCATTTTGGGCTCCTCCCCAAATCGAGTGGCTAGATCACCGTTGCGGGGCCGAATTCATTCGGCCAACAGCCATTTTGCCATTGGAGACAAGGAGGTCACCATGCCCTGTGACGCATTGCGCAGGGGGGGCTTCATTCCCTGCACCATCAAGTCTATTGCAGCACCACGGTTACCCGTGATCGTTATCCTTTTGATGAGTGATGACGATTAAACACCGCTGGTCGAATGAATTAGACCCTACAGGTCTGATTGAGTAGGGCCGAATTCATTCGGCCATCAACCTTGCCATCAGATGGAATGCGTCTCGTCAAAAATTTATATGTCAGCCACCCAATCAGGGGAAGAGCCTCATTTTGAAACTGTTTTATAATTAATTATCTCAGGCAGAGATATACTGTGTGCGCCAATAATTACCAGCCAGGGTTCATCCCGGGTTTACACCAGCCATAACGGTGTGCCTGATCGACGTTTTATACAAAAGGGCAGAGCAATGACAAAAAAGCACAAAAAACACGCAGCAGAAAAACGCGCAGGAAAATCACCAGGCAAGAAGCCGGGGAAGCTCTCCCGCAAAGACTATGAAAAGCAGCTGGAAGAATTGCAGGTCGAACTCGTAAGGCTGCAGCTCTGGGTGAAAGAGACGGGAGCGAAGGCGATCGTCATCTTCGAGGGCCGGGATGCGGCTGGCAAGGGTGGCGTCATCAAGCGCATTACCGAGCGGGTCAGCCCCCGTGTCTTCAAGGTGGTTGCCCTGCCGACACCGACAGAACGCGAGAAGACCCAGATGTATGTACAGCGCTATATGAGTCATTTCCCGGCTGCAGGGGAGATCGTCCTGTTCGATCGTAGCTGGTACAACCGCGCCGGGGTCGAGCGTGTCATGGGTTTTTGCACCGATCACGAGTACCGGCGCTTTCTCGACATGGTCCCGACCTTCGAACAGGCGATCATTGACAACGATATCATGCTCATCAAGTACTGGTTCGACGTAAGCATGGATGAACAGCAGCGTCGCTTCCAGGAACGCATCGATGATGAGCGCAAGATCTGGAAGCTGAGCCCGATGGATACGCAATCCTTCAATCGCTGGTATGACTATTCACGTGCCAGGGATGCCATGTTCGAGGCCACCGATACCGATTTCGCCCCCTGGTACATCGTGCCCGCCGATAGCCAGAAGCGTGCCCGCCTCAACTGTATCTCCCACCTGCTTGGCCTGATTCCCTACAAGGCATTGCCACGCGCCAGGGTGAAGCTGGGCAAGCGGAACCTGAAGGACAAGTATGATGACCAGGCCTCACTCGAGGGCAGACGCTTCGTCCCGGAGAAGTTCTAGGCACCTGCCGGCTTGCACGGTCCGCGTGGCAGGGCCGGCTTTGTGTAGTGTATTCACTGCGTGAAAAGTGCCCTGAATTTGTATAGTCTGGAGAGTATTATGCAAGTACAGGCAGATGAGTTTCTGTCGTGGTCGTCTGAATTGTCTTCCTGATGTTGCATCGGGTATCCGCTTAACTGCTGTTAAAACAAAGCAGTGTTGCTATAAGCCGAACCGGTTTGCATTGACATCCGTCAACTTGCCATTCTGCCAGTACAAAATCCGTGCTTGCCACCGCGCGCGGGTAACAGGCTTTGCTTGTTGCAGCCGGCATATCGTGTTACACCATAACGTATTAAATAGAGCAGGTTTAGTGGTATAACAGTACGGTCAAGGGTTAACCGTAAACATGGCCAGGCAACCATCAGTTGTACGTGTCATCGGCGTCAGTATCCTGTTTGTTGCGCTCCTGGTCGCGGTGCTGGTCTATTTCGATGCGCATGAGGACGTGCTGCGGTTGCTCGAATGGCTCGACGCGCAAGGCATATGGGGGCCGCTGCTGTTCATCGTGCTGATGATGCTGGTGGTGGTGTTGCTGCTTCCGGGCGTGCTGTTTACCACCGGTGCCGGTTTTGTGTTCGGCGTGGTCGAGGGCACGCTGTATGTCGTCATCGGGACGACGCTGGGCGCGGTGCTTGCCTTTCTGGCCGCGCGCCATTTGCTTGGTGAGCGGGCCTCGCAATACATTCTGAGTCATGCCAAACTGCAACTGGTCACCGAGGAGCTCGCGTCCAGGGGCTGGACGATTGTGCTGCTGACGCGCCTGGTGCCTTTCTTTCCCTTCAAGCTGTCCAATTACTTTTTCGGGCTGACACCCTTTACGCTGCGGGATTTCGCGGCCGGGACTTTCGTCGGCATCGTCCCGTTCTCCCTGCACAATGCCTATCTCGGTTCGATTGCCGCCGATATCAGTCTCGCAGGTGCGCGCAGTGGGGAGCGAAGCGCGCTCGAATGGGGGTTGTATGGCGCGGGCTTTATCGCCACCGTGGGGCTGATCATCTATCTCAATTACATTGCTCGCCGCGCCCTCGCCAGGTACACGCAAGAGGATGGGGAAGCAGGGTCGTGATGCCCTGGCTGAAATGGCTGCCCTGGCGATTTCTCATTCGCCGCATCGCCCGCTCGCACGGCTTCCTCGACCCGATCGCACTGCTGGCCCGCCTGCATCGCTTCGCCCAGCCCTCCGAGGTGGGTGAGCCGGTCGAGCTGCTGCGCGCCGGGGTCGTCTTCCATGCGCGCGGTCTTGTCAACAGTCGCGTGATTCAGCACAACCTCGACTGGGTATGGCCATACTGGATCGAACGCCAGTTCGACCCGCATGATGATGCCTTTGTGCCGCGCGCCTTTTCCATCACCCATGTCAACCTCACGCATCGTAACTGGACGGCCGTCGGCTGGCCGGATTGTGAGGAATTTCCGATTGTCGACCCGCGGGGAATGTTGACACCCTGGTTCGATGGCTGGTCACTGGATTGCTGGCTGGTAACGGATGACGGCCGGCGCCTGCTGCCATCACGGGCACTATCCAGCAAGCAGCAGCTGGACCTGCACAACGGCCTCGCCGTGACCACAACAACGCAGCAGGGCGGCATGACTATGCGTAATCATGCCAGTGTTCAGCTCGACTCCGGCATGCCGGTCTGCCAGCTGAAACTCGACGCCCGCAGTGACAGCGGCGGCTGGCTGGTGCTGGCATTGCGCCCCTGTAATGCAGAGGGGATCAGTTTCATTCACCAGGTGATCCTGTCACCGCAGCGCAACGCCTGGAGCATCGACGGGCAAGCCGCCCTCACATTCAGCGCGCCGGCCGAGCGCCATCATGTTTCCGATTACCGTGGCGGCGATGTGGCGATTCACCTGCGCGACCGGGAAGACCAGCTGGAGGGTGTTTGTGACGTGGGCATGGTCACCGCAGCGGCATTGTTTCGACTTGAAGCTGGCCAATCCCGTGAAATAGCGGCGGATATTTCTCTGCCGGAAGCGCAACGTCTGCCACCGCTCGACAGCAACGCGTGGGACGGGGCCCTGCAGGGGATTTGCCAGCTCAGTCTGCCGGACGAGCGGCTGCAGTTCCTCTATGACGTGGCCTTGCGAACCCTGGTCTTGCACTCGCCGGAAGATGTCTATCCCGGGCCCTATACCTACAAACGGTTCTGGTTTCGCGATGCGGCATTCATTATTCATGCCCTGCTGTGCGCCGGCATGACGGCGCGTGCGGAGCGCGCACTGGACCGCTTTCCCGCCCGGCAGACGCGGCGCGGCTATTTCCATTCGCAGGAAGGCGAATGGGATTCCAACGGCCAGGCGCTGTGGATCATGCAGCGCTTTTGCAGCGTTACCGGCCAGGTGCCAAAGGCTGCATGGCGCCAGGCGATCGAACGTGGTGCCCGCTGGATTACCCGCAAGCGCCTGGCCGACGATGGTTCACCGACCTCCGGTCTGTTGCCTGCGGGCTTCAGCGCCGAGCACCTCGGTCCCAACGACTATTATTACTGGGATGACTTCTGGGGCATCGCCGGGTTGCATGCGGCGGCCGATCTTGGCAGGCTGACGGGCGATGCGGCGTTGCAGGCGGAATGCCTGCGCGATGCGCGGGCCTTTGACAAGGCCGTCGAGCGCAGCCTGGCGCGGGACGCCGCTCGCCTTGAGCCACTTGCCATACCGGCTTCGCCTTATCGCCGCATGGATGCCGGGGCCATCGGCTCACTGGCCGTGGGCTATCCGCTGCAACTGTGTCCGCCGAATGATCCGCAATTGCTCGGCACGATCGGTTTTCTCATGGAGAGCTGCCGCGTCAATGGCGGGTTTTTCCAGGACATGATCCATGCCGGCATCAATCCCTACCTGACGCTGCACATGGCCCAGGTACTGTTGCGTGCCGGTGATCCACGCTACCTGGAGTTGCTGGATACGGTCGCGGCACTGGCCACGCCCACCGGCCAGTGGCCAGAGGCCATTCATCCGCGCACCAAAGGTGGTTGCATGGGCGATGGCCAGCATGTATGGGCCGCCGCGGAATGGGTGCTGATGCTGCGCAATTGCTTCGTCCGCGAGGAGGGCGACGGGCTGGTCCTCGGGGCAGGCATTGCACCGCGCTGGCTGGTGGCCGGTTCACCCCTGGCGTTCGGCCCGGCACCGACGGCGTTCGGGTCCGTGACCTTGTCTGTCACAGCAGAAACGCAGCAGCGCGTAGAGCTTGCCTGGCAGGGTGACTGGCATGCCGGTGCACCGCACATCGAGGTGTGCCTGCCCGGGTTTGCCCCGGTCATTGCAAAAGCGGGCGAGTCATCCGTTGCCCTGCAGCGGGAAGACACATGAACATTGTCATGCTCACCAATACCTTCACCCCGCACGTCGGTGGTGTGGCACGCTCGGTGGAGGCCTTCACCGCAGAGTATCGCGCGCGCGGTCACCGGGTGCTGGTGGTTGCACCGGAATTTTCCGCGATGCCGCCCGATGAGGTCGACGTGGTGCGAATCCCGGCTATCCAGAACTTTAACGGCAGTGACTTTTCGGTTGTCCTGCCAATCTCCGGCCTGTTGACCGAGTCCCTCGATGAGTTTGCCCCGGATATTGTGCATGCCCATCACCCCTATCTCCTCGGTGTCACGGCGTTGCGCATTGCGCGCTACCGCAAGCTGCCGCTGGTATTTACCCATCACACCCGCTACGAGCAATACACGCATTACGTGCCGGGCGATGCCCCGAAGTTGCGGCGTTTTATCATCGAGGCTGCGACGCGCTATGCCAACCTCTGCGACATGGTGTTTGCCCCCAGCGAAAGCATCATGACGCTGCTGCACGAGCGGGGAGTAGAAACACCGGTTACCGTGGTACCCACAGGCGTGCAGACAGAACGGTTTGTGCACGGCAATGGCGTGCGTTTCCGCGAGTCGATGATCATTCCCGCAAATGCCTTCGTGGTAGGACACCTTGGCCGCCTGGCAGCGGAAAAGAACCTGGAATTTCTCGCCAGGGCGGTCGCGGCCTTTCTGAAGTCATCGCGCCGCGCGCATTTTCTGGTGATCGGAGCCGGTCCTTCGGAGACGGCAATCCGGGAGATATTCAACAGCGAGGGGCTGGATGCACGCTTGCATATTGTCGGCGTCCTCAAACAAGAGCAACTGGCCGACGCACTGCATGCAATGGACCTGTTTGCCTTTGCATCGCAAAGCGAGACCCAGGGCATGGTACTGACCGAGGCGATGGCGGCGGGTTTGCCGGTCGTCGCAGTGGATGCGCCGGGTGTGAGGGAAGTGGTCAGGGACTACCGCAATGGACGACTGCTGCATGGGGAATCGGGCAGCGCCTTTGCAGCGGCAATTGGCTGGGTGGCCGAACTGAGGGCAGAACAGTACCGGGAACTGCAGCGCGCAGCGCGCGACACGGCCGGGGTCTTTTCCATGTCGCGCTCTGCCGAGACGGCGCTGGCCTGCTATGCGAGCCTGCGCGAGCGCGTATCGGCAGACAGGTCGGAACAGGACGAAAACTGGCAACACCTGCTGGACCTCATCAAGGTCGAGTGGGAAATTCTCAAGGGTATCGGCAGTGCTACCGATGCTGCGCTGGGTGATGATGAGAAAACCGGCTGAGCGGGAAGTCGCGGCGCAATGCTAAGTCGCATCGATGCGTTCCTGCGGCGACTGCGCCGCGCTGTGAGCCGCAGCGAATGGCTGGCAACCCTGCTGCGTCTGCCACGCTCGACAGAGCCGCCAACCTCACAAGGACTGGTCATGGTGCAGGTTGACGGCCTGTCACATACCCAGTTGAATCACGCGCTGGAACACGGCGAAATGCCGTTCCTGCGCAGACTCATAACGCGTGAACATTATCGGCTGCAGCGCATGTATGCCGGTGTGCCGGCGACGACTGCTGCTTTCCAGGGCGAGCTGTTTTACGGTGTCAAGGCCGTCGTCCCGGGCTTCAACTTTCTGGACAGCGCATCCGGAAAGGTCGTGCGCATGGTCGAGCCCGCGGTAGCGGCCGGCGTGGAACGCGAACTGGAGGAGACTGGTGAGGAGCCACTCCTTAAAGAAGGCAGTTCCTATGCAAACAACTACACGGGCGGCGCGGCTGAACCTCACTTCTGCCCGTCATCGATGGGGTGGGGGCCATCGCTGCGCAGTGCCAATCCATTGCTGACGGGGTTTCTTGTGCTGAGCAACGCATGGAGCTTCGTACGCATCAGCGTGCTTCTATTGCTCGAATTTATTCTGGCTATCCGGGATCTGGTCCGCGGCCTGTTCGGTGGCTACGATCTCGTCAAGGAACTGAAATTCGTACCGACACGTGTGGCGATATCAATTCTGCTGCGTGAGCTTGTCATTATCGGTGCAAAGATCGATGTCGCCAGGGGTTTGCCAGTGATTCATCTCAATTTACTTGGTTACGACGAACAGGCCCATCGGCGCGGCCCATCTTCACTGTTCGCCCACTGGACACTCAAGGGTATTGATGACGCCATTGCCCGTATCTGGCGTGCATCGCAACGCTCGAACCATCGTCACTATGATGTCTGGGCCTATTCCGACCATGGGCAGGAAGCGCTAAAGCCCTATCACAAGCTGCATGGCCGCAGTATCGAGGATGCGGTATCCGGGGTGTTTGCCGCACAGGGTATCAATGCCGGCCTGCAACCGGAGCCGGGCGGGCGTGGTATGCAGACACAACGCATACGTCAGCTTGGCGGCAACAGGATCCAGCGCCTGTTCCCGGTCAGTGGCCCCGTGCCGGGAGAGCAGGGCAATGGACAGGTCACTGTGGCGGGAATGGGCCCGGTTGGCTTCGTCTATTACGATCAGGAGCTGGAGGCAGGCGCTCGTGATTCCATTGCCCGTGCTTTGGTAACCACTGCACACATACCGCTGGTGTTGACAAGGGATGGACCGGAGCGCGTGACGGCATGGACCGATACCGGCAGCTACAGCCTGCCGCGGCAGAATGCGGAGGTGCTGGGGCCCGATCATCCCTTCCTCGAGGAAGTCACCCGGGATCTTGTTGCACTCTGTCATCACCCTGATGCGGGGGATTTTATCCTCTCCGGCTGGCGGGCCGGTGCAACAGCCTGCAGCTTCGTAACCGAGAATGGCGGACACGGCGGCGCCGGTCCCGAGGAAACCAGTGCGTTTGCACTGCTGCCGGAGAATGCGCCCTTGCCGGTAGACGCGAACACGGGTTTACGTGCAGTTGATCTGCGCCATGCCGCGCTGCGCCTGCTGGGTCGCAGCGGGCATAAATCACCTGACCGGCAAAAACCCGCCGTCGCAGCGGGTGCACTGCGCGTCATGACCTACAATGTTCACAGTTGTATCGGGATGGACGGCAGGCTGGCCCCGGAGCGCATTGCGCGGGTCATTGCGCGCTATGCACCGGATGTGGTTGCCCTGCAGGAACTGGACGTAGGCCGGGTGCGTACCGAAGGTGTGGACCAGGCGCACCTCATCGCCCGTTACCTGGAGATGGACTTTCACTTTCATCCGGCCATGCACATCGAGGAGGAGCGTTACGGCGACGCGATCCTGACCCATCTTCCCATGCGGCTGGTCAAGGCGGATATCTTGCCGGGCCTGCCCGAGAAACCCCGGCTTGAACCACGCGGCGTCCTCTGGGTTGCGGTCGAGGTTGACGGCATCGAGTACCAGGTACTGAATACCCATCTGGGCCTGTCGTCGCGTGAGCGCCGGCTGCAGGCAGAGGCGCTGCTCGGGCCAGACTGGCTGGGACATCCGGATTGTCGCGGACCGGTAGTGCTCTGCGGCGACTTCAATGCCATGCCGTCCTCACCGGTTTGCCGGCGCTTGCGCACGCGTCTGCTTGACGCACAGATCGAACTGGATAACCATCGGCCGAGACGCACGTTCTTCACACATTTCCCGCTCTTCCGTATTGATCACTTGTTCGTGGATCCGGCCATCGAGGTGCTGGATATCGAGGTGCCGGACACGCTGCTTGCACGCGTGGCCTCCGATCACCTGCCGTTGATTGCCGAGCTGCGCTTCCCCGCCGGGTCACGATGAGCCGGACCATTGCCGCGCTTCCCGGAGAATGACCGGGAGCTACAGGCGGCCCGCTTACCGGTGAGCAGCCGGGTGCTGTCAGTTCAGTGATCGGGCAATCAGCATGCCCAGGATAGCAAGCAGCAGCACGATCACCCACTTGAGATGGTGCGCGATGTTGCGCAATAGCGCTTTGGTTTCTTCATCCATTCAGTTTATCAGTGCCTCTTTGTGTAAATGCATGCCTGATCAGTATACTCAATTGTCACCTCGCGACACGAGAAACCTGCGCACAGCGCTCCACGACCCAGCGGGTTCGCTTGTTTATCACGGGCACGGGTATCTCCATTCGCGCATTATCATTGCCTGCGTTGACCATATCTGACTTCTGTCAAAAATGAGTCTGCATTATTGCTTTCGTTCCAGGTGGCAAGACTGCAGACAGTGTTATTATCGATCTCAATCAAGACCACACGTCTTGTGCCGGCTCGCGATGGACGCCAACCCGGACCCGGGACTGGAAGTCAGGAGTTCACCGGCCAGGCCGGATAAGGGATACACTGCGGCTGTGAGGATACCTCGGCAGCCTTGCGCAAAAGATACTGCTGCGCCAGCAGCGCACCTTCTTTCAAACATGATTGTCAACCGGATACCCATCACA
>JBATIF010000255.1:0-5353 GCA_049667605.1 Gammaproteobacteria bacterium
CCCACAAGGCCAGTGCATACAACACCAGCGCCATGGCGATGACCGTGGCAAAGCCGAGGTGAATGGCGAGCAGCGTGGCCAACACGGCGCTGATCACGGAGGCGCAGCCGTTGATGGCCCAGGCCCAGGGGATCAGCCCCGGTGCATGGTCTGCCAGCCGGCCAAGCCCCAGCGGGAAAGGCATGCCCATGCAGAAGGCCAGCGGCGAGATCAGGACGACACTGATCAGGATGCGCGCGGCGTCGGGCAGCATCGACAACTGTTCCAGCAGGGGGCCAAGTGCCAGCAGGTAGACTGTGCCGAGCGCCACGATGCCGCTAACGGACAGGCTCAGCAGCCTGCCGCGGCTACCCGGTAAGGCGCGCCCCAGCCAGGCACTGCCCAGCCCCGAGAAGACCAGGAAACTGCTGAGCACCACCGCGATCGCATACAGCGGATGATGCAGAAACAGCAGGAATTTCTGGATGAAGGCGATCTCGATGAACAGGAAGGCCAGCCCGAGGATGAAGAAATAGCCGATCACTGTGGAACGGCGCACGCCCTGTTGCGCCGGTTTGCTGCGTCGCTCGACGATCCAGACCGGTAACAGGATCAACAGCAGGCTGGCAACCACCGCCTGTGCCAGCGTCGCCACCAGTATCAGGTAACCTGCATCGGCCAGCGGTGCGCCACCGCGTTCGCGCAGTTGCATTAACTCCTCCAGGGTCCGCCATTTAAAGAAGTGGAAAAAATACGGCTGGTCATCACTGGCCGGGGTCAGGTTGAACTTGTAGTCTTCCAGGAAACGCTCGCGTTGTTCGCCCAGCAGCGCCTGTGCGGCGTCATAAAACCAGTCGCTGCGCAGGCGGTTGTAGCGGTTGCTCTCGCCAGGCGTGATACCCGGGTAGTACGCCAGGTCAAAGGAACGGGCATCACAAAATGCGCGCATGCGCTCAATGTCCTGCGCGTTGACGGCACCGTTCTTCAGCAGCAGGGTGCTGGTTTGCCAGCCGCGAATGAGGATGAGTTGTTGACCCGGTTCGTCGACACCGCCGGCACGCAGGGCCTCGATGCCGGTGGCAAACAGCTTCAGCGTGTCCCGGGGCGGCAGTTTTATCCAGCGCGTGATGGCGAGAAAACCGCCCGGGGCAAGTTTCTGCACGAATTCAGCCAGTGCCTCGGTGGTGTAGAGGTGGGTTTCGCTCAAGGCAAACTGCCCCGAGGCAGAGGCACTGAACGAATCCAGCAGCGAGACCTGGATGAGGTCGTAGTTGCCCGGGCTGCCGGCAACAAAACTGCGTGCCTCGGCAATGTGCAAGGTGACGCCCGGTGCCCGGTAGAGGTGGCCGGCGAAATCAGCGTAATCCGTGTTCAGCAGGCGGGCAAACTGCGGATTCAGTTCAACCGCATCGATGTCGGCTACGTGATGATAGAGGGCCTGCAACACGTCGGCACCGCCACCGGCGCCGAGGATCAGTCCGCGCCTGATCTGCCGCAGGTGGTAGGGCAGTGCCGAGGTCAACTGGTCGAGATGCGCCAGTGTCTGTCTGTCACCGCTATAGTGGCTGATGACGGACAGCCCGTCACCGTCGGTGAACACGCCCAGTTGCACCGGGGGTTCTGTGATCGCATTCAGGCTCAGGCCGGGGGCATGACGCAGCGGGATCGTCGGGCTTGCCACTACGCTGAGCAGGCCCAGCGGGCTGGAGTGTTGCGCAATGATGCGGCTGTCCTTGATCTGCAGTGCCTGGCTGAGTCCCTTGTAGGGCGACATTTCCAGTGAACTCCAGCTTGCGGGTATCAGCAGCAGCACGGCGGCCAGTGGCAACGCCAGCCAGGTAACGGTCGGCCTTTGCTGCAATTCCCATGCACCCAGAAGGGCAGCGCCGATCCCGAGCAGGCCGAGCAGTGTCAGTGCCTGCCCGGGCAGGACCGCGAACAACAGGGCCAGGATCGCGATGCCCCCCAGGCCTGCACCAAGTAAATCGGCGGCATAGATAGTCGACAGGCGGGCACGGTAGTGAATCAGTGCCAGCCCGATGGCGTTGGCGGCAAAGAAAAAAGGCACGGCAAGCAGCAGGTAGGTGCATAGCAGCCAGATGCCCTGCCGGGCATCCCAGAACACTTCCTCGGCATTGAAGGGAATGTGCTGCGCAAGCAGAAAGCATCCGACCGAGGCAATGCCGAACAATACGAGGTTGGTGAGGTAACTGGCGGCAAAACGCCTCAACAGGGTGTGCTGTAGCAGCATCAGAAACGCGCCGCTGACCCCGTAGCCAAGCAGCGCCAGGCTGATCATCATGTAGGCGAAGTGATGCCACTGGATGATCGAGAACAGCCGCATGAGCAGCACTTCGTAGGCAAGCGCCGTTGCCGAGACGAGGGCGATGGACAAGCAGGGCAGGCGTTGCCGGTTAATCGTGCTTCCCGGTGAGCGGCACAAACTTGACCGGCAGGATTTGCCGGGTTATCAGTTGTCCGTCCGTTTGTTTCTCGATCAGTACCAGTTGCTGGGTGAGAAAGCGGCTGCCAACGGGAATCACCATGTGGCCACCGGGTTTGAGCTGCGCCACCAGCGGTGGCGGCACATGGCTGGCGGCGGCCGTGACCACGATTGCGTCGAACGGGGCGTGTTCCTCCCAGCCATAATAGCCATCGCCGATGCGCGTCGTTACATTATCATAGCCCAGTCGTGACAATCGCTCGCCCGCCTGTTTGCCGAGTTCCTCGATGATCTCGATGCTGTAGACGTGTCCGCTGAGTCCGGCAAGCACCGCGGCCTGGTAGCCGGAGCCGGTACCGATTTCCAGCACTACGTCGTCTGCCTGTGGCTTGATCAGGTCACTCATCAGGGCAACGATGTAGGGTTGCGAAATCGTTTGCCCGAAGCCGATCGGCAGCGGCCGGTTGGCATAGGCATGCTGGCGTTGATCAGCGGGAACGAACTTGTGCCGGGGTACCTTGCCGATTACCGTCATGACGCGCGGGTCAAGTGCCACCTTGTCGAGATACAGGCTGGTGAGCTGCACATCCTGCTCGATTTCTTCCATCAGCTGCTGGCGGGCCTGCGTATATTCATCGGCCATCGCTGCGTTTGTAATCAATAGCATCAGCATGATGCAGTGCCAAAATAAAGCAGTCCTGAAATACCTCATGTTCATTCCTTCTGTCAGCCAAGCACAAGTATAAGTGTAGACGATATCAGGCACACAGAGAGTACATCATGGATGCTGCCGTGCATGGAAATACCTGGCGAGGAATTGCAGGCCTGCGCCCGTATTTACGGTCTCAGGATTATGAGATAGCCATTGGTTGTGCGAATTGTTCACAGGGAACGCCTTGAAAATGACCGAGGTCAAGGTTCAGGCATCGTCGAAATCCTATAATTAGCAAAATGAATATCGAAGCTGTTGATCCCGGCCCGCCAGTACGCGTGCGATTGTCCGGCTGCCTGCGGGTGTGCCTGTCGGCCCTGCTGGTTTTCGCCGTGGCCACTGTCCAGGCGGTTGAGCCGTGTCGGCCGTTCGAGAACGGCCGCGTCGATGCGCGGTTGCTGGAGGTGATGCGCGATGCGGCCAATGAAGGCCGCCTGTATCGCGTCGTGCCGGGCAACTCCAGGGTGGGATTCTGTGTGCGGCATTTCCCGGGGCAGGAATTCCGCGCCGAGTTCAGCAATATCGTCGGTGGCCTGGTGATGCCATCGATAACGCAGCCCATCGGAGAGGCGCTGCTGCTGATCCATACCAGCGACCTGAAAGTCAGCAATGCAGAACTGGAACCGCTGCTCAGGGGGCACGAATTCCTGGATACCAGCCACTATCCGGATATCCTCTTTATCGGTCGTGCCTTTGAGTGGCTGGACTCGCTGCAGGGTTACATCTACGGTGACCTTACCCTGCGTGGTATAACGCAGCCGGTTGTTTTCAATGTCAGTATCGATATTCTCGAAGACGGCCTTGGCAACCTGCCCGACCGCATCTTCGTGGAGGGTAGCGGGCAGGTCAACCGCTACCGGTTCGACATGCGCAGCCGCCGCTTTACGGTCGGCGAGACGGTGCGCCTGTGCCTGGCGGTGGAAATGGTGCCCTGGGACTCGTGAGTTTTCCCTTTTTGGCACTTCCCCAAATCGAGTGGATATATTAGCGTTGATGGGCCGAATTCATCCGGCCAACAACCTTGTCATCAGAAGTAATATGTCTCGTCTAAATTGATGTGTTACCCACTCAATCAGGGGAAGGGCCCCCTTTTAGATAGACACTGCTAGTTCACCGGCAGTTTTGCGCGCAGGGCATCGCGGTCAATCCACCAGCTATCGCCGACGATCGAGTCGAGCATGGTAGATAGTCGTGACAGCAGTTCGTTTACGTCATTCAATTCCAGGATCTCGACCCACATCCTGATCATCTCGGGATCATTCTCGATGCCGCGGTGACGTTTGGCCACAGCGGCGACGATCTGGTTGGTGTAGAAGGTCAGGCTTTCATGCTCTTTGCCCTCGGTGCGCAGGTCGGCAATGTAGTGTGCGGCCATGGCGGCGACGGCTGCCCCGTCCGAGGTATCCGGGGTTTCATCGATAACGTGCTGCAGCATGGCGACGCTCAACTGTGCAGGCACCGGGTAGGTGATCGACAGCCAGATGCCATTGCCAAGCGCGGCCAGTGATTCGGGTTGTTCGCACTGGAACAGGACATCACAGGTTTCGATGGCGTCGGTCCATGCCTCTTCTGCCACAAACACATCGAATATTTCGCGACCGATATCCCAGCTTTCCTTTTTTCTCTGCAGGCCCAGCAGGGTCTCGGCGATATCCAGCCGCACGCGAGCACGTTCGATGGCCGTGCAGTCGGCCGGCAGTGCCTTGAAATGTTGCTCGAGTTCATTCAGCTGGGCTTGCAGGGAGGGTCGTGATTCGGAAAGGTCGATGCCGCTCTTGTCGCCGATCACCATGTCCTCGGGGCCGGGTACTTTCATTATGCCGTTACCTGCCTTGCCTGCGTGCAGCCGGTGACGTCAAGAATACTGAAGGTCATGGCCTCGAGATCGCCCAGTACCCAGGTTGCCGGTGCCATGATGCCACCGACGGTTCCCGGGTTTACCAGGTAGGTGAGCGTACCCGCGCGGTTCTCGACGCAGTTGACTTCCGCCTTGTGGCTGTGTCCGCAACATACCAGGTCCCAGTCGCCCGTGGTGCTCATGCTGTTGGCATAATCCGGGAAGTGGACCAGGTAAATACGCTTGCCGGCCAGTTCGAATCCCGCGTCATGGCCGTAGTAATTCACGTTACTGGTCTGTTCCGATGCGATCCGTGACATAAGCGCCAGGTTGCCGCTGTTGTTGCCATGGATAACATGCACCGGCAGGCCAAACGGCACGA
>JBATIF010000256.1:0-3882 GCA_049667605.1 Gammaproteobacteria bacterium
CCGACATTCCGCGGCCATTGCCGCTGTCCAGGTGAAATCCGCCCATTCAATCCGCCGTCGCCTCTGGCGCCGGCTCGCAAAGCAGCTGGCAGCGGTCATACTGCTGATGTGCGCGATCGGCATGCAGCCCGGGCTGGCATTGGAGCAGGCCGGTGAACGACACCCGCACACATTGCCGGCACAGGCCCCGGCCGGGGCCAGGGTGCAGGTGGCCGCTACCCCGGTGCTGGAGCTGCGCAGCGCGCCGCGGCTGGAGGACATCATTCCCGTACTGTCCGCCATGCGGGTGGTGCTGGTCGGCGAGACCCATGACCGCTATGACCACCACCAGACACAGCTGGAGATCATCCGGCGCCTGCATGCACTTAACCCGCGCCTTGCCATTGGCATGGAGATGTTCCAGCAGCCGTTTCAGGACATCCTCGATGGCTACATTGCAGGCGCACTGGATGAACAGGAAATGCTGCGCGGCACCGGCTATTACCGCCGCTGGAAGCATGACTTTCGTCTCTACGCCCCGATCCTGGCATACGCCCGCGAACATGGTTTGCCGGTCATTGCACTGAACCTGCCGGTCGAACTCACCGACCGCATTAGCCGGGTCGGCATCGACAACCTGACGGCAGCCGAGCGGGAGCAGCTGCCTGCTGATATCGATTATTCCGACACGGCTTATGCAGAGCGGCTCCGGGATATCTATGAGCGGCATCCCGGCAGCGCCGGGCGCGGGTTTGAGGGATTTCTCGAGGTGCAACTGGCCTGGGATGAAGGCATGGCCGAACGTGCTGCCGGCTACCTCGAGGCACACCCCGACAAGCGCATGGTGCTGCTCGCCGGAAGCGGACACCTGGCCTATGGCAGCGGCATACCGCAACGGCTGCAGCGGCGCCTGGGAGACGACATGGCCATCATCCTCAATGACTGGCACGGTGGGCTGCGGCCGGGGCTTGCCGATTACCTGCTACTGCCGCAACCACAGTCGCTGCCGCCGGCCGGCAAGCTGGGCGCCCTGCTCGAGGAGCGGGAAGACCGGCTGCTGATCACAGACTGCCTGGCCGACAGCCCCTGCAAGCAGGCCGGTCTGAAAGCAGGCGACCGGATCCAGTCGATCAATGACCTTCCCGTTAACGAACTGGCCGACCTGCGTCTCATCATGTGGCAGAAGAAGCCGGGCGAAAGTGTCACGCTGGCACTGCAACGCCGCAACTGGCTGGGTAGTGAGCGAACGCTGCGCCAGGAACTGGTGCTCTACTAGCCGTGCCACATACCTGTGAGTAAGGCCATCATCCGGCAGCGCGTCCTGCAACATTTTCTGCTGGCGTGCTGCCTGCTGCCGCTCCCGCTGCAGGCGCAGCTGCACCATCAACTCGAAGTGCAGCTCGACCCGCAGCAGCACAGCATCGTGGTGATCGATACCATCAGCAGAACGGATACCGCCAGCAGCGGCGTGGAATTCCAGCTGCATCGCGACCTGACCCCCGAGCTGGTCGGCAGCGCGGGGCGTCTTGATGCCCTGCCCGTGCCGGCCAACCACCTGGAAAATAGCGCCGTCGTCACGCGCCGCTACCGCGTGACACTGCCCGCCGGGCAGAAGCGCTTTGCACTGCGCTACCAGGGCCGCATCCACCATCCCCTGCAGCAGCAGGGCGAGGAGTACGCGCGCGGGTTTCGCGAGACCTCCGGGATGATCGACCCCCGCGGGGTATTTCTTGCCGGACAGAGTGCCTGGTATCCGCATATCGAGGGAGAGCTGCTCAGCTTCGACCTGCATCTAGAGCTGCCATCGGGCTGGCGCGGCATGACCCAGGGCAAGCGCTTGTCACTACAGGCCGGCGGGCAGCAGGCAGAGGAACACTGGCACTGCAATTCCCCGCAGCAGGAGATTTACCTGATTGCCGGCCGCTTCAGCGAATACCGCCGCAAGACAGACGGCGTCGAGGCCATGGTGCTGCTGCGCGAACCCGATGCGGGGCTGGCGGAAAAATACCTGCAGGCGACCGCCGCGTACCTGCGGCGCTACAGCGACCTGATCGGGCCCTACCCCTACAGCAAGTTTGCGCTGGTGGAAAATTTCTGGGAGACCGGCTATGGCATGCCGTCGTTTACCCTGCTCGGGCCGAGGGTGATCCGTTTTCCCTTCATCCTGCACTCCTCCTATCCGCACGAGATCCTGCACAACTGGTGGGGCAACAGTGTCTATGTCGATTATGCAAGCGGTAACTGGGCGGAGGGGCTGACCAGCTACCTGGCCGATCACCTGATCAAGGAACAGCGCGGGCTGGGCGCCGATTACCGCCGCGGCGTGCTGCAGAAATACACCGATTACGTGCGCCGCCGGCAGGAGTTTCCGCTGACGGCCTTCCGCAGCCGCCATAGCGCTGTCAGCGAGGCCGTCGGCTATGGCAAGACGCTGATGCTGTTTCACATGCTGCGCCGGCAGCTGGGGGATGCCGCATTCACGCAGGCACTACAGGCGCTGTATCGTCAGCAACGCTTCCGGGTGACCGGGTTTGACGACGTCGAGGCCGTCTTCAGCAGCGTCGCCGGATATCCGCTGGACACGTTCTTCGCACAGTGGGTGGACCGCAGCGGGGCCCCGTCACTGCGCGTCAGCGAAGCCCGTACGCGGCAGGCGGGTGATCGCCATCTGCTCAGCGCCGTGATCGAACAGACGCAGCCCGGGCCGGGTTACACGCTGCGGGTACCGCTGGCCGTGCAACTCGAGGGTGTGGAAGCGGCCTGGCAGACCGAGGTGTTGCTGGATAAGAAAACGCTGCAGCTGGAACTGGAACTGCCGGCGGCGCCGCTGCGCCTCGACATCGATGCGGAATTCGACGTGTTTCGCCGTCTCGACCGCAACGAAATCCCGCCGGCAATCAGCCAGGCGATGGGCGCCGAGCACGTCATGCTGGTGCTGCCGGCCGTCGCACCGGCGGCATTGCGTACGGCCTACGCAACGCTGGCTGCCGCCTGGCAGGCGGGTGATCCCGACAGGTTCAGCGTCGTGGCGGACCGTGACACGGAGAAGCTGCCGGATGACCGTGCGGTCTGGCTGTTCGGCTGGGACAACCGCTTCCGCAAACAAATTAACGATGCCCTCGGCGGCTATGCGTTCAGCGATGCGGGTGACACGCTGACGATCGACGCTATGCCGCTGGCGCGCATCCGGCATGCCGTGGTCGTCATGGCGCGCCATCCCGGCAATCCCGACCAGGCACTGGGCTGGCTGGCCGCCGATGATCCCGCTGCATTGGCGGGGCTGGGCCGCAAGTTGCCGCATTACGGTGGCTACAGCTACCTCGCCTTCAGCGGCAGCGGGCCTGACAATGTCCTCAAGGGAAAGTGGCCGGTGCTCGATTCACCCCTGTCGGTCAGCCTGGCAAAAGCCGGTGGGCCGGCGCGCCTGGCGCCACGCACCGCGCTGGTCAGCTCACCTGCACCGTGATTGCACATGGGCGCAGCTGTCAAAGATGCTGCTTCAGGGCCTGCAGCAGCGCATGTGCACTTGTATGTGCGGCTTCCACTCGACCGTGAATAAACCAGTCGCCGCAGGCGGCCAGCTGCAGGTCTGCATCAATGCAGCAAGCGGGCCCGTCGGCTGCGCCGATGTTGGCATAGCGCCAGCGCTGCATGCCGCAATATGCCGCCTTGTGCGCCTCAACACCCATCACCTCCGAGCACTCGGCGAGCAGGCGCGTGAGGACCGATTCATCAGTATCGTCGATATGCGCATCTGCCCAGGCATTCGTTGAATGCACCACCAGGCAGAATTCTTTCGCCCGACCCGGCTTGCTGCTGTTGACTGACACCCAGCTGATATCGGCCTGGTGCACGCGGGCAGCCTGCCAGGGCAATTCCAGGGGCTGTTCGAATGCCAGCATC
>JBATIF010000257.1:0-1695 GCA_049667605.1 Gammaproteobacteria bacterium
GTCGGTTTTCTGTTTGCACCGCAGCACCACAGTGCGATGAAACATGCCATTGGCCCGCGCAGGGAAATGCGCGTGCGCACTGTCTTCAACCTGCTGGGACCGCTGACCAACCCGGCCGCTGCACCGAACCAGGTGCTGGGCGTGTTCAGCGCGGACTGGGTCGAGCCACTGGCAGAGGTGTTGAAGCAGCTCGGCAGTGAACATGTACTGGTGGTGCATGCTGAAGATGGTCTCGATGAAATAAGTATTGCGGCGCCAACCCGCGTTGCCGAACTCAGGGGTGGCGATATCCTCAGCTACACCATTTCCCCGGAGGACTTTGGCCTGCAACGCGCCGACCTGGCAGCGATTGCCGTTGGCGATGCACAGCAAAGCCTGGAGATGATCCGTGCCGTGTTTGCCGGCCGGCCGGGACCGGCGCACGATATCGTGGTACTCAATGCAGGTGCTGCGATTTATGCAGCCGGCATTGCATCATCACTGGCGCAGGGCGTTAACCGGGCAGCCGAGGTAATAAAGGCGGGCAAGGCGCATCAGGTATTCGAGTCGCTGGTCGAGCTTTCCAACTCATTCTGACTGAACGTGCTCCGAAATCCTGTGTTCCGGGGTATCCGCCGGGATGCCACGCGGGCGTCCTGCATTCGCATTTACCAGTGCGCTGCAGCGCTGTTCCCCGGCAGGTATTATTGTTATGACTATTGATAATATGAGTGGTACACCCGACATCCTGAAAAAGATCCTGGTACGCAAGGCCGCGGAGATTACAGAGCGCCGCCGCAACACTGGCATACGTGAAATGCAGCAGCAGGCGGAAGCCGCCAGTGCAACGCGCGGCTTTATCGATGCCCTGCTGCTGAAAACCACTGCCGGGCAAGCCGCGGTGATTGCGGAAATCAAGAAGGCCTCGCCGAGCCGGGGTGTATTGCGCGAGGTGTTCGATCCCGCCTTGATTGCGGCCAGCTATGAGCAGGGTGGCGCGGCCTGTCTTTCGGTGCTTACGGATATTGACTTTTTCCAGGGTGCCGATGCCTACCTGCAGCTGGCGCGTGCTGCCTGCTCGTTGCCGGTGTTGCGCAAGGACTTCTTTCTCGATCCCTACCAGGTGTACGAGGCGCGTGCCATCGGTGCGGACTGTATCCTGTTGATCGTGGCCGCGCTGGATGATGCGATGTTGCTGGAGTTGCTGCAGCTGGCCGGGCAGCTCGGTATGGATGCCCTGGTTGAAGTGCATGATGCCGGTGAGCTGGAACGCGCGCTGGCCTTGCCTGCTAGGCTGATTGGCATCAACAACCGCGACCTGCGTACCTTCGAGACCAGCCTGGAGATAACACTGGGGTTCCTGGAGCAGATACCGGCAGACCGCATGGTGGTGACCGAGAGCGGCATTCATACACCCGCTGATGTCGCTCTTATGCGCGCGCACGGGGTAGATATCTTCCTGGTGGGCGAGGCCTTCATGAAGGCACCTGATCCGGGCGTGAAACTGGCGGAGCTGTTTGCTTGAAAGGATTGCGATCCCGATCTGCAGGTTGATATCTTTCCCGTTGGAGAAAATCGCGGATTAGATCCGCTCCTACAGATGTTGATTGGTTTTGTGGCTCTTCCCCTGATTGAGTGGGTAACACATCAATCTAGATGAGACGCATTTCTTCTGATGGCAAGGTTGTTGGCCGTATGAATTTGGCCCTACAACGG
>JBATIF010000258.1:0-17056 GCA_049667605.1 Gammaproteobacteria bacterium
GTGTCAGATTTATTCGCGCCTGCAAGGCGCTCCTACAAGTGCATGACAGGTATTGGCGCCTTTGCATCGCGGGGACACTTTCCAGTATCTTCAGCGCATGCGTATCTCACGTATCTATGTCCCGCAACCGCTTGAACAGGGGGCCATGCTGACAATCAGCGGTCAGCCGGCGCATCATGTTACCCACGTGCTGCGCCTGCGCATCGGTACACCACTGGTTGTGTTCGGGCATGGACACGAACACCATGCGATCCTGCGTGACATCCGCCGATCGGAGCTTGCGATTGAAGTTGGCGCACCCTGTGCATCCATGGATGAGTCATCAATCGATGTAACCCTGCTGCAGGGCATCGCACGTAACGATCGCATGGACCTCATCCTGCAAAAGTCTGTAGAACTGGGCGTGAACAGCATCCAGCCCCTGTGGATGCAACGTAGCCAGGGCCAGTTGAAGGGCGAGCGGCTGGAGAAACGCATCCAGCATTGGCAGGGTGTGATCATCAGCGCCTGTGAACAATGCGGGCGCAGCACACTGCCCGACCTGTTGCCGCCGGATGACTATGCCAACAACTTGAGAACCCGGACATATGCCGGCCTGAAACTCATGTTGCAGCCGGACAGCGCGACAACCCTGCATGCTATGCCGGCCCCTGATGGTGCAATTTATATTCTGGCTGGACCCGAGGGCGGGCTGAACCCCGACGAACAGGCACTTGCCGCAAATACCGGCTTTAGCGGCATTCGCCTTGGGCAGCGCATCCTGCGTACCGAGACTGCTGCCCTGGCAGCACTTGCCGGCATGCAAACCCTTTGGGGTGACTTCAGGTAGTGCAGCCGGCAAGGCCGGGGTGGCATTGCTGCGTTTATTAGTGTCCCGCGCGCTGTTTTCAATCCCGCTACGCCGCCTGCGCGAGGCATTGTGCCAGCAGGCCCTGCAGGTAGACGAGGTCAGGAATTACCGCGCGTTCATTGCCAACCTGGACCACGCAGTGCACACCCTGCATATCGTAGACATCAACACGGGCTACAGAATCGTTACCAAACTGTATCAGCCCCGGCAGGCCTGCCGTGACGATCGCATAAAATTCAACCTGGCTATCGGGCAGCATCGAGTTGACGATCATCAGGCGTGAAAATACAGGATTGGTGGGAGCGCCCAGACCGCATAACGACTCCAGCGAGACCACTGCTACCTCGCGTTTGCGCCATTTAACCATGCCGAGCAGCCATTCCGGCATTCCCGGCACTTCCCTGGGTGTGCGATAAGCGCCGATTTCCGCAACGACGACGCCGGGCAGCAACAGGTTCATATCCCGCAATGGCACCCACAGGCTGCGCACCTTGTCATGCACGCCGTCTGTCTGCACAGCCGGGTCTGAATCACTCCCGCTCATGCGCACGCCTCCCTGCCATCAACGTCAATCAGGCCCTGAATTGAATCCAGCAACTCGCTTTCCTGGTAGGGCTTACCGAGGAACTTATTTACGCCTGTCTTTTTTGCATGCCGGCGATGCTTGTCACCGCTACGTGATGTAATCATGATGATGGGCACATGCTTCAGGCGTCCGTCGTTGCGCATGTGGGTGGCAAGTTCAAAACCATCCATACGCGGCATCTCGATATCCAGCAACATGATGTCGGGAATATTTTCCCGCAACTGGCCGAGCGCATCGACGCCATCCTTTGCCGTGTGTACCTCAAATCCGTTACGTTCAAGCAGGCGCCTTGTAACCTTGCGCACGGTAATCGAATCATCCACCACCATTACCTGAAGCCGCTCACCACCCGCACCTGTATCCGTCATGAGCGGCGCGGCAACCTGGCCCTGCATTCGCGAAAGCGACATGATATCCAGGATCAAAGCTACCCGGCCGTCACCGAGGATCGTTGCCCCGGAGATTCCATTAACACCACCCAGTTGCGCACCCAGTGGTTTGATCACAATTTCCCTGCTCCCGATTATGGACTCAAGCTGGAAGGCAACGCGATTATCACCAGGCCTTGTCAGCAGGACCGGCACCCGGCCCTGTTTCATTCCCTGCTCCTTACCACCGCAGCCAAGCAGGCTGCCAAGATGCTGCAGCCGGTAATGGTTGTCTGCATATTCAAGCATGCCGTCTTCAGCCTGGTAGCAGCTGGCCAGCTGTTGCGGAGAAATCCTTGCGATCCCCTCAATACCGATCAGCGGTATGCACAAGGTTTCCTTGCCCGCCTTGACCAGCAGGGCCTGGTTAAGCGCCAGCGTATAGGGCAGGCGAATGGTGAATGTCGTACCCTCACCTGCAACAGAGGAAATATGCAGCGAACCACCCAGCTGCCTGACCTCGTCGTTAACCACGTCCATGCCGACACCACGTCCGGCAATCTGGGTAACCTCCACAGCAGTACTGAATCCTGACTGCAATACAAACTGCATGATGTCGCTGTCCGGAATATCTGTATCGGCATCAAGCAGTTTGCGCTCAATAGCCCGCCGGCGAATTGCCTCTATATCGAGACCTGCACCGTCATCCTCGATGCGCATTACAATCTCGGGTCCCTCCCTGTCAAAACTTATCTTCAGGGTTCCGGCCCGCGCCTTGCCCAACTGCTTGCGAATGGCAGGTTCTTCGATACCATGTGCGACTGCATTGCGCAGCATGTGTTCAAGTGGTGAGACAATCCGGTCGATAATAGTGCGGTCCATCTCACCATCCGCTCCTTCAAGACTCAGATTCACTTCCTTGCCAAGTGCTTTCGCAGACTGGCGCAGAACCCTGCGCAAGCGCGGCGCGAGCCCTGCAAAGGGAATCATGCGCGAGTGCAACAGGCCTTCCTGCAAGTCTGCACTGACGCGAGATTGCTGCAGAAACAGCGATTCTGACTCACGCGTCGTGTTCTCCATCAGCCCCTGCAGACTGCGCAAGTCGCCAACGCTCTCGAGCAGCGAGCGTGATAATTGCTGCAGCTTTGAATAACGATCCATCTCGAGCGGATCAAAGTCATGTCCGGCAGACTCACCTTGCTGCTCATGACGAAACAGGATATGCGCTTCCGTCTCCATTTCCACCTGGCGCAACTGTCCGCGCAAACGCCCGATGGTCTGGTCGAGTTCACCGAGGTTATGCCGGTAATCACTGATCTGCTGCTCCATACGCGCGCGATAGATGTTGATTTCCGCCGCATGGTTCACCATGTTATCCAGCAGGTCCGAGCGCACCCTGACCTGTTCGCTGCGAACCCGCGGTTGCTTGCGTCTCTCGACCGGCTGCGGCAGCAGCTCCGGCTCCCGTCGTTCCACCGCGGCAGGCACTGGCTGCGCGCTATCCGTATCCGCTGGTGTTTCTGCCTGCACCCCTGGTGCAGGCGCTGCCGCGGGTTCGGGCGCCGCTTCTGCAGCAGGCGCAATGGCCGACGCAGCTTCGGCATCGAACACCGGTTCCGTCCGGGTCTCCATCGGCGCTTCTGCCGGTGTCCCCGCGCTCGGCCCTGCAACGATCCCGGTGACCGCTGCCGTTCCAGGCTCCACCCCCTGCATGGCTTGCGGTGCAGCTGTCAGCCCTGCTGGATCCCAGTGCGTCACGTCTTCATCGTCCTGCCGCCCCCCGGAATCAACAGCGGATACGGTTTCATTTGCAGGGACCTGGCACTGTTGATCAGCGTGAGTTGCGAACGTCTCCTTGCCGGCTGCCTGATCGATTGACCCTGCGTCACCGACGCAAACGGATCCCGGCCCCAGGTCCCCGATCACCGTCTGCAGCTTGCCTGCATCAGCGGGAAGTTCACGTGCCTTGACGTGTTCCAGCATCTCTGCGAGGTGGTCATGGGAATCATGCAACAGCACGAACAGCCGGTCATTGACCTCGATCTCTCCCTCAACAACCCGCGTCAACAGGGACTCGAGGGTATGACTCAGATCGCCGATCGGCGTGATACCGACCATTCGGGCGCCACCCTTGAGGGTGTGCAACTGCCGCTGGAACTCGGCCATCAATTCCTGGCTGTCCGGCTGTTTCGACCAGGCTCGCAGCGTATTCTCGCCCGCATCGATGAGTTCGGACGCCTCTTCAATAAATACCTCGAGCAATTCGCTGTCCATCGCGGCGAAGGGATCATCGGCAGGCTGGTTGCCGCAGGTTTCAGGCGGCGCCTCTACCCGGGCGCACGATTCCAGTGCGTCATCACCGGGGGTCAGTTCTTCAGCCGCCTCATCGGCGGATACCCGGGACGGGACGCCGGCCGCGCTTGCGGGAAGCGCTTCTGCCGTTATGCCCGGAGGCTGCATCACGCCTTGAGAAAACATGGCTGCGGCCTGCACCATGGCATCGACATCCGCCTGTAGCACTGCATCACTGTCTGTTATCCGGGCAAGCAGCTGTCCCAGGGCAGGCAGCGCCTGGCCAAGCAGCTCCAGCAATTGCTCACCGGGCTCAATGGCACCTTCAATAATCCTGTTGAGCAAGTTTTCAAATGCCCATGCAAATTCACCCACTGCCAGCGCACCAACCATCCGTCCGCTGCCTTTAATGGTATGGAAACCCCGGCGTGCTTCCAGCAGGGCATGCCTGTTATCAGGATCGGCGAACCAGGCCGGTAAGTGCCCGCCAAGCTGCTGCAGCACCTCGCCGGCCTCTTCCATAAATATGGCAACGATCTCCTCGTCTGCATCGGCATCAATCTCCTGCAGCCCGGTGACAAACGCTGCCTCGAGGGAACCAGCCGCCTCGTCATGCGCCGCAGCTGCAGGCACGCAGGTTTCATCCAGGTCCTGCTGTAACGGATCGGCCTGTGATGGTTTGATGAATTCAGCAGTGGCTGCTTCAATGTGGATATCATCACCAGGCACTTCCCCGGCAAGCGCCTGCATCTCTTGCATGGGAACCTGGCTGTCCGCACAGCTATCCTCTGCAACCGCCCCCACGGCGCCGTATTGTTTAACGGCATCCCCGGCAGCAAGCAGCAGAATTGCGACGTCCATCAATGCAGTTTCATCGATGACGGTTTCGCCTGCAGCCATGGCACGAACAAGCTGTGACTGGTTAAGGGCATCCGCACCTCGATCTTTTGATCCGACACTTTCGAGCATCTTGCCCAGGGTATGCAGTTCATCCGCGACCGTAAGCAGGTCCTGCGGATTACGCCGGGTTGCGCGCATGAAAACATCCAGCCTCTCCTTGATGCGCTGGATATCTTCAGTCAGCGTGTGAGCAACGGCCTGTAGCAGTTCATCGTTGCCAGCCGCCGGGCTATTTTCCGCAACATCACCGTCAGCGGCGATATCCTGCAGCTTGTAGGTTGTCTTGATCAACTGCATGCATGCCAGCGATGATTCAGTGTGTGCTATGCAATACAGCAGGCGTTTTAGCAGCCCAGCCGTCAATGGGTCTTCGAAAACCGCTTCCCCGGCATCGGCAAGTCGCTTGATCTGGAGATCAAGCTGGCTGAATATCTGCCGGGTCTCGGTTGTCTCGGCTATTTCGCCTTCGATCATCGACGCAGCCATGCAAGCTGCTGCCCACCAGAGGCGCGCAACACAGGCGCGCCCGGCATCCTGCTGCATCTTTACAAGTACGTCATGCACTGCCTGCAGGCCGGTATTGCCTTCGCCACCGCGATACCACTCGAGCAAACCGGCCTCGAACCGCGAACGCGCCGCCAGCGCCCTGGTGTGGATTTTCCTCTCGGAAACCGACATGCGCGCAGTATATACAGCCTCGGGAAGCGGCGCGCCAAGGTCAGGTGCGAACACGGCACGCTCATCGAGCAACGGAATATCACGCACCCCGCGCAAACTGTTGATAAGCGGCAACAGTGCAACCGGGTTGTCCGTTCTCCCCGGGTGCAGGCGGGACAGGTAGCCAGGTAACTGCAGGAAGGCCTGCAGCAATGCCTCGAGCACCGTATCCGGCTGCTGCAGGTTTCCAATCTGCAGGTCTGCGATCACCTCCTCCATCTCGCTCGCCAGCTGGTCTGCACCCTTGAGACCCACCATGCGCAGCGGGCCACGCGCCTCGTGCAGGTTTATCGCACACTCCTGCAGGCAGGCGCTATTGTCCCGGTTTCCGGCATATTCCCCGAGGGAGGTGCAGGCCTGCCTGAGCACCTCGTCGAGTTCATGCCTTACCCAGTTGAGGGCGTTGTAGTCAATGTCATTATTCATAATGATCTTCCCAGGCACCTGTGCCACTGGCAGGTGCTGGCACAAAACCGCGGGGGTTGCGCATCACCGGCAGAAACAAAACCGGGGATCAACCCGGAGTGCTGTGCAGAATTTATTGCGGCAGCTTGAAACCTGCGACAGATTTATCGAGGACCTGTGCCAGCCGCGACAGGTTCCCGATCGACCGCGAAGTCTGTTCGGTTCCGCTTGCGGCCTGGGTCGTCACCTGCTGGATACCCTGTATCGTCGCGGTAAGGTCGGATGCCGCTTCGGCCTGACTGCGCGAGGAATTGGAAATATTCTGGATCAGCCCGGCAAGTTGCTCGGAAATGCTTTCGATTTCTTCCAGGGAACTACTGGCATCATCGGCCAGCTGCGCGCCCTTGACTACGCCCGCCGTACTCTTCTCCATCGAGATCACGGCCTCGTTGGTATCTGCCTGGATGGTTTTCACCAGTGCCTCGATCTGCCTGGTCGCATTCGCCGAACGTTCGGCCAGTCGCTGCACCTCGTCGGCAACCACTGCAAAGCCACGCCCTGCCTCACCGGCCATCGCGGCCTGGATCGATGCATTCAATGCCAGAATATTGGTCTGCTCGGCGATATCGTTAATCAGTTCCACGATGTCACCAATTTCCTGTGAGCTCTCACCAAGCCGCTTGATGCGTTTCGATGTTTCCTGGATATGTTCACGAATCGTATCCATACCGTGCATGGTGCGTTGCACGGCTTCACCGCCATTTCTCGCAACTTCCACAGAGCGCATGGCGACTTTTGATGATTCGCTTGCATTACTGGAAACATCGTTCATGGAGTTCGACATCGCGTTGATAGCCGTACTTGCATCCGTTATATCCCGGGATTGCAGCTTGCTTGCTGTCAACAGCTTGCCCGCGATGGCCTCTGTTTCCTGTACCGATGAAGACAGCCGTGTCGAGGTATCGTTAATGGTTTTTACAAGGCCACGCAGGGAATCAACAGTCACGTTGATTGAATCTGCAATTGATCCGGTCAAGTCACCACTCACCGTGGTGTGAACTGTCAGATCTCCGCCGGCCAAATCGCCCATCTCATCCAGCAGGCGCTTGATGGCTTGCTGGTTACCGGCATTCTCCTGCTCCACCTTGCGGCTGTATGAATGCTGCTCAAACGCCCTCCAGACCAGCAGCAACAGGGCCACCACTGCAAAGACATACGCCAGTTCCTTGCTGATAAAACGAGTGTCCGCTGCTGCCTTGAGGGCGACATTAAGGCTTCTAGAAGCATCGAGGAGATCTTTGCTCTGCGCGGTAATACTGGCAGCGGCTGCATGAACGTCAGCCAGCCGGTCGGCATTTCCGGCAGTCATGCCTGCAGTATCGCTCACCTGGCTGCCGGGTTTGCCAGCACTCTGGACCAGCAGTCGTCCATCCAGCAGTTTATTGACGATGTAAAGATAATCACGCCAGCGATTATCGAGGGTGTCGAAGGCATAAAATCCTGGTGTACCGGTCTTGCCGGACGCCTGCCCGAAGGCAGCTTTCTGCGCTGCAATAATCTCTGCAAACCGGTCCCTCGATGCTTCCAGCCGCGCAAATGCACCGGCATCGCCGCTCACTGCAGCCCGTGCATCCTCGGCAAGACTGTGTGACAACGCCATCTGTTCACTGCTGTTCACGATCCCTGCATGATTGATTTCGGCCTGGTGGATAACAATGGCAAATATCACAGTCATCGCCAGCACGGTAAGTAGCAACAAGTATGTCAGGATATTCTTCCTGTCAGTGGCGCCCGGCTTATGCTGTTCAGTCATTACGGTCATGATCTGTCTCCCGACAGGTTAATTCAAAAGATATCCACATTGAAAAGTGCTTGCGATCCGGATTTTCAAAACCGGCTCAGACAGCGGCCTGCAGGAAGCGCGGCGATTGCACCACCGCATGCAGGCTGAACAAGCGCCAGTAGTGTTCGCCCCTGTGAAAGCCATTCTTGATATACGGCTCCAAAAACGCTTCAGCAGAAGATTTACCGCTACCATATTCACTGTTCATAAAGTGCTTCATCCCGTATACCTCGTCTACAACAAGGCCGCTATAGACCTCGTTATGCTCCACAACCAGCACACGTGTCCTGCTCGTCAGCTTCGTTGGCGAAGCATTCAAATAGCCGCTCAGGTCAATCACCGGCAGCAGGCTGCCGCGGACATTTGCCACCCCCCTCACCCAGGACCGGACCATCGGTACGGGTGTGAGCTGCGGGAACTCAAGTATCTCGACAACCTCACCCAGGGGCGTCACCAGGCAGGTATCTCCCATCCTGAATGCAATACCGGTCCACTCGCTGCCTGGCTCCTGCTTGTGCTGCAATCCATTTGAGCAGCTGCGGCAACGCTCCTCCATTTCCTTGAGCAGCGCTACGGGATCTACCGGTTCCACGTTTTCCATGATCATGCCAGCCGGCAGTAGCCGCAGAGATTATCTCCGGCAATACAGCTTGTCTGGATGGCCTGGTGGCATGCCAGGTGCCTTTTCAACAACTGCATAGCAGCAGGTAAATCTCCGACAATCAGCGTCTCTGTCATCAGCATGGTTCGCCTAGACAGCGTTTCTTTTCCCATCTCTGCCTGTATAGAATTCGACGGCATGCAGCAACTCATCCCTGCTAAACGGCTTTGTAACAAAGTCATCCGAGCCAACAACTTTTCCCCGTGCACGGTCAAAAAGTCCATCCTTGCTGGAGAGCATGAGGATCGGTATATGCGTGAACACACTGTGGTTCTTGATCAGCGCACACGTCTGGTAACCGTCGAGCCGCGGCATCATGATGTCGAGGAGAATCAGGTCCGGCTTGTCATCTGCAATCATGCTGAGGGCCTCGAAACCGTCCGTGGCGGTGCTAACCTGGTAGCCTTCCTTCTCCAGCAGGGATGCGGCTGTATGTCGTACAATCTTGCTGTCATCAACAATCAAGACCGTGATCGTGTTCACAGCTTCTTCATTTACCCTCGCTGCCTGCTCCTCGCGTACTTCACTTGCCAGTGTGTTGCTGCCCATGATCACCTCTATCTAACTGATATTAATGTCGATTCTTGAAATGCAAACGGCCCTGCCCCGGGGGTATTCGCCACGCCGGGGGCATTTGGCTACCCGGCGGAACAAATTAATTTAGTATTGGTCGCTAGCTACACCGATTTATCGTCATTTAAACGGCAAACTTTACGTCGCGACTGCGTAACTGTGATCAAATCTGCAGCACCGTGAAAACAGGAGAGCTATGAAAATCAAGCTGGGCGTCGTCATGGACCCGATCGGGGCGATCCACTTCAACAAGGACAGCACTCTGGCCATGTTGCTGGCCGCACAGGCGCGTGACTGGGAACTCTATTACATGGAGCAGCCGGACCTGTTCCTGCAAGACGGCCGCTGTTATGCGCGACAAAGCCGCCTGCTTGTCAGGAATGATGAATCTGACTGGTTCAGCCTGGCTGACCCGCACACGGCCCCGCTCGATGAACTCGACGTGGTGCTGATGCGCAAGGATCCACCGGTGGATATGGAATACATGTACACCACCTTCCTGCTGGAACGTGCCGAGGCCCATGGCACACTCATCGTCAACAAGCCGGAGGCTTTGCGCAACGCGAGCGAAAAACTCTATACCGCCTGGTTCGTGAACTGCTGTCCGCCGATGCGGGTCAGCCGGGATATCAAGCTGCTGAAGGCATTCCTCGAGGAACAGCATGACATCATCGTCAAGCCGCTCAACGGCATGGGTGGTGCATCGATCTTCAGGGTCCGGCAGGGAGATGCAAACCTTAACGTGATCCTCGAAACCATTACCGACAACGGCAGGCAAACGGCCATGGCGCAGCACTATATTCCGGAGATTACCGAGGGCGACAAGCGCATCCTGATGATCGATGGCAAGCCCTTTCCGCATGCACTGGCGCGGATCCCGGCCGCCGGCGAGACGCGCGGCAATCTGGCAACCGGCGGGCGCGGCGTAGGTGTTGATCTTAGCGAACGCGACCGCTGGATCTGTGAGCAGGTGGGGCCGGCACTGCGCGAACAGGGACTGTTGTTCGCAGGCATCGACGTCATCGGTGATTACCTCACCGAGATCAACGTCACCAGTCCCACCTGTATCCGCGAACTCGATAACATCTATGCCGCCGATATTGCCGGGGAGTTGATGGATGCCATTGAGAAGCAGTTGCAGCGCCGGGCATGAAACCGGTCCGCCTGCTCGTTGTCCTGTTGCTGTCACTGCTCGCCAGTGCCTGCAGCAAGCCTGAGGGCAAAGTCTTCCATGACCAGTTCTTTGCCTTCGGTACCCTGATTGACCTGACCCTGTATGACGTTGATCCCACCACGGCCAGGCAGGCCAGTGAACGGCTTGAACAGGACTTCGAGGCGATGCATGGCACCTGGCATGCCTGGCAGCCAGGTGCGCTGACTGCCATCAATGATCTGTTTGCGAATCGGCAAACAGCGACGCTGGATGCGTCCATGCTGGCACTGTTAACCACGGCCAACCGCTTGTCGCAACTCAGTAATGGCCTGTTCAATCCCGTTATCGGGCAACTGGTTGCGCTGTGGGGTTTTCATGACAATCCACTGCCTATCGGCACGCTGGCGGACAAACAGGACCTCAGCGCACAACTTGCACAGTTGCCGTCTGCCGATGACATCAACATCGAGGGCAACCGGATCAGCAGCCGCAACCCGGCGGCACGCTACGATCTCGGTGCCTTTGCCAAGGGCTATGCGATCGACCGGGCCATCGAACGGCTGCGCGCCATGGGCATAGAAAATGCCATTATCAATGCCGGAGGTGACCTGCGCGCCATCGGGCGCCACGGTGACCGCCCATGGCAGATCGGTATCCGCCACCCGCGGCAACCCGACATCCTGGCCAGCGTCGAGATCGAGGGTGATACCAGCGTGTTTACTTCGGGTGACTATGAACGTTTCTTTGAAGTCGATGGCAGGCGCTATCACCATATTATCGACCCGCGCAGCGGTTACCCGGCAGACAGAACAAGCTCGGTCACCGTCATCCACAGCGATGCCGCCACGGCCGACGCGGCGGCAACAGCGTTATTCGTCGCCGGACCGGACGAATGGCAGACTGTCGCCTCGCGCATGGGCATCAGGCTGGTGATGCTGGTTGATACGGGCGGCATCATTCACATGAACCCGGCCATGCAATCACGCATCCGCTTCGAACCGGGGATAAACGCCGAGGTTCGGCTGAGCGAGCCGCTGCCATGACCCGCGCCGATCGCATCCTGCTGCTGCTGGTGGTCTGCGCACTGCCCTTCCTGTATGCGCGCACCTGGTTCCCCGACCAGCAGGCCAGCTATGTGCGGATACAGGCAGGCGATGCCGAACCGCTTGCCGCGCAACTCAGCCCGGATCGCACATTGCAGGTACACGGGCCACTGGGTGATAGCGTCATCGAGATCAGGGAGGCGCGGGTACGCTTTCTCGAATCGCCCTGCAGGGGGCAACAGTGCGTACACAGCGGCTGGCTGGATGCCGCCGGCGAACTGGCCGCGTGCCTGCCAAACCGCATCAGCATCCAGTTGCTGGGCAGGCATCCGCGTTTTGATGCGGTCAATTTCTGAATCACCATGAGTGGATGCTGTAATCAGGATTGTTCGCTGGAGCCGTCAAGTGAACGCCAGCGCCGGACATTGCGCATGGTCCTTGCCATCAATGCGCTGATGTTTTTTGTCATCGTTGCAGCGGCACTGTTTGCGAGCTCATCCGCCCTTCTGGCAGACAGCCTGGATAACCTTGGAGACGCACTGACCTACGCACTCAGCCTCTACGCGGTCTCCAGGGGTGCATCCGTCAAGGCCAGGGTTGCGCTGTTCAAGGGGGTGCTTATATTACTCGCGGCACTGACGGTTTTGGCGCAAATTGTCTACAGACTGTTTGTTCCGGGTGTCCCTGTTTTCGAGCTCATGGGCATATTCAGCCTTGTCGGGCTTGCTGCAAATTCAGTATGTCTCGTGCTTCTCGCGCGTCACCGCCACGAAGATGTAAACATGAGCTCGGTATGGGAGTGCTCGCGAAACGACATAGCATCAAATATTTCTGTATTTGTCGCGGCCGCTGCGGTCTGGTTCACCGGTTCTGGCTGGCCCGATATTGCAGTTGCACTGGGGCTGACGTGGCTGCTGATGCGCTCCGCAATACGCGTGATCTCGTCGGCCCTGGCGGAACTTCGCGCTGCCGCCTGATTGCGGCTATGCTTGAACAGTAGCCAGCTACCGATTCCGTAGCCTCGGGATCGGTGTATTCTTGCAAAGGAGATAACAATGAAACTTGTATACGACGTCATCGAAGATGTTTACGACGATACCACGCAAATCAGGACCATGACCGAACAGGCGCAAATGCCGTCCGGGGATTCGCTGATCAGGACAACCCTGTATACGCCACACAATATCAGCATGAACGTCACCCACATTCGCGGAAAAAAGAACCGGAAATCCCTGTTCAAGGCAGTGCGCTAGGGATCGCCGGGCCGGGTGGGTCGAAACAGGTATATCGGATACTCCAGGGCGTTTTCAACTTCAAACAGGCCGGATCCGCTGCGCTTGATCCGGCCTGCATTGTTAAGGTTCCTCGCACATATCAATCTCCCTGTTACAACTTGATGCACATCAATCACCGCGCGGCAATTTACCTATACGATCATGGGGTAACTGGATATTCTCGACCCTCATGACACAAACCATCCGCTACAGTGAATACCTGCGTAATGTCTCGCTGGTCGAGCGCCAGGTCAGCTACAACCTGCTCACGCCGAAAATCAGCTTCGATGCCCAGGGGAAAATCATTCCCTATGTTGCAGCACCGCTAACCTTAAGCACCCTGGATGTCTTCCGCCTGGTCAAGACCCATGCCCAGGGTCGCTTCATGGAACAATTCAGGGTCGTCATCCCGCTGGCAGCCTACCTGGTCCTGTTCCTGGTCTTCATCCTCGACCAGGTCGTCAGCGCGCCCTGGGCCATGGCCTTCGGCCTGCTCGGTGTGATCATCGGACTGATGCTGTTCATGGAGGGACTGAAGCTGGGGCTGATGCCGCTTGGCGAGACCATCGGTCACACCCTGCCGCGCAAATCGGCACTGCCGGCAGTCCTGACCATTGCCTTTATGCTGGGTGTCGGGGTCACCTTTGCGGAACCGGCTATCAGCGCCTTGCAGACCGCCGGCCGGCTCGTATCAGTGGAAACCTCCCCCTATCTCTATACCCTGCTCAGCCACTGGTCCGGCGCGCTGGTGCTGGTGGTGGGTTGCGGTGTCGGCCTGGCCGCCGTACTCGGTACCCTGCGCTTTATCAACGGCTGGAGCCTCAAGCCGATGATCTACATCACCCTGGTCCCGGCACTGGGTTTATCCGTGTATGCATCGATCCATCCCGAACTGCAGAAAGTACTCGGGCTGGCATGGGACTGCGGCGCAGTCACCACCGGCCCCGTTACCGTGCCACTGATCCTGTCCATGGGAATCGGCATTGCCACTGCAGCCGGCAAGGGCAATGCCACGCTCTCCGGCTTCGGCATCGTCACGCTGGCCTCCCTGTTTCCCGTCATCGGTGTGCTGGGGCTGGCCATTTATATTGTCGCCACGGTCCCGCTCGAGACCATCATGCTGGCCGCCACCACCGCCAGCCCGGTTGCGAGTGCGCAGGGCTGGTACGCGGCCACGCCCGGCAGGGAAATCCTGCTCGGCCTGCGCGCCATCCTGCCGCTGGTGTTGTTCCTCTACCTGGTGATGAAACTGATGCTCGGTGAAAAGATCAGCCACGCCGGTATGATCGCCTATGGCATCGCCCTGACGCTCGCGGGCATGTGCATCTTCAACCTCGGGCTGACCTACGGGCTCTCCAGGCTGGGCAGTGAGTCCGGCAGCCTGTTGCCGGCCGCGTTTACCCATATCGCCGCGGTCGAGGCATCACCGCTGTATATCTATTTCATCGGCCTCGTCCTGGCGCTGACATTTGCCTGGTTTCTCGGCTTTGGCGCCACCCTGGCCGAACCGGCACTGAATACCCTCGGGTTCACCGTGCAGAATCTGACGCAGGGAGTATTCAAGAAATCCACGCTGATGTATGCCGTCTCCACCGGGGTTGCCTTCGGCATCGCCCTGGGCCTCGCCAAGATCATCTTCGATCTGCCGCTCGTCTGGCTGTTGCTGCCCGCCTACCTGCTGGCAGTCGTACTTACCTTGCTGTCCAGCGAGGAGTTCGTCAACATTGCCTGGGACAGTGCCGGGGTAACGACCGGGCCCATTACCGTACCGCTGGTGCTGGCCATGGGGCTGGGCATCGGCGATGCGGTTCAGGCGGTGGAAGGCTTCGGCATGCTCTCCATGGCCTCGATCGGTCCCATCCTGTCAGTGCTGGCGACGGGATTGTGGATCCGTCTGCGGGCGCGGCTGGAAGCAGAAACTGCTGTTGCAGCAGGGTAATCAACGCTCAGGCAAATTTACTATGGCAACCAGGACAGGACACAGCATCACCCTGTTGACCGATGTGCGGCTTATCACCTGCATCGTGCAACGCGGTCTGGGCGATACTATCGTCCAGGCGGCCCAGGAAGCCGGTGCCCAGGGCGCGACGGTCTTTTATGCCAGGGGCAGCGGTGTCAGGGAAAGGCTTGGCATTCTCGGCGTTGCCGTCGAGGTCGAAAAGGAAGTGGTCAACATCGTTGTCGCCAGCGAACAGCTGGAAACGGTTTTCAACAATGTCTACCTGGCCGGCCAGCTGGACACCCCGGGGATGGGATTCATGTATGTCACCCTGCTGGAAAAGGCTGCCACCTATATCCCGGAAGAACTGCTCGAGCAGCTGGAAAAGAAAGACCGCGAGCGTACATCATGACCCGGCTGCAGGACTTTCCCCGGGCAAAAATCATTACCTGCATCCTGCCCGATGAAGGACAGGACATGGCCCTGCTGAAGGCATTGCGCAGCGAAAAAGGAATCATCTCGGCAAACACCTTCCAGTGCCGCGGATTCGGTCTGCAGCTGCGCAGAAGATTCAAGGGAAAACGCCAGGTTGCCGGCTATGCAGTGCGGGTGGTCACGGTCGTGGTGCAGGAAGACCAGGCAGACGATTTATTCGAGTACATTTACTACCAGGTTAACTTCGATCACCCCTGCCCGGGGCTTATCTACCAGGGAAGCCTGCTGGCCGCTACACCGTATAGCTTGCCTGCCGGAGTGCTGGAAGAAAAAGACGCGTAAAAGGGGTCTCCCACGGTCAAAGATTCACATTGCCCCGACACTAACGAGCTTGCAGTGTTCCGCGAAGGCGCTAAGCTATCAGGCGGCACGTCCATGTCGCCGCAAACCTACTTTCAACCTTTGTATGCATGAGGAGTCGCTGTGAAAGAACGCAAGATCGACGTCGCAATCATAGGCTCAGGCAGTGCCGGGCTGTATGCACTGGGCAAGGTGCGCCCTTCCGGCAAATCATTCGTGCTGATCAATGGCGGTGAGCTGGGGACCACCTGCGCGCGCGTCGGCTGTATGCCCTCCAAGGCCGTGATCCAGGTTGCCGAGGATTTTCATCGGCGCACTGTATTCAACCGCTACGGGATCGAGGGACACGAGGACATGGACCTCAGCATCCCGGAGGCAATGGAATATGTACAGGATTTGCGCGACCTGTTTGTCGAACGGGTGATTGCCAACAGTACCGACAAGCTGCCGGCGGAAAACTTCATCCAGGGTTATGCCCGGTTTGTCGAGACCAACCTGCTGGAAATCGACAGCGGTGAACGCATCCGCGCGCAACACATCATCATCGCCACCGGTTCGCGGCCGCTGCTACCGCCGGCCTGGGAGCCCTTCCGCGACCGCATCATCACTACCGATGAATTCTTTGAGCTGGAGGATCTGCCGGCGTCGATTGCGGTCATCGGGCTTGGCGTGATCGGTCTTGAGATCGGCCAGTCACTCAGGCGCCTCGGCCTCGAGATCACGGGCATTGATCAACTCATGACCATCGGTGGCCTGAGTGACCCGGAGGTCGTCAGCAGCGCCATCGAGGTGATCGGCAAGGAGATGCCGCTGTGGCTTGGGCATGCCGCACAGGTCAGCGAGGCCGGCAACGGCAGACTGCGGGTACAGGCCGGAGAGCAGGTCGTCGAGGTGGAGCGCGTGTTTGCCAGCATGGGACGCGTGCCCAACCTCGATAAACTCGGCCTGGCCGATATCGGTGTCGAACTCGACGCCCGCGGCATCCCGCTGTTTGACCCGGCAACGATGCGTATCGGTGACACCCCGATTTATATCGCCGGTGATGTCACCGGCGAGCGGCCGTTGCTGCACGAGGCCGGTGACGAGGGACGCATCGCCGGTTACAACGCGATTGCCGCCGCACCGATGGGCTTCAGGCGAAAGACACCGCTGAGCATCACCTTCTGCGATCCCAACATCGTGGTGGTCGGCACTCGTTTTGCCGACCTCGATCCCGCCGCCATGGTCGCCGGACAGGTGCAGATGGGACCGGTTGGCCGTGCCATGATCATGGCCAAGAATCGTGGCCTGATACGGGTCTATGCAGACAAGGCCAGTGGCCGCCTGCTGGGTGCCGAGATGGCATGCCCGAGGGGTGAAAACCTGGGACACCTGCTTGCCTGGTGTATCCAGCAGGAGATGACGGTCGGGCAGATACTGCAGATGCCGTTCTACCACCCGGTCATCGAGGAAGCGCTGCAGGCGGCACTTTATGACGTCTATGACAAGGTCGAGGCGAAGAATGCAACACCGATTACCGAACTGGTGCCACTGTCATCTGCGCCATGAGCGTGGTCATGGTTGCATCTGCGCATGGCAGGGCATTCCCAACAACGCCGCTAACACCCTAGGCCGGATCAAAGTGCGCAGCGACGGACCCGGCAACGGTCTATAATAG
>JBATIF010000259.1:0-3654 GCA_049667605.1 Gammaproteobacteria bacterium
TGTTGTTTTATCTTTCCGTGTTCTTCCGTGGATTCCGTGGCTAAAAGGTTTTGATTTTTCTTTCTGTGCATTTCCGTATGTTTCCGTGGCTATAATATTCTGTAATTCATATTGTTGCATCTTATTGGCTTTGCTTAAATATATTAATGCGTTCGTGTCATGTGTCTATATTAGAGCGTCTTTCGTATGGCACCCTGACCGGGATTTTCCCTGCCTTTTTTGGTCAACGGTGGACCTTTCCAGGTGCTGGAAGGCTGGACTTTGATTTGGGCCATTCTCTGGTCAGTTCTGCCTTGTTCAAGTGGGTCAATCCAACGTGCAAATCAACCATCAGAACCTAAAATGAATTGCTCTGGCTCCTCCTATGAATTCATCTTGGGATATTCCGACTGACATCCATCCGCTTATGCAGAACCCGAATAATCAGGATATGTTCATCCTGATTGGTATAGAAGATGAGATGACTCTCATGGGGAAAGCGTCGGTAACCGGCGCGGATGTCATCGGCGCTAGTTCCCATTTCCGGGTTTTCCGCTAGCAGTGTCAGGCAGTGAGTCAGGTCGTTGTAATAGGCCTCGGTTTGCAAAAGGCCAAAATCAATAATGGATTGATCCAGGAGTTGTTCGATATCTTGTGCAGCGGCTTCTGAAAGTCTATACATCATCCCGGTGCCGTTGCTTGACGTCCTGCCAAATATCCGCAACCGTGCGTTCGGAGACACCGCTGGTTTCACCAGCAATAAGAGCCTTGATCAATGTTTCGTGTTTGTCCTGATATTCCTGATCGCGACGGATCAGATCCCGGATGTAGTCACTGGCGTTGCTGTACTGACCGGACTTGCTTTGTTCTTCCACCCAGGCCTTCATTAGATCGGGAAGGGAGACGTTCATAGTTGCCATCACAGGTACCTCCTGCCAAAAGAATGGCATATCTTGGCAAAGATTGTCAATTTATGGGTGGATATCACCGTGGGAAGAGACAGACAGGGGCAGATCTTGAATAGCGCATTTCTAATGAGCTCAATTGTTGCGTCATCTATAGATTTATCTTTCCGTGTGCTTCCGTGGCTAAAATCGCATCACCACCCGACCAGGCGGTGCAGTCTGCGGATGATTTCATTCAGTTCATCAATTTCCAGCGTTGCCAGGCGCTCTGGTTGCAGACGGCGGATTGAAATTGCACGGCAGTGTTCGACCAGTGCGTGGCTTTGTACTCTAAGGTTATCGCGTGCCGGCAGGGAAACATGCAATGCCTGGTACTCCGGGATTGAACGGCCGCTGAGCGGGCAGACGAAGACATGGGCAGGTTTCACATTCAGCAGAAACTGATCGGTCAGTACAACCACGGGTCTGAGTTTGCCAACCTCGGCGCCCTTTGCCGGATCAAGGCGCGCAAGGTAGACCCCGCCCCTTGTGAATTGTGCTATCCCTGCCACCAGTTTTCCGGCTCATTTGGCAAGCTGTCCGTTAACCCCTGCTCGAGGATTGCGCTCTCCCGCTCGTAATCTGGATCCTCACGTATTGCCTCAAGGGCCTTTGCCATGCCCTCCCGTTCGAGGCGCTTGTTGATCACGGCCAACTCGTGCTCGAGTGCGATGCGAATCAATTCTGTTCGGGAAATACCGATCTTCTCCGCAACCTTGGCGCTTTGCTGAGCCAGTTCATCTGAGAGCTTGAGAGATATGGCGGCCATTGCATCACCCCGCTTGGTTGATATAAATAATGATATCTATTTATATATACTAATTGGTATTCACAATCAAACAATTCACTATAAATGCATATGATTCATTTTGTTATAGATTACATCAAAAAAGATTAATGGCCACGGAAGCACACGGAAATACACGGAAAAAAGCTTAATTACGCATAAATCCTGATTTATTTTCTCTCCTGGCCCATACGCTCAACAGGAACGAGTATTCCGCGGATAATGGTCTTTGACACCATAATTTATTATGGTGTATAAAGCCATATGAAGGCAAGGAAGTGCATTATCAGTCCCAGTCGATAGAAAGGCTGGTTGAAGATTTCCGTAACGACTGCGTCCGGCTGGCGGATTGGGAGTGGCGACTATGAAACGTATTGAAATTGAAATCATGCACTCGAGCGATGCGCTGAATGCCGCCATAGACACCTGGCATATAGCCGAAGCCGGTAAGCATGTCACTCCACGCCTTTCCTTCGGCAGCATCAAGGATCTGTTCTCCGCCATCACCGAGAAGCGCCTTGAACTGCTGCGCTACGTGGCGGAACAGAAGGCGGTGGCGAATACCCGGCAATTGGCCCAGGCACTGGGTAGAGACTATAAAAACGTGCATACCGATGTCAGCGGACTGGAAGAACTTGGCCTGTTAGAGAAGAATGAAAAAGGCGCGTTAACAGTCCCCTATGACGAGATTGTTATTCATGCGGGGCTCACGGAAGCCGCTTGATCAGTCGATAAACTACAAATACAAGGAGGTGTATGCCATGACAATTCTTAATGCGACCGAAGCCCGATCCAGACTGTATAGCGTTATAGACGAGACGGCTGAAACTCACGAGCCGATTGTTATTACAGGGAAGCGCGGTAATGTAGCCCTACTTTCCGAAAATGACTGGAATGCAATCATGGAGACATTGCACCTTGTTTCTGTCCCCGGGATGCGGGGAACGATCAAGGCGGGACTTGCCGTATCTACAGAGGGTTGTTCAAAGGATCTTTATTGGTGAATTGGGTGGCGCTTATTCCCGTCGAATCAACATTCAGCATCGGCTTGTCTACCAGGTCCTGGGATCAGAGGGCATTACGCAATCCTTCTGATGGCAAGGTTGCTGGCCGAATGATTTCGGCCAACAGCCATTATTGCCACTGGAGACAAGGAGGTCACCATGCCCTGTGTCGCATTGCGCAGGGGTGTCATTGCCTGCACCATCAAGTCTGGTGCATCACCACGGTTACCCGCGGTCGCCACCTTTGGATGACTGATGACGATGAAACACCGCTGGTCGAATGAATTCGACCCTACTAGTGTGATTGGGAAACACCGCTGGTCGAATGAATTCGACCCTACGGCAGGGCCAAATTCATTCGGCCAACAACCTTGCCATTAGAAGAAATATGTCTCGTCAAAATTGATGTGTTACCCACTCAATCAGGGGAAGAGCCGATTTATCTTTCCGTGTTCTTCCGTGGATTCCGTGGCTAAAGAGGTTTTGATCTATATTTCCGTGTGCTTCCGTGTGCTTCCGTGTGCTTCCGTGTGCTTCCGTGTGCTTCCGTGGCAAAAAAACAGGTCTCAATCACAGCCGCAAACCATAACTACGCACTCTCATCAGTATGCACCTCATCGCTGGTATCCAGATAACCCTCACGCAGCAAATACAACATAATCTCCTGCGCCGCCTGCATCGGGCTGCGGCCGGTGGTATCGATACGGAGTTCGGGATTTTCAGGTTCATTGTAGGGGTCGCTGATACCGGTGAACTCGGGAATAATGCCCGCGCGCGCCTTGGCGTACAGGCCCTTGCGGTCGCGCGCCTCGCACTCCTCCAGCGGGGTCGCCACGTGGATTTCTACGAAGGCGCCGTATTGCTCGATGTTTTCGCGCACTTCCCGGCGCATGGCGGTGTAGGGCGCGATCGGTGCGCAGATGGCGATGCCGGCGTTCTT
>JBATIF010000260.1:0-1673 GCA_049667605.1 Gammaproteobacteria bacterium
TTATCTATTTATCATCGGGAACTAATGTATATACGAGTAGCAAACTGTAACACCGGGGACTGCAGCGTTGGAGTATGCTTCCGCCCCAAGCTATTTACGGCTTGAACAGAAATCCACACAGTACACACATTGCCAACATGAGGAAAAACTGATGAGCACAATCGATATCGGCATAAACGAGCAAGATCGAATCAGGATTGCCGAGGGGCTGAAAAGCCTGCTGGCGGATTCCTACACGCTGTACCTGCAAACACACAACTTTCACTGGAACGTGACCGGGCCGCAGTTTCGCGAGTTGCACCTGATGTTCGAGGAACACTACACCGAACTGGCGATTGCCGTGGATGACATTGCCGAGCGGATACGCACACTGGATGTGGCTGCACCGGGAACCTACAAAGCCTTTGTTGAATTAAGTTCGATTGAGGAAGTAGATGGTGTGCCGCAGGCGAAAATAATGGTTGAGACCCTCACCCGCGGCCACGAGCAGGTGGTGAAAACCTGCCGCGAGGCACTGGCACCTGCCCAAAAAGCCGGTGATGAGTCCACCGTGGCACTGGTATCTGACCGCATGCGTGTGCACGAGAAAACAGCCTGGATGCTGCGCGCGCTGCACTAGACTACCAGCACCCGCAGTAGCGCTGACGTTAGCCATCGCATACAGCATGCGGTCGGTGGTTTGTGTACGGTAACTACCCTGCCGTCGGCATCACACCCGTGGCCGCGTTTGCCGTGTGGCAAGCCCGGCTCGGCAAGCTCCTCGGCCTTGATAAGCTGGCATGGCAGGACGTTCTGCCGGAATATGACCCGTACGAGTATCAGTCCTTTGCCGTTAATGCAGGTGACCTGGAATATCAGCTGACCACCGAGAACCGGCGCTTGCTGGAACAACTGAGAACTACGGGCGCCTTGCAGAATTTTCCGCCCACCCTCGCGTTCCTCTCGGCCGTGGATGCAACGGTGTCAAACAGGGCGGCGGTCGAAAGTTTCTTCATGCGGCTGCAGCACGGAGGGCATGAACTGGTCGTGTTCGATCTGAACCGCCGCGAAGGCATGGGGCACCTTTTTACCAATGATCCCAAAGACGCCATTGAAACCCTGCTCAACGACAAGGCCCTGCGATTTACTTTCACTGTCATCAGTAACCGGGGTCCGGACACAACCGGGGTAGCAATGTGCAGCAACCAGGCGGACACCCCGTCGAATGTGAAAAACCTGCCGGAGTTGGCCTGGCCTGACGGGATATATTCCCTCGCGCATGTCGCACTGCCGTTCCCGCCGGACGACCCGCTGTACGGTGGACCGGATGCGGGCAAGAGTCCCGGCATAGCGCTGGGCAATGTTGCACTGCGGGGTGAAAAAGGGGCGCTGAAAATACCACCCCGGGACATGCTCCGCCAGCGCTGGAATCCCTTCTATAGCATTATCGAAAACAGCGCCGATGATTTCCTCATAGACAACAGGTAAGCGCCCGCCTGGGGAACCTCCAGATGGCAAGGCTGTTGGCCGAATGAATTCGGCCCTACAATTCGTTCGACCAGCGGTGCTTCATGTAGGATCGAATTCATTCGACCAGCGGCGCTCCTGTAGGGTCGAATTCATTCGACCAGCGGCGCTTCCTGTTTCCTGTAGGGTCGAATTCATTCGACCAGCGGTGTTTCATCGTCATCACT
>JBATIF010000261.1:0-2578 GCA_049667605.1 Gammaproteobacteria bacterium
TATCAACTTGTTCTCGCCGATCAGGTTCCAGTCAACTTCGACCTGTTCGAACAGTGACATGGCTGTTCGCATTACATGCTCAACATGCTTTGTATCAAGATTCCAGCGATTAAGGACAGACTGCACGGTCGCTTCGCGCGTATCCTTGTGCTGTATACGCCCCACCAGGTCGTAAAGGAGCCCCTCCCTCAGCGCCTGCTCCGATACCCGCATCTGCTCGATGCCCAGGGTCTCGAATACGGCTATCAACACTGCAAGACCGCCCGGGAGAACCGGGGCACGGTCATCTTTCAGCCCTTCCAGCCTGAGCTTGTCGATATGCCCCTGCTTGACCATCTTGCTGCGCATTTGATAGAGCGAATCGAGGGTTATACCCGTGTCACACCAGCCTTCCGCCTGCGCGATATTCCTGATCGCCTTGATCGTACCCGAACAGCCGACTGCTTCCTCCCATCGGTCATTACCCGCCCTGAAATCCTTGGCGACCGGGTAGAATTTCAGCTCGGCATTGATAATTGCCTTGGTCATGCGCTTTGCGGTTATCGCACCGTCGCGGAAATATTGCTTGCTGGCACTCACACAGCCGGTGTACATGCTCTCGCGCAGCATCGAATCCATGCCCTCACCGATAATTAGCTCGGTGCTGCCACCACCAATATCGACAACGAGGCGCTTCCCTTCACGCGTGGCACGGCCGTGCGCCACACCCAGGTAAATCAGGCGTGCCTCTTCACGACCGGAAACTATTTCAATGGGATGTCCAAGCAGCTGCTGGGCTTCCCGGGTGAATTCTTCGGCGTTGGTTGCAACACGCAGTGTATTGGTGCCGACAATGCGCACATCCCCCTGTGGCAGCTCCCTGATCCGCTGACCGAACTGCTCAAGACAGCCCAGGGCGCGATCGCAGGCTTCCCGGCTCAACATGCCATCCTTGCCCAAACCGCCGCCCAGGCGTACGGGCTCACGCAACTTGTCGATGATCGACAAGGTACCCGTATCTTCGAGGTGGGCAACAATCATGTGAAAGCTGTTGGAGCCAAGATCCACAGCGGCAACGGTACGTGCCTCGATTTCTTTATCCATACAAACTGCAATCTGTCGACGGATTGCATAGTGTACCCTTTAATCCGGCCGAGTGAGCAGGCCCCTGTGACGGCGTAACATCATCAGCAGTTACCTGCCTGTGTGGGCGTGAACCTGTCGTTAGCCCGCGTTTCCAGACCGGGAATCTCCCGCATCGATAATCGTCCGGGGCATGCCTCCAAAATCGGTGCGCACAATAACCTGCAGGCCGCTGCGCTGAAAGTACAGTGCCAGCAATTCATAGACTGCGCATTGATGCTCGATGTCTGCCTTTGTGAACGTCCTGTCGACCGGGTGGGTTTCAATCAGGGCGCGGGCCTGGCGCAGACTGAAAATGCGATCTACTGGCGGCAACTGAAAATCAAAGACAAACCGCTCTCTCCAGTCGGTTTGAAAAAACCAGTTGCTTCGCGGCGGGATCCGGATCCTGGCATGGTCGACCGCTGTCGGTGCGGAAAGCCATCCCCGATCAAATACGGTATGGCTGTCGCGAAACCCCTTGAACGGTATTCTGAAGTGCACTTCCCGCGGCCGGAATGCCAGCACCCGGCTGCGCCACCAGTAATCCTGTGCAAGATCGATACAGCCTTCTTCCGGCCAGCCACCCAGTTTCTGCACCAGGGTGGACTTGCCGCTGCCTGGCGGCCCGGTGACGATGATCTGGCGAAAACGCACACCACGGGGATAGGCCACACCCTTGAGCCTGTCAATCGCTTCTACTTGGGCGCTATTCAAAGCCATCAGGCATCCCGGGGGGTTGAACTTCAGCGCCTGCCGGACCGGTGTGCCAGCCCCATACAGGGCGTACTCCAGCCGCTGCGGCCCGATCTTGAGATACCTGGAGAATCCGGGGTGAAATACCGGCACCTATTGTTCCTGCATGCCCTGACGGAGTGTTGCCCTGCCAGTGTTCGTGGCGTAATGCCGTATTACCCCTTGCAGCAGACAGACATGCGTTACGTAAATATGCCTTTCAGGGTGAAGAAGAACAGCGCAGCCAGTACACCGCCTATCGGTAATGTCACAATCCAGGAGACAACGATTCCGCCGATGACGCGCAAGTCGATTGCCCCGACACCACGCGCCAGGCCGACACCGATCACGGCACCCACGGCAATATGCGTGGTGGAAACAGGCAGACCGGTACGCGAGGCCAGCACCACCGTTGCAGCCGCCGCCAGCGTTGCACAATAGCCACGGCTCGGTGTGAGCTGGGTAATACCGCTGCCGATGGTCTTCATCACCCGGTAACCCATAGTTGCCAGGCCGAGAACAATACCGGTGCCACCAAGCACCAGTATCCACAGGGGCAAAGCCGCCTTTTGCGTCACTTCACCGCCGGACTGAATGATGCTGACGACGGCGGCAAGCGGGCCAATGCCGTTGGCGACGTCGTTCGATCCATGCGCAAAGGCCATGGCACAGGCCGTAAAGATCATCATGGGGGTGAAGACCTTCTCCACGCTGGCAAAATGGAAGTCGCGGTCAGCTTTCG
>JBATIF010000262.1:0-1584 GCA_049667605.1 Gammaproteobacteria bacterium
CGGCGGATGATCGCGTGTCGTTGCGCCATCTTGCCGACACCGATCGCCAGCATGATGGTCATCGCTGCCGGCAGCCCCTCCGGTATCGCACCGACAGCCAGCGCCACCGCCGCCATGAAGTTGTCTAGCAGGGCTACCCCGTGAAACCAGCCCGCCAGCATGGTGAGCCCGGCAAGACCGAGAATGACCCAGAGCAGGATGCCGCTGAAGTGTGCGATTTTCTTCGTCAGCGGCGTTGCCAGGGTCGCTGCACCGGCGATCAAGGCATTGATCTGGCCTATTTCCGTGCCGTCGCCCGTTGCGACGACAACCCCTGCAGCGGTCCCGTAGGTCACCAGGGTGGACGAATAGGCCATGTTGGTACGATCGGCAAGCAGCTTCTCCCGGGGCAACTGCTCAGGCTGTTTCTGCACCGGAACGGACTCGCCGGTGAGGGCTGATTCATCAACCTGAAGTTCCCGTGTACGCAACAGGCGCAGGTCCGCGGGAACCTTGTCCCCGGACTGCAGCAGTACCAGGTCTCCGGGAACCAGCTCGAAGGCCGGGATTTTTTCTTTTTTCCCGGCCCTGACAACGACGGCCGTCCCCTCCATGCCGCGCGCCAGCGCATCGATGGCCTTTAATGCCCTGGATTCCTGGATGAAGCCGATAACCGCATTGACCAGCACGACCGCGAAGATGACACCGCTATCGACCCACTCCTGCAGGGCAAAGGTGATCGCCGACGCAGCCAGCAGGATATAGACCAGCGGCTGGTTGAACTGCAGCAGAAATAATACCAGCGGGCTTTTACCTTTCTTCAGCGTCAGCCGGTTCGGCCCGAAGTTCGACTGCCGGTGCACCACCTCGAACACGTCGAGCCCCTTTGCAGCATCCGACTCCAGCAGTGTGGCGATTTCATCTTGCGGAAGATGATGCCAATGTCTTGAAAGCAAGGTATCCATGATGACGCCTCTGGTTTGGAATGTTTGTGCGACTTGCGGCAACTGGTGTAGTCGTGCACAAGCCTCACCTGATCAACTCGCACATGCCCGGGTCATGCCCGGCGTCTGCCAGCAACTGACCGGTTCACAGGCTATCAGAAGTCCGGATCTCCATTACCGGCGGCTTGGCGCGCATTTCAAACAACTATACTATAGTCTCAGGGAGACTTCGGATAGCTTGTTTCTTGCGAGGAACCAGGCAGCTTGCCCGGCGGCAATTGGATATACCAATACAAGCTGCCAAACACGAACGCAGCATCACCAGGCTGATACCACTCCGGGTGATAGACATCAGCTAAACAGGTAATAATACCCCGGTAGGCGATCAGCGCCTGGAGGAATTCATGGAGATACTTTCATTACATGTCGAGCGCGGTTTTGCGCGCAAGGAAAGCGTCGAGAGCCTGCCGGAGAAAGGCTACCTGTGGCTGGACTATGAACGCGAGGACACGGCGCCGTGGGCGGCAGATATAGAACGCCTGACCGGCATCAAGCTCCATGAGGGTCACATAAAGGACGGCCTGAACCCGACTCATCCGTCGTTTTACGACAGCACCAGCGACTATGAAATGCTGATCTTCCGCAGCCTGGCGCCGGAACT
>JBATIF010000263.1:0-7056 GCA_049667605.1 Gammaproteobacteria bacterium
GTCATCAGCAGTGAGCAATACTGATCCCGGGATTTAAACAACAGGCCGGATCCGCTATGCCTGATCCGGCCTGCGATGGCAGTCTCAAATAATGTTCCAGTAAGTCATTCTGAGGCATGGAAAAAACAGCTGTTACCTTTTTCCGGCGCCGCACGTTAGTTCCATACGTATCCCGAAAAATCAGGAGTCCGCAATGAAAACGCATATCCTATACCGAACCATCGTCGCCGCCATGGTGGCCATTTCACTCGCCGGCAGCGGCAGTGCCTGGGCCGATCGTAAAAATGACCAGCGCTCCCATGGTTACAGCCAGGGCGGTCACCAGGACAAGCGAAGTGTCAGCCGCAGTCCGGGTGTTCATCGTGACAATCGCAGGTATGAGCGCAGCCGGGGTGGTCACCGGGACAAGTATTACGCCTACAACAAGCACCGCAAGAACACGTATAAACGTCATCATTACAAGGACAGTTACAGGCCGCGGTACTACAGGGGGCACGGCGGGCGTTCTTACTACTATTACGACGACGATGATGACAACGATGAGAATTTACTGATTGGCCTGCTGATGGGCGGGCTGGTTGGTTATGCCATCAGCAGTGCACAGCAGGATGACAGCTATGCATATGAGAGCTACCCGCAGAGCTACCCGCAGCGCGAGGTGCAAACCGCGATCTACCCGGGTGACAGCAGTAGCGCAAGTTGCCTGCAGGAACGTGAATACCAGATGAAGGTAATCGTCGGTGGCCGCTCGGTCGATGCCTATGGCACCGCCTGCCTGCAGCCCGACGGTTCCTGGAGCCGTGGCCCGGCAAAACTTGCATCACAATGATGTGATCGCCTGCAGTAACCCGTGGTTCTTGCGAAGCGCTCCTGCAAATTAACTGTTTGTGCAGGAGCGCCCAGCAGGCGCGGATAAATTCAGCCTGGCAGAAAGATGCTTTGTAGCGTGTTTGTGATTCACCGGGCCGCCCATGGCGACAGGGCAATGCCGCTATTCCCGCGGGCCCGGGCAACGCCAGGCATCCACCAGTTGCATGGTTCGTTGATAATGGCTGCCCTGCCAGTAGATCTGTCCGCAGCCGCTGCACATCCTGAAGTCGTTGTAGTACTGGCGTGTTTTCACCTCCAGTCGTGCCTCGATGGCCTGCTTGTCGACGACCTGCAGGGTTCCGTTGCAGCGGCTGCAGCGACTGAACGGCGCAATCAACCGGTATAAATCAAAGCGTGACAGGACCTCCGGCACCTGCAGACGCGGCCGCACCGCGCGCACGAAATAGCCATGCGTAATGATCTTGCGCTGCAACAGGCTGCGGTCGCGCGTTAACAGCGTCCGCTGCTGCCCGGCAGAAATTCCGGCCACGGCCGCATCCTCGAAGTCATTCGAATAGAGGCAGTCAAAGCCAAGCAGGCGCAGGTAACGTGCCAGCCGTCCGAGGTTGGTATCGAGGACAAATTTCGGATGACGCAGCGGCTCAGGCCGCAGCCGCAGCAGCGGGCTCACGTCGAGGCTCTCGAACACCGGGTAGACGCTGATACGGTCGCCGTCATGCACGATGTGGGAAAAATCCACCGATTTGCCGTTGACGAGGATGACTTCCACCTCCGTGTGCGGCACCCCGAAGGACTCGATCATGTCCTTGATCGAGGTGCGCCGCTCGAACTCGTGCATGATGTCCGTCTTGCGCAGCGCGCGGGAGAGGAAGTCATTCAGCTCCTCGTAGAAGCGTAGCTGTACCCGTGCCATGCTCTAGGCCACGATCAGGAACACGCCGAGTATCATCAGCACACCTGCCGCGAGGTGCCTGCCCAGGCCGTGCTCGCCAAACAGCCATGCCCCGTAGAGCATGCCGAACAACAGGCTGGTGCGTTTCACGGCAATCATGTAGGCGACCTCGATATGCTCGATGGCGTAGAAGTGCGTCACCACCATCGCGGCCATGAATACCCCCACGCCAAGGTGCGCCAGCGGATGGCGGCCGAGTGCTCGCCAGCTGCGAACATCGCGCGAGGCAAACACGACGGCCGAGGCAATACCGAGGGTCACGAAATAAAACGGCCCGAAAAATTCCGGGCTGACGTGCAACAGTGCGCCCTTGCCAAACACCGAGGTCAGGCTGTAGATCGCCGCTGTGATCAGCATCAGCCGCGAGCCGCGTTCCCTGACAATGGCACGAAACGGCGCCAGCACGCTCAGGCCCACTGCGTGTTGCGTCGTTCTGACATTTAACAACCAGGCGCCGCAGACCACCAGCATAATCCCGGCAAAACCCGCCCGGGTGACCGATTCGCCGAGGAACACGAACCCGGTCAGTGCGACAAATACCGGCGTGAACGCCAGGTAGGGCAGGGTCAGCGATAGCGGTGATTCGCGGATCGCCTGCATGTACAGCCACATGGCCAGCAATTCCAGCGGCAGCAGCAGTGCCATCCAGCCCCAGAAGACCATCGACAGCTGTGGCCAGGGTTGCAGCAACAGCCACGGCAGCAAGAGCGCGCCGGATACACCGAAACGCACCAGCACCAGTTCCCCCGGCCGGTAATGTGCGAGATAGCGCTTGGTCAGCGTATCCGCCGTGGCAAGAAAGAACGCAGACAACAGGGTCAGGACAAGCCAGTTCATCGTGGCAGTATATCCCGCGCTGACCAGCCTGTTGTAGATGCGAGCCGCAACCATGATCATTCGCACTTGCAGAACGCTGCAGCGCAACTTGATGAACCTGCAGGAGCGAATAGCATCCGCGATTTGCTCCAGACTCGTCATTTCTCGCGCGAGATTATGAATCCGGCACCCGTCGTAGCTGATTGCTTCGCACAATCAATCGCTGCAAAAACCTGTCAAGCTGCTATCCTTATTGGTAAACCACTACACCTTTTGGAACCATGCGCCTGACACCTGTATATCCACTGCTGGCCCTTGCACTGCTATTGCCATGCCTGACCGCCGTTGCCGCTGATGACGCCAAGGCGTGGCTGGACGCGGATGACGCCAGCAGCGTCTTGCAGGTCAATGAGGGCGAGCTTGAATTTCTCCGCGATGCACCGGACCGCCGGGTCTTGCAGACCCGCAACCGGCTGACCATCACCCCCGCGAGCCTGCACACCGGTTGGGTAAGGCTGTATCAATGCCAGTCAAATCTTGACCCGGTGCCCGAGGTCGAGGTGATGTATCGCTACCATGGCCTGCGCAACCTGCGGGTGATCTCGTCCCACGGGATGAAGAGTGCCTGGGTGAAAGACAACAGCGTGCAGATGGAGCAGGTAGAGGAGTGGGGCGAGGTCTGCATCAAGGCCGAGGTGCGGGTACTGAAGTCTGACGGGGAGGGCGGTTACACGCTGCAAAGCGGACCCTTTCACCGGCGCTTCCTGGACGGCTACTACCCGGTTCACCTGGATTACCGCATTCGCTGGCCCGCCGGCATGCTGGCGCTGGAGTCGGTTGAGCCGCCGATGCAGGAAGGATTTTCGGCCCGTGTGCGGCACGGGGAGCTGGCGATTGACACCCTGTTTGCAGGCGAATTGACGATAAAGAGCAGCTGGCGCGCGTTACGCTAGCCTGCAGTAGAGGGTTGTTAGCTCTGTTCATCGCGCTTGAGCAGCGCTCCTGCAAAAGACAGCCGGTAGCGTAGCAGCATTCACAAACTCGGCCTGTTCCAGTCCTGTATTTTTTCGCGCGATGGCGTAAGTCATCCCCTTGTTGGAGCGCTTCTCAAGCGCGATTTGCACCGAACAACGACGGCACTCCACAGCAACGACCATTAGAACGAAAACCGGCAGGGAGCGAGAATATGAAATGCAGTGTCGAACGCTTGATCGAGGCGCTGATCGGAATCGAACTTGCGCAGGAGCGCAAGGCTGCCGAGGAAAGCAAGCAAAAGGCGCGCCAGGCAAACTACGTGGTCACCATCTCGCGTGGCTTCGGCTCGCTTGGTATGGAAACTGCACAGGCGCTTGCTGACCGCCTCGGTGTGAGGTGCTGCGATCGCATGATCCTCCAGGAAGTGGCGAAGCGCGCCCACCTCGATATCGCCCTGGTGAAAACGCTTGATGAAACGATCGAGCTGAGCAAGGCCAGGCCGTGGAAGACCTTCTTCAGCGGCAAGTCCTACCCAAGGGAACGTTACCTGCAACACCTGGTGAAGGTGATCCTGAATATCTCGGAACAGGGCGGTGTCATCATCGGCCGCGGTGCCCACCTGATTCTCGGTCCCGAAAGGGCTTTTCGCATCCGCATCGATGGCAGCCTCGACACCTGTAGCGCACGTGTCGCCGAGCGTGAAGGTATCGCTCTCGATGCCGCGAAAGAACGCGTCAGGACCGTCAACCGGCAGCGCGCCGATTACCTCCATGAGCTCTATGGCGAGGGTGTCAACGACTTCGGTGACTATGATCTGGTAATCAACTCGGACCGCTTCGATGTGTCGCAAATGGTCCTCCTGATCCTCGAGGCGATGCAGCAGGTTGGCTACGATATCCCTCCGAAATTGCTGCAAACCGCCTGAGCCTTGATCGCTGCGTAGAATACACACTGCATTACCTGCTGAGACTACAGCAGCCATGCACGGCGTATCGTGATAACGCCTTGAGGAACGAGAGTTCTGTGCCAGGTCAGACAGCCAATCGCCCCTGCAAGCTACTCCTGCAAATCTTTCCAGCGTTGCAGACGCGATCACCCCGAGCAGGCGGATTTCCTGTAAAGTAAACGCCCTGACAGGAACCCACCATGCCCCCCATCGACATCCCGCAGGCCGAGACCGCGCTCTACAACTACCCGAAGTACTGGGCCGAGTGCTACGGCAACAGCGACTTCCTGCCCGTTACAAAGGCAGAGATGGATGCGCTCGGCTGGGATTCCTGCGACATCGTTATCGTCACGGGTGATGCCTACGTCGACCAGCCTTCGTTCGGTATGGCCATTATCGGCCGGCTGCTGGAGGCGCAGGGTTTTCGCGTCGGCATTATCGCGCAGCCCGACTGGCATGCAAAAGATCCGTTCATGGCGCTGGGCAAACCGAACCTGTTTTTCGGCGTTACCGCCGGCAACATGGACTCGATGATCAACCGCTACACGGCGGACCGCAAACCGCGCTCGGACGATGCCTACACCCCCGGCGGCCAGGGCGGGGCGCGCCCGGACCGCAGTTCACTGGTCTACAGCCAGCGCTGCAAGGAGGCGTACCCGGAGGTACCGATCATACTTGGCGGCATCGAGGCATCGCTGCGGCGCATCGCGCATTATGACTACTGGCAGGACGAAGTGCGCCGTTCCATCCTGCTCGATGCACAGGCCGACATTCTTTTATATGGCAATGCAGAACGCGCCATTGTCGAGGTCGCGCACCGCCTGTCACGCGGCGAGCCGATTGACGCGATTACCGATATACGCGGCACGGCCTTCATCCGCAGCGACACCCCGCACGACTTCAAGGAGATCGACTCCACCCGCATCGACCGCCCCGGGCGGATCGACAGCATCGTCAATCCCTACATCAACACGCAGGAAATGGACAGTTGCGAAAAACAGCGCCGCAATGCGCAGCAGGTCGGCATCGACGAAAACGGCGCTCAGATCGTCGAGTTCACCCGCCCGAACAGACTCGATCGCACAAAAACCGTCATCCGCCTGCCATCGTTCGAAAAGGTGCGCAATGACAAGGCGCTCTACGCCCACGCCAACCGCGTGCTGCACCTCGAGACCAACCCCGGCAATGCGCGCGCGCTGGTGCAAAGCCATGCGGGCCGCGACCTCTGGCTGAACCCGCCGCCGATCCCGTTGAGTACAGCGGAAATGGACTACGTCTTCGGCATGCCGTACGCGCGCGTGCCGCATCCTGCCTACCAGGGCAAAAAGATCCCGGCCTATGAAATGATCCGCTTCTCGGTGAACATCATGCGCGGCTGCTTCGGCGGCTGCACCTTCTGCTCCATCACCGAGCACGAGGGCCGCATCATCCAGAACCGCTCGGAGGAATCGATCCTCAACGAGGTGCAGGACATCCGCGACAAGGTACCGGGCTTCACCGGCGTGATCTCGGATCTTGGCGGGCCGACCGCGAACATGTACCGCATCGCCTGCAAGACCCGCGAAATCGAGGCCGCCTGCAGAAGGCCCAGCTGCGTCTACCCCGGCATCTGCAAGAACCTGAACACCGATCATTCCGCGCTGACACACCTCTACCGCGCGGCGCGCAAGCTGCCCGGCATCAAGAAGGTGCTGATCGCCTCGGGGCTGAGATACGACCTCGCCATCCAGGACCCGGAATACGTCAAGGAACTGGTCACCCACCATGTCGGTGGCTACCTGAAGATCGCCCCGGAACACACCGAAGAAGGCCCGTTGTCGAAGATGATGAAACCGGGCATCGGCAGCTATGACCGGTTCAAACAGCTGTTCGAGAAATTTTCCAAAGAGGCCGGCAAAGAACAGTACCTGATCCCGTATTTCATCGCCGCGCATCCCGGCACCACCGACGACGATATGCTCAATCTCGCCCTGTGGCTGAAAAAGAACGGCTTTCGCGCCGACCAGGTGCAGGCGTTCTACCCCTCGCCGATGGCCAGCGCGACCGCGATGTTCCACACCGGTAAAAACCCGCTAAAGAAGGTCAGCTACAAGAGCGCCACGGTCGAGGCCGTCAAGGACCCCGCGCAACGTAAACTGCACAAGGCCCTGCTGCGCTACCACGACCCGCACAACTGGCCGATGCTGCGCGATGCACTGAAGAAAATGGGCCGCACCGACCTGATCGGCGATGGCGAGCACCAGCTCATCTCCAAACACCAGCCGGAGGACAAGGCCTACCAGGCCCCGCGGCGCAAGAATTCACAGGCCGCCCACCAGCGCCGCACCAAGGGCAAGAAAATCCTCACCCAGCACACCGGCCTGCCACCACGGACCAGCCGATAAAAAAATTCAGACGCATCCGGGCCTGCTAAAGCCGGATCCGCTGCGCTTGATCCGGCCTATGCTCTAACGTGGCCTGTGATTATGCAGGCCGGGTCAAGGAGCAACGCGATGGACCCGGCAGCAATGTTTCGGGGTTATCCCCGCTGCCGGAT
>JBATIF010000264.1:0-2113 GCA_049667605.1 Gammaproteobacteria bacterium
CCGGGCTAGATTTCAAGCCGACCTGCAAAGGCATGGGACAGCGTGCTGCTGTCGATATATTCCAGTTCGCCCCCCATGGGGACACCGTGTGCAATCCGGGTGGCGCGGATGCCATGGGCACGCGCCATCTCGCTGACGAAATGCGCCGTGGCCTCGCCCTCGACCGTCGGGTTGGTTGCGAGGATCATTTCGCTGACCTGGCCAGTGGCAAGGCGCGCCTCCAGCAGGTCCAGGCCAAGCGCATCGGGGCCGATGCCATCCAGCGGCGAGAGGTGACCCATGAGCACGAAATACAGTCCCTTGTAACCGGTCGACTGTTCCAGCGCCTCTACATCGGCCGGCGTCTCTACAATACATAACAGGCTGCGGTCTCGCCGGTCGTTCGCACACAGGCCACAGACAGCCGATTCAGTCAGCGTGCGGCACTCGCTGCAGTGACCGACTTTCTCCATGGCATCAATCAACGCCTCGGCCAGCTGGCGGCCACCGTCACGGTTATGCTCAAGCAAATGAAACGCCATGCGCTGTGCCGACTTCGGCCCCACTCCCGGCAGGCAGCGCAGGCACTCGACCAGGCGCTCGATCAGCCGGGAAGTACTCATTCACCGGCCCCGCAGCTGAAACCGGCACTGCAGCACAATGCCCGGCCGGTAAAGATGCCAGCATACAACACGGCTTAGAATGGCAGCTTCATGCCCGGGGGCAGATTGATCCCGCTGGTCAGGCCGGACATGCGTTCCTGCGTCGTTGCCTCGACCTTGTGCGCAGCATCATTGATCGCGGCAGCAACCAGGTCCTCGAGCATATCCTTGTCATCCTGCAGCAGGCTATCGTCGATAACGACGCGGCGCACCTCGTGCTTGCCGGTCATCGTCACCTTGACCAGCCCGCCGCCGGATTCACCGGTCACTTCCAGGCTGGCCAGCTCCGCCTGTGCCTTCTCCATGTTGGCCTGCATCTCCTGCGCCTGTTTCATCAGGTTTCCCAAACCACCTTTCATAATCGCTACCTCGATTGAATTACATCGTTAAACAAAATCAGTTGCAGCGGACCGAGTCCGTCCATGCCGGATCCGCTGCGCTTGATCCGGCCTACGGCAAACTCCACCCTCATACAACGTAGGCCGGGTCAAGGAGCAAAGCGACGGACCCGGCAGTGGCATCCGAACCTGCTCATGCCGGATCCGCTGCGCTTGATCCGGCCTACGGCAAAACCCACCCTCATACAACGTAGGCCGGGTCAAGGAGCAACGCGACGGACCCGGCGCGCCATTTGTCGCACACCCAATCATTTCGGTCGGATCGAATCAGTTTGCACGCTACCGCCGAAGGCATCCTGGATGGCGCGAATATTCTCATCATTATCGATCGAATCCCGCGCCTGTTGCTGGCGTTCATGCTGCTCGCGGCTGCGCCGGCTTGCCGGTGTTTCGTGCGGCAGCTTGCCTTCCTTGTTGATCCTGACGGTGACCGTGCGCTGGAAATGCGCGCACAGCGCCTGTTCCAGCTGCTGCGTGCGCTCCTTGTTCAAAAGGTAGGCATGCGTCGGGTCCAGGGAAAGCCGCAGACAATCATCCTCCATACCGTGGAAGGCACAATGCTGCGCCATCTGCCCGGCCATGCCCTTCAGCGTAATGGCTGCGATTATTGTACTCCAGGTGTCGGCCTTGTCTGAAGACACGGTGGCTGTTGCGTGCGTGGCAGGGGCCACCGCTGCAACCGGTTCCGCCCGTGCTGTCTGTGTTGCTGATGCAGCCGATACTAACGGCGCAGTCTGCCTGTCAGGCCTTGCCGGCGGCGGTTTGCGCGCCGCTGCCGTTGTCTTTTTCGGCGATGGTTTTGCGGAAGCAGCCTGCGCATCAATCTGTTTCAGTGGCGCGGCGACCGGGCGAAACGCCAGCATGCGCAGCAGCAGCATTTCGAAACCGCCGCGCGGCTGCGGCGACAGCGGCAAGTCGCGCCGCCCCAGCAGCCCGATCTGGTAATACAGCTGTACATCTTCAACAGAGAGACGCCCGGCCAGCGCCAGCACCGCCTCGCGGTCACCGAGGCTGTCATCGATTGCATCCGGCAGAGCCTGCACGATCGCGATACGCTGCAACAGACCCACCATA
>JBATIF010000265.1:0-5416 GCA_049667605.1 Gammaproteobacteria bacterium
GGGTAGGGATGATTGCGTTAAGTAGCAAGACTGGTTAAGTCTCGGTATTCAGGTGATAATTAGCAATTCGCCAGGCACAGGCGACCAAGGGACTATATTCCCCCGGTCCCTGCGTCATAAGGCTATGAATTTTATGAGAATGGTGGGCCCGCCAGGACTCGAACCTGGGACCAAGGGATTATGAGTCCCCTGCTCTAACCAACTGAGCTACAGGCCCTTATTAAAAGCGGTGTGCTTTTGCCGGCCAACGATTAATTGGTTAATCGACTTCAAGAAAACTGCGCAACGGTTCCGAGCGGGTCGGGTGGCGCAGTTTACGCAGGGCCTTGGCTTCAATCTGGCGGATACGTTCGCGCGTGACATCGAACTGTTTGCCGACTTCTTCAAGCGTGTGGTCGGTATTCATGTCAATGCCAAAACGCATGCGCAATACCTTCGCTTCCCTCGGGGTCAGGCCGGAAAGTACGCCCTGCGTCGCTTCCCTCAGACCTTCCATTGATGCCGAGTCGATCGGCGAGTCAATGTTCTGGTCCTCGATAAAATCGCCCAGGTGTGAATCTTCGTCGTCACCAATGGGTGTTTCCATGGAGATCGGTTCCTTGGCGATCTTCAGCACCTTGCGTATCTTGTCTTCCGGCATATCCATGCGTTCGGCAAGTTCTTCCGGTGTTGGCTCGCGGCCAATTTCCTGCAGCATCTGGCGGGAAATGCGATTGAGCTTGTTGATCGTTTCGATCATGTGTACCGGTATGCGGATGGTACGGGCCTGGTCAGCAATTGACCGGGTAATGGCCTGGCGAATCCACCAGGTCGCATAGGTCGAGAATTTATAGCCGCGACGGTATTCAAATTTATCAACGGCCTTCATCAGGCCGATGTTGCCTTCCTGGATCAGGTCAAGGAACTGCAGACCACGGTTGGTATATTTCTTTGCAATTGAAATAACCAGGCGCAGGTTGGCTTCAACCATTTCCTTCTTGGCTCGCCGCGCCTTGGCTTCACCGATCGACATGCGCCGGTTGATATCCTTGATATCGGAAATATCCAGATGCGCATTTTTCTGCAGTGTGATCAGCTTGTTCTGGTTGCGCAGTATCTGGTCCTTGTACAGGGCAAGCTGATCCGAATATTTATGTCCACCATTTACCTGGTCATCGATCCAGCCAAGGTTGGTTTCATTGCTGGGAAAGGAGGTAATGAAATCCTTGCGCGGCATTGCGGCCTGGCTTACACATATGTCCATGATGGCGCGCTCATGCCTGCGAATACGCGCTATTGAGTGGCGCAAGTTTGTTGTCAGGATGTCTACGATGCGCGGCACCAGTTTGAGTTCCAGCATCTGGTCTGCGAGCGTGGTGCGCAGTTTCTGCACGCGGCTGGCGTTTTTACCACCCTTGTCTACAGCTGTGACGAGCTGCTTGTAGATCTTGCCGATTTCATTGAATCGCTGCGCGGCTTCTTCAGGATCCGGGCCCGTGTCTACTGGTGTTTCATCTTCGTCGCTGTCACCATCATCGCTCTTGACATCAGCCTTTACCTGCGCGGGCTGCGGGATTTCCGCCTCGACTGCGTTGGGATCGATAAAGCCCACGATCAGGTCAGTAAGGCGCATTTCACCGGCGTCGACACGCTCATATCCACGGATCAGGGTGGCGGCAGTTTCCGGATACCTGGCGAGCGCCTGCAAGACCTGGTTGAGACCGTCTTCGATACGTTTTGCGATAATGATTTCGCCTTCACGCGTAAGCAGTTCAACCGTACCCATCTCGCGCATGTACATGCGTACCGGGTCTGTTGTCCGGCCGAACTCACTGTCCACCGTTACCAGGTTGGCGGCAGCCTCTTCGGCAGCATCTTCATCAGCGGTGTTCTTGGTGCTGGCAAGCAACAGCGAATCAGTATCCGGTGCAACTTCATGCACCAGTATTCCCATGTCGTTGATCATGCCGATAATGTCTTCGATCTGTTGCGGGTCGACAATGTCTTCCGGCAGGTGATCGTTGACTTCGGCATAGGTCAGGAAGCCCTGTTCCTTGCCTTTTTCAATCAGCAGTTTCAGTCTTGATTGTTGGTCTTTTTCCATAGTCATCCACAGGCATGCGTAATGCCCAAGCTAAATTCAGTGATGGAAGCAAATCAGTCCACCAGTATAGTCTAATATATTGAGTCCGGCCAAGCTTATTACAAGCCAGAATTTTGACCAGGCAGTGGTCAGTTAATCCCCCCGGGCCTCCTTCAGCAGCAGCTGTAATCGCTTGTATTCCTCGCGTTCGGCGCTGTCCAGTGTCCGCTGGCGGCTCAGGTTGTTTAAATAATTAATCTTATTATCAATATCTTGCCTGCGTAATTGTTTAAGACAGCCGTGCAGTTCCGGGAGCAGGTCGAGGCCTTCGTGCGACGGCGACCATTCAGCGAGTTTGTTGAGATGCGGGGCCTCTTCGCGGTCACGCCAGTGTTCGAGGATTGCCCCGGTATTCAATCCCGGCTGCTGGTGGAGCAGCGTCACGATCTCGCTGAGCAGCGCTACTCCGGGGATATCGGTGTATTCCGCCAATGGCGAGGCATCTACCTGCGTGGCGAGTGACGGCTCGTACAGCAGCATGGCAATGGCTTCCCTGACCGGGCTTTTCCTGCCTGCGGCAGGGGGCCGCCGGGTTGCCGGCGTACTCGCGGGTGGTCCGGGCGGCGGGGCCGTACCCAGACGACTGGCGAGGCGTTCGGCACTGGTCTCGACAAGTGTAGCCAGGCGTTCGGTCATCAATTGGCTGAATATACTGTCCGGTATCCGGGACAACAGGGGTTTTGCCAGGGCCACCAGTCGGGCCCGGCCGTCGATGCTGCTGGTGTCCAGCTCGCTGGAGAGGCGCTCGAAGAAAAAGTCGGATAAATGGGTGGCCGAGTGAATGCGCTTTTCAAAATCATCCTTGCCGATCTTGCGTACCAGGGAATCCGGATCTTCTCCGTCCGGTAGAAACAGAAAGCGTGCTTCACGGCCATCGCGCAGTACCGGTAGTGTATTTTCCAGTGCACGCCAGGCGGCCTCACGGCCGGCACGGTCACCGTCAAAACAAAACACCACATCAGGGGCAGTGCGGAATATTCGCTCCAGGTGGTCAGCCGTGGTGGCGGTACCCAGCGTTGCCACGGCATAGTTGATGTCAAACTGTGCCAGTGCAACCACATCCATATAACCCTCAACGACCAGCAGGTGTTTGAGCTGGCGCACCGCTTTACGCACTTCATACAGGCCATACAGTTCCTGACCCTTGTGAAATACCGGTGATTCGGGGCTGTTCAGATACTTGGGTGTGGCATCGTCGAGTACCCGGCCGCCAAAGCCGATGGTGCGCCCGCGCCGGTCGTGGATGGGAAACTGCAACCGGTCGCGAAAGCGGTCATAACAACCCTTGTGATTGTCGCGTTCAATCAACAGGCCGAGTTCCAGTAATATTTTTTGTGTTTGCGCGTCTGTGCCGATGGCTTTTGAAAGGTTGTCCCATCCGGGCGGTGCAAAGCCGATCTTGAAACGCGCCACGACTTCACCGCTCAGCCCTCTTTTTTTCAGGTACTCCACGGGGCGGCTGGCTTGCGGGTGTGCGCGCAACTGTTGCTGGTAATACGCGGAAACCTTTTCGAGCATGTCAAAATGGGGCTGGGTAATCGCGGGTCGGTGTGATTCGTTTGCCGCGTCACGCGGGACTTCCAGCCCGGCCCTGTGGGCGAGTTCTTCCACGGCTTCGACGAAGTCCATATGTTCGTAATCCATCAGGAAGGTGATAGCCGTACCGTGGGCGCCGCAACCGAAGCAGTGGTAGAACTGCTTCACCTGGCTGACAGTGAACGAGGGAGTTTTTTCATTGTGAAACGGGCAGCAGGCCTTGTACTCACGCCCGGCCTTTTTTAGCTGCACACGGTTGTCGATGAGGTCGACAATATCCGTGCGAGTAAGCAGTTCATCAATAAAGGATTGGGGAATGCGGCCGGCCATGGGTTCTAGGTTAAAAGGGATACCTCTGAAAGGGAAGGAGTTACTGGTGAATTCGTGCCTCCGTCAGGGCGTAGAAAAAACTTATGCTGCATAACTGCAGGATGAAGTGTAAATCGGGAGCTGTTATCGAGAGGGCATAGAGACTACAAAGAAAATAATTTTCTGCGCACGATAGCAGGAGATGCTGGATGTGGGTGATCACCAGCCTGGCGCTTCAGACGGCGCGTGAAACAGATGCTTGAAGCCGCAAAGGAATATATGTTTAATGAGGCTCTGGTAACGGCCTAAAATAAAATCTTTAAAGCCAGGTAAATAACGGCCTTCGAAAGCGCAATTTGTGAAGCCATTATGCCGCCTTCTTGCGGCGGGCTACTCCAGTCAGTCCCAGAAGGCCGGAGCTGAACAGCCAGACAGCTGCAGGAACGGGAACAGTTGAGACATTAATGTTAGACAGGACTGCTGCTTTAGCTGAGACTGTGCCGTCAAGTGAAGCATAATCAAAACCACGCTGATTGACCGAAAACCAACTGGAGCCACCATTCTGTGAAGACATGACTTCACCTGTGAAAAAACCGGCAATTCCATTATTTACCATCTGATCAGGTGTTCCAGTTCTTTTTGTTCCAAGGTATGGAGCTCCAGGCTGTGCATTCCACACAAGAAGATAATCTGTATTCGATTGAAGTTCAAAACTGCGTATGGCCGTTAAATCTATCGATAAGTTTGTTTGATTCGAATCAATTATCGACGTATCAAATGCACCAATCAATGCACCTGGAGCAAGATCAACACCATGAATACCGGTGCTTTCATAAACACCTATTTCAAGGTATTTAGATGTGTTTTCATCGGTTGAACCGAAAACAGCAGTCATTTTTTCAACAATAATGTTTCTTGTGCCTACATGAAATACTGACGCTGTAGCCCAATCATTGATTGCAATAGTGCTTTGATCTCCTGCTATCAAACCAGCTGTATTAGAAAATGATTCAAGCGTGGAAATCAATGCAGCATGTACGTTAGTTGATAAAACAAAAGCGATGGCAACTGATATTAATTTGCAGTATTTCATTCGTTATGTCCCCTGCGCGCACTGGTTGAATCCAAATTATGATGTCAGCCTGCTTGATTGTTCGACTGGTTATAAACAATTTATCAAGTAACCGATGTGATAGCACTTGTACTAAAGTACATAGTCGAAGGGACTATCTGGCCTGCGGCCTGCCTGGTCACGGGTAATTCATGGAACTTGTTCCCCGGTATTAAAGGTCCTGGCGGCTTTGGATGATTCAGGCAGCGCTATGACTTTTAGCGCTGTGATGTCTGGTGGGGTTTTTTACCCGGGTGAGCGCTGTGCCTTCCCGGTAGCTGCTCCTGCGTTAGACTGTGCGGATTTACCCCTGATCGGGCGGATAAAATCCATCAATA
>JBATIF010000266.1:0-2600 GCA_049667605.1 Gammaproteobacteria bacterium
CCGCAACCGGATGCGCGCCGCTGATGTGCGCGAGGTGGCCGACAGCGTTGCCTGGCTGGCCGCACAACCGGCACTTGCGCCGGCGGGGCATATCGGTATTGCCGGTTTCAGCTACGGTGCCGGCCCGGTACTGCTGGCGGCGCTCGAGCCCGATATCCGCGAGCGGGTTCGCTTCGTGCTGGCGGTGGGCGGCTATTATTCGCTGGCGAATGTCGTCGCCTTCCTGACCACCGGTTATTACCCCGACGTTGAGCCCGCGGTCATGGCGGCCCCGGACACGATCCGACTGTCTCCTCACCCGTACAGCCAGGCGACATTTATCCGTTCAAACCTGGAGCTGCTGAAACTGCCGGTGGATCGCGAGTTCTTTCGGCGTTATGCCGCATATGTCATGGGTGAGCACCTGGACGGGGACAAACCGCAGCCTACCCGCCTCGCGAGTGATGCGCAGGCCTTTTACAACCTGCTTGACAATCGGCTGCCTGCAGAAGTCCCTGGCCTGCTGCAGAGGCTTGCACCGCGCATGCGCGCTGAACTTGAAGGCATCAATCCGGCGGCACATGACCTTTCACGGCTGCGGGCCGAGGTTATCCTGCTGCATGGTCGCGGTGACAGGCTGATTCCCTATACCGAGAGTATTGCACTGGCAGAAGCGCTGCCGGCGGGGCAGGCGCAGTTGTTTATTATTGATGGGCTTGCACACGTGGATTTCAGGCCGAAGGCGCATGACGTGCCGCAACTGCTGGGAGCGATGCAGGCGTTGCTCGAGATGCGCGAGCCGCGCTGAAAATGTTTTGCTTGCCGGCGACCATGGCCGGCCATGCACATTCTTCAGGCTAGATGTTCAATGCGTCGATATGCCAGCTGACGCCACCGGCGGTGGCTTCGGGATGTTGTGTGCGTACCAGTTTTTCGATGCGCTCCATCTGCCATAGCGGGACGTCGATCATCAGCAGCAGTTCTCCATGGTGCATGGCATCGCGAAATTCGGACAGGTAGACGCTGGGTACCCGGGTAGTGATTACGATACCCATCACGAAGGTCAGCACCATGATGGCTGCCGGTAGCAGCAGCCAGTACCATTCAAACCCCAGATATGCCATTGCGATCAGGGCCAGCAGGGCAATAAAGTAGATTGCCAGGTTGCCGTCCCAGAGTATGGTTTCAATCCGGGCGCCGGCATCCGTGCGTTGTCCGCCGGTAGCGACCGGCAGGCCATCCAGATCGACGCCCGCTTTCGCGAGTACGTGCATGGCACCCCTTTTGATACCGAACGACTCCAGATCCTCTACCACGGCCTGAGTATGCCCGGTATCGGGTATGAGAAAATAAAGCCGTCGTTTCATGGCCGCCTCCAGGCCGGTGCCGCTGCACCAGTAAATCTAGATCACCACGGTTGTTTGTCAATGCCATTCTTGCATCGCGCCTGCGCCCGGTTCATCAGAGGGGCAGGGTATTTGTATCAGGTTTCAAGTATTCTAGGCCCATGAATCCTGTACTACGGTAAAGACCAATGGGCAGCAAGCTTTCCAACCAGTCAAGCAAACTGAGTATTCGCACGGCGCGGCTCGCTGATGTGCCACAGATCACCGGGCTGACGACCCGCGCCTATGCCGGGACCGGCCTGACCGGCTACTCCGAGGGCGCGATTACCGGCCAGATCAACCGCTTTCCTGAAGGCCAGTTCGTTGTCCTGCTGGATGACAAGGTAGTCGGTTACTGTGCCACCTTTCGCATCGGCGAGGAAATCTGTCTCAAGCCCCATAACTGGGTGGAGATAACGGGCAACGGCTATGCCTCGCGCCACGATGCCGATGGCGACTGGCTTTACGGGATGGAGGTCTGCGTCGATCCGGATTTCCAGGGTTACCGCCTCGGGCAACGCCTGTATAACGAGCGCAAGAAACTTTGCCAGTCGCTCGGTCTCAAGGGCATTGTCTTCGCCGGCCGACTGCCCACACTTGCCAGGCGTATAAAAAAGTATGGCAATGTCATCGATTATGTCGAGGCGATCAAGGCGAAACAGGCGCGTGATCCGGTGCTGTCCTTTCAGCTGTATAACGGTTTCGAGATCGTCGGCATCATTCCGGATTATCTCGGCATCGACCACCAGTCGATGGGCTACGGCGTGCACCTCGTCTGGCGCAACCCCAAGGTCCCGGAAACACAGCCATCGGCAAGCACCCGGGGCTATGGCGAACGCATGCCGGACACCGTGCGTGTCGGTACCGTGCAATACAAGCAACGTCGCGTGAGTTCGTTCGAGGAGTTCCTCGAGATCGTTGCCTACTTTGTCGACGTGGTCGCCGATTACAAGGGTGATTTTGTGGTGTTCCCGGAACTGTTCACCCTGCAACTGTTATCCATCGAGGACCAGCAGCTCACACCCGCCGAATCCATCGAGGCGCTGACCGAGTACACGCCGCGTTTCACGGCAGCGATGCGCGATATGGCCCTGCGCTACAACATCAACATCATCGGCGGGTCGCACCCGACGCGGGTCGAGTCGGGGCGGGTGGAGAATATTTCCTACGTGTTTCTGCGCAATGGCACCGTCCACGAACAACCGAAGATCCACCCGACACCGAACGAGGAATACT
>JBATIF010000267.1:0-1929 GCA_049667605.1 Gammaproteobacteria bacterium
AATTACATGCGCAGTTCGATCACTACCTCGATGCGCCGTCACGGGTGTACTCTGCCGCGCCGCTGGCCAATGCCGAGCAGCTGCTTGCCGCCGCCAGCGAGGCGCCGCCGGCCGAAAAACTGCTGGCAAAGAAAATCACCGCACTGCGCGCACTGGTGGCGCAGGCCAGCACGCCGCTGACAGTGACCCTGAATTCGGACGGCGCGACCAGCGTGGTGGTCTACCGCGTCGGGCGCCTCGGCCAGTTCGACACCCGCCAGCTGGAATTGTTGCCGGGTGACTACACCGTCGTTGGCAGCCGGCCGGGCTACCGTGATGTCCGCAAGGTGATCGCGGTGCGCCCCGGCGTACCCCTGCAGCCGCAGCAGGTGCGCTGCGAGGAACTGATTTGAGCCGCGTCTATTTTATTCATGATGCAGACGGGGAGCGCCGGCTCGACGAGCAGGATCTGCCGCTGAGAGTCGGGGGCGCGGAGCAGGGCGGTATCGTGCTGCCCGGGTTGCCTGCCGCTGCCGTCGTCGCGCACATCGGGCTGGACAAGGGGCATGCCTTCATTCAACCGGCGCAATCGGATGCAACGCTGTTTCACAATCACGAGCACCTGACGGCATCGAAGTGGCTGAAGGCGGGTGACGTAGTCGAGGTCGGTGAGTCGGTCATCCACTGGAATGTGCAGGGTGACCAGGTGATCATCAGTGTGCAGGCGCGCACGGAAGCCCCGCTGCTGGTGCCGCCGGTCAGTCCGCCGCCGTTGAATAACCGCACGCTGCCCGAGGTCCCGCAGGCGCCTGCACCCGCCCAGGGCCAGCGCAACCTGCGCTGGGTATTCCTGGGCGTGTTCGTGCTGTTGCTGCTGGCGGTCGCGTTCGTGCTGCTGGCCACGCCCGTCGCCGTACACATCACCCCGGAGCCGGAACACCAGTCCCTCGGAGGATTTCCCCCGCCGGTGCCCATCGGTGAACGTCAACTGGTGCTGCCCGGGCGCTACACGGTCACGGCGCAGCGCGCGGGTTACCGACCGTTGCAAGAGACGGTCGAGGTCCTTGCGGATGGCTTCCAGTTATTCGAACTACAGCTCGAGGAGTTGCCCGGACAGGTCAGTATCGCATTGCAACCGGATGTTCCGTTCAGACTGTTCGTCGATGATGCAGCGCTGGCAACCGACAGCAGCGGGCTTGCCGAAATCCCCGGCGGGAGCCGGCAGCTGCGTATCGAGACGGATCGTTACCTGCCGGTCGAGGAAACGCTTGCCGTGGCCGGCAAGGGCGAGGCGCAACAGCTGGCCTATGTGCTGCAACCGGCCTGGGCCCGCGTACGCATCGACAGCATGCCTGCGGGCGCCAGCGTCGCGCTGGATGGTGAGGTGCTTGGGGTAACGCCGCTGGATACCGAGCTGCTGCAGGGCGAGCGCAGCCTGGTACTGACACTTGAAAAATACAAACAGCTGTCGTTGCCGCTGCAGGTCCAGGCAGGCACCGAACTGCTGCTCGATACGTTCGTGCTGCAACCGGCCGATGGCCGGCTGCTGCTTGGCAGTGAACCCGCGGGTGCCAGCGTCAGTGTCGATGGCGTGTTCAAAGGAACCACGCCGCTTACCCTGGCACTGGCAGCGGATGTCGAGCACACGCTGCGCCTGACCAAGCCGGGCTACCAGCGCTTCGACCGGCAACTGCAGCTGGCCGCGGAGGAAGAACAGTCACTCGATGCACGCCTGCTGCCGCAGTACGGCATCGTATTCGTCAGTGCGCAGCCGGCGGATGCAAGCCTGCGGGTGGACGGGCGTGATGCCGGCAAGGCCACGCAGCGTCTGCGGCTGACGACACGCAGTCATACACTGGAGTTCAGCAAGCCCGGCTATGCCACCCAAACGGTCACGGTCACACCGCGCACCGGCAGCAGCCGCAATGTCGATGTCACCCTGGTCACTGC
>JBATIF010000268.1:0-6115 GCA_049667605.1 Gammaproteobacteria bacterium
ACGCTGCGGGTTTCCGGGCTGCGCGGCAAGGGTGTGCTGCGGCTGTTGCTGGCCCCGTTCATGCTCGCGGTTGCGCTGCTGCAGGCGTTGGTGATCCAGTTGCGCCTGCGCCCGCTGGCAGTGCTTGGCATGGGCGGCTTTGCATCCGGGCCTGGCGGGGTTGTTGCCTGGCTGTTGCGCCGCCCGCTGTTGATTCATGAACAGAACTCGGTTGCCGGCATGACCAACCGCTGGCTGGCACCGCTGGCGCGCACGGTAATGGTGGCCTTCCCCGGCAGCCTGCCGGCTGTACGCCACCCGGTGCATACCGGTAACCCGGTGCGTGCTGAAATCAGCCGGCTTGCCGAACCCTCAATTCGTTTTGCATCCCGCCATGGCGCCTTGCGGGTACTGGTTATCGGCGGCAGCCTCGGGGCCCATGCATTGAACACGGTTGTTCCCGAGGCGATCAGGCAGTTGCCCGCAGACCGGCAACCGCAGTTGCATCATCAAACCGGCAGTGCGGACGAAGCGGACGTGCGGGCCGCCTATGCAGTTGCCGGTGTCGAGGCGCAGGTCGAGGCCTTTGTCGAGGACATGGCCGCGGCCTATGCCTGGGCCGATGTGGTGATTTGCCGCGCAGGTGCGCTGACGGTGGCAGAACTTGCCGTTGTCGGTGTGGCCTCGATCCTGGTGCCCTTTCCCTACGCCACCGATGATCATCAAACAGGTAACGCGAAGTACCTGGCCGATGCAGGCGCCGCGATCCTGATACCGCAGGATTCCCTGCAGCCCGCCAGGCTGACCGGCCTGCTGGCTGATTTTCATCAACAGCGGGAATTGCTGCTGGAAATGGCCTGCCGTGCACGGGAGCTGGCATTGCCGGATGCGGCGCGGCGGGTTGCGAGCCTGTGTCTTCAGGCTGCGGGGATCAAGGCGCAATGACCGTGATGCAGCATCCAACCGCCGCCGCCCAGCCCCATGGCATGGGGCGGGTCCGGCGTATTCACCTGGTGGGTGCCGGGGGTGCCGGCATGGGTGGTATTGCCGAGGTGCTGCATAACCTCGGCTATGAAGTGAGCGGCTCTGATATCCGCGAGAATGTCGTGACCCGCCGCCTGCACGACATGGGGGTACACATTGTTATCGGTCACGATGCGGCGAATGTGTCCGCGTGTGATGCGGTTGTGGTTTCAACGGCCATCGCTGCAGACAACCCCGAGATTCTCGCTGCACGGGAACGCCGTGTCCCGGTTGTGCCGCGCGCCGAGATGCTGGCTGAATTGATGCGTTTCCGTTACGGCATCGGAGTGGCGGGCACACATGGCAAGACAACCACCACCAGCCTGATTGCCAGCCTGCTTGCCGGGGGCGGGTTTGATCCGACTTTCGTCATTGGTGGCCAGCTGAACAGCGCGGCCAGCCATGCGCAGCTCGGCAGCGGCTATTACCTGGTTGCAGAAGCCGACGAGAGCGATGCGTCCTTTCTTTACCTGCAGCCGTCCATGGCCATCGTCACCAACATCGACGCAGACCACCTGCCGACCTACCAGGGTGATTTTGACCGTTTGCGCCAGATCTTTATCGAGTTTCTGCACCACCTGCCGTTTTACGGCCTCGCCATACTCTGCCTGGATGATCCCGAGGTGCGCAACATTCTCAAGGAAGTGACCAGGCCGGTTATTACCTACGGGATTGAAACCGCTGCCGATGTGGTTGCGAGCGAGATTTGCCAGCATGAAATGCAGACCCATTTCAACGTGCGGCGTCCGGGCCATGACGCTGCGCTGCCAGTTATCCTGAACCTTCCAGGCCATCACAATGTATTGAATGCACTGGCGGCTATTGCTGTTGCAACAGAACTGGGCGTGCCTGACAAGGCCATCCAGCAGGGCCTGGCTGGTTTCCAGGGCATCGGGCGTCGCTTCCAGATGGCCGGTGAAATCGAAACAACGGCGGGTCGTGTCCTCCTGATTGACGACTATGCGCATCATCCCGGTGAGATTGCTCCGACGCTGGCAGCAGTTCGTGCAGGCTGGCCAGAGCGGCGTCTCGTCGTGGTCTTCCAGCCGCATCGCTACACACGTACGCATGATCTGTTCGATGACTTTATCCAGGTGTTATCCGCGGTTGACGTGCTGGTGCTGGGGGAAGTGTATGCCGCGGGCGAAACCCCGATCAGTGCTGCCGATGGCCGCGCACTGGCGCGCGGTATCCGTGCGCGTGGACACATTGACCCGGTGTTCGTGGAAGACCTGGCGACATTGCCGGAGGTGCTGGGCGACTTGCTGCGCGATGGCGACATCCTGCTGACCCTGGGTGCAGGGGATATCGGTGCGGTGGCAGCCCGCCTGCCCCTTGATCTGGCTGCAGGGACAAGGTGACAGGGGAATGATGGCTGCAGAAAAAACACAGCACTGGCGCGGCGAGATGAAGTACGACGAGCCGATGGAGGGCCATACCTCGTGGCGGGCCGGTGGTTGTGCGCGGCGCTTTTACAAGCCGGCGGATATCGATGACCTTAGCCGCTTTCTGGCCGGGCTTGATCCCGCCGAGCCGCTGCTCTGGCTGGGCCTGGGCAGCAACCTGCTGGTTCGTGACGGCGGTTTCCCCGGGACAGTGATTATAACTTTTGGTGCACTGATGGAGATGCACTGGATTGATGAGCAGACCGTGCGTGTCGGGGCCGGTATGACCTGTTCAAAAGTGGCGCGTACCACCGCCCGCAAAGACCTGACCGGCGCGGAGTTCCTCGCGGGTATTCCCGGCACCATGGGTGGCGCGCTGGCCATGAATGCCGGAGCCTTTGAGGGGGAAACCTGGGCGCATGTGACTGCCGTGGAGACGATAGACAGGGCCGGGCGCGTGCATACACGCCTGCCATCTGCCTACCGCGTTGCCTATCGCAGCGTGGCGGGGGTGGCGGACGAGTGGTTCCTGGCGGCGACCCTTGCCTTGCAGCACGGGGACGCAGCGGCAGCGCTACAGCGTATCCAGGGTTTACTGGCACGCCGCAGTGCAACTCAGCCGACGCAGCAACCCAGTTGTGGTTCGGTATTTCGAAATCCCCCCGGCGATTTTGCCGCACGGCTGATTGAGGCAAGTGGTCTCAAGGGTCTGACCCGTGGTGGCGCGCAGGTCTCCGAAAAACATGCCAATTTCATTATCAATAGCGGTGCGGCGACGGCGACGGATATAGAAGCACTGATTATCGAAGTGCAGGACCGGGTAGAGCAGGCACAGGGCGTACGCCTGAAAACGGAAGTCCGCATTGTTGGTGAACAAACAGCACAGTGAAACAGAGATGAGTACAGATACAGCAGGCAAGGGCAGGGACTATGGCAAGGTGGTTGTGCTGATGGGCGGACATTCGGCCGAACGCGAGATCTCGCTGCTCAGCGGTCTGGCCGTGCTGCAGGCACTGCAGGCGCAGGGCATCGACGCGCATGGCCTGGATACCGCGAGCGCTGATTTTCACGAGGTACTGGCGCGCGGAACCTATACCCGGGCCTTCATCGCCTTGCATGGCCGTGGCGGTGAAGACGGTGTCGTGCAGGGCATGCTGGAAATGCTCGGTATCCCCTACACCGGCAGTGGCGTACTCGGCTCGGCACTGGCGATGGACAAGTTGCGCACCAAGCAGGTCTGGCAAAGTGCCGGGGTTCCTACGCCGGCGTTCGTGTTGCTGCAAGCCCGGGCGGATGTGGTGGCTGAAAAGGACACGCTTGAATATCCCGTGATTGTAAAACCGGCACATGAGGGATCCAGTATCGGCATCAGCAAGGTGGATGGCGCCGCTGCCCTGGCAGATGCCTGGCAACTGGCCGCGCGTTATGACGATACGGTCATTGCCGAGCAATGGATTAGCGGTATGGAATACACGGCCGGAATTATCGGCAACGAGGTGCTGCCATTGATTCGCCTGGAGACGCCGAATGCCTTCTATGACTACGCCGCAAAATACGAGTCCGATACGACCCGCTACGTAATTCCCTGCGGACTGGATGCGGCGCAGGAGTCGGAACTGCAGGCTGCGTCGCTTGCCGCATTCAGGGCGGTCGGCGCCGCTGGCTGGGGGCGCGTTGATTTCATGCTGGATGCCTCGGCAAGGCCCTGGTTTATCGAAGTGAATACCGTACCCGGCCTGACTGACCATAGCCTCGTGCCGATGGCGGCGCAGGCGGCCGGCAGCGGTTTTGAGGAGCTCGTCTGCCGGATCCTCGATACCAGCATCGATGCTGTGCGGGAGGTTCAGTATGCCGGGGCGTAACCCGCAGACAGGTGTGCAGGTAACCGGTCTGTTCCTGAGGAACAATGCCCGGACCCTGTCGGGACTGCTGTTGATTACCCTGCTGCTGGTGCTGATGCGTCTTGGTATGCAGTGGTTTGCCGACCCGCATCGTTTTCCTCTCAACGTGGTTGAGGTGAAAGGTGATTTCAGGTACCTGGACAGGGAACAGCTGGAGAAGTCTATAGCAGCGCATACGGAAGGTGGTTTTTTTACCGTGGATGTCGCTGCAATATGCGCAGCGGCCGAGCAGTTGCCATGGGTATACCAGGCAAAGGTGCAACGCATCTGGCCGGACAGCCTGCGTTTGCAGATAGAAGAACAGCAGCCGATTGCACGCTGGGGCAAGCAGGGTTTCCTGAACCGTTTCGGCGAGTCGTTTATATCAGACGAACCAGCCGCGGCAGACGAGCTTCCCGCCCTGGCCGGCCCGGCAGGTCAGGAATCCAGGGTGCTGGAGCAGTTTCAACTTGTATCAGGGTTGCTGGCGCCACTGGGCATGAAGATCAGCCGTCTGGAACTCGATGGCCGCCGTGCCTGGCACCTGCAAACGGAGCGTGGTGTGCAACTGGAACTGGGTCGCGTGAATGTATGGCAGCGTTTGCAGCGGCTGGTGCAGGCATATCCTGCCGTGTTCGAGGGGCGATTGGATGAATTGCAGCACATTGACCTTCGCTACAGTAACGGGTTTTCAGTGTATTGGCGGCAGGCAGCACCGGCGGATGCCGGGGCGGAACGGGCCTGAGCAGGCCGGGGAACAGGCGGAATGTCGAAGAAGGCTGAAAAGCAATTAATCGTCGGGCTGGATATTGGCACGTCCAAGGTGGTTGCCATCGTCGGTGAAATTATGCCGGAGGGAAAGCTGGAGGTGATCGGTATCGGTTCACATCCGTCAAGGGGCCTGAAAAAGGGCGTGGTTGTCAACATAGAATCCACCGTGCATTCAATTCAGCGTGCCGTCGAGGAAGCGGAATTGATGGCCGGCTGCCAGATTCATTCGGTATTTGCTGGGATTGCCGGCAGCCATATCCGCAGCCTGAATTCACACGGCATCGTGGCAATCCGCGACAAGGAGGTAACGTCGAATGATGTTGAACGGGTGATCGATGCTGCCCGGGCCGTGGCAATACCCGCCGACCAGAAGATACTGCACATTCTTCCGCAGGAATTTCTGATCGATAACCAGGAAGGCATACGCGAACCGGTCGGCATGTCCGGTGTGCGGCTGGAGGCCAAGGTGCACATGGTGACCGGCGCGGTCAGTGCGGCACAGAACATTATCAAGTGTGTTCGCCGCTGTGGCCTGGAGGTCGATGACATCATCCTGGAACAACTGGCATCCAGTTACTCGGTGTTGACGGATGATGAGAAGGACCTGGGCATCTGCCTGGTAGACATCGGTGGCGGCACCACGGATATCGCGATTTTTACGGAAGGCTCGATTCGTCATACCGCGGTCATACCGATCGCCGGCGACCAGGTGACCAACGATATTGCGGTTGCCCTGCGCACGCCGACGCAGAATGCAGAAGAGATCAAGATTAAATATGCCTGTGCCCTGACGCAGATGGCCAGTGCAGACGAGAGTATCGAGGTGCCAAGTGTGGGCGACCGGCCACCGCGGAAACTGGCGCGGCATACGCTGGCTGAAGTCGTGGAACCGCGATATGAAGAGTTGCTCGGCCTGATACAGGCCGAGTTGCAACGCAGTGGATTTGAAGACCGCGTCGCCGCCGGGATCGTGTTGACCGGGGGCAGCGCCAAGATCGAGGGCCTGGTTGAACTGGCAGAGGAAATATTTCATATGCCGGTGCGACTCGGCGTGCCCCAGTACGTGACGGGCCTGGT
>JBATIF010000269.1:0-5457 GCA_049667605.1 Gammaproteobacteria bacterium
CAGGAGCGTGTGCCGAAGAAGGGAGCCACGTTGCACCCGCACGCTGCTGAAGTGAGCGCCGCCGCGCGACCCACCGCCGTGGAAGCAGGCGCAATCATGCGCGTGTTTACCGACCCGAACTCGCCGACGCCTGAAGTTCACCTGTTGTCCAACGGCCGCTACCACGTCATGGCGACCCATGCCGGTGGAGGTTACAGCCGCTGGCGCGACCTGGCCATCACCCGCTGGCGTGAGGATGCCACTTCCGATGGCTGGGGCACATTCATTTATTTGCGCGACCATGACACGGGCCGTTATTGGTCAACCGCGTATCAACCGACACTGCGCAAGGCCGATTACTACGAGGCAATCTTCGTACAGGCACGCGCTGAATACCGGCGGCGCGATCAGGCGATCGAGGCACATACCGAGATCAACGTTTCACCGGAAGACGACGTCGAGATCCGCCGTGTCACGCTCACCAACCTGTCGTCCCGTACCCGTCATATCGAGGTGACGAGTTACGCGGAGGTCGTATTGGCGCCGTTGAATGCCGATCTGGCCCATCGCGCTTTCAGCAATCTGTTCGTGCAAACCGAAATTCTGCCCGACTGGCAGGCGATCCTGTGCACGCGACGCCGGCGAGTACCGGGGGAGCAGGTACCGTGGATGTTTCACCTGATGGCAGCACCAGGTGCTACTGCCGGCAAGCAGTCTTACGAAACCGACCGCACCAAATTCATCGGGCGGGGTCGAACGGCGGCCAACCCGGTGGTGCTGGATAGCAGTAACAGCCCGTGGATGTTGTCGAACACGGATGGTTCGGTGCTCGATCCCATTGTGGCGATCCGTCGCATTATCACCTTGTCACCCGACGAATCCGTGAGCGTGCAGATCATCTCCGGTGTCGCGGATACGCGCGAGGCAGCAATGGCTGTGCTTGACAAATATGGTGACCGGCACTTCGTTGAACGTGCCTTTGAAATGGCCTGGTTCCAAAGTCAGGAGGTGCTGCACCACCTCAACGCCAGCGAAACCGATGCACAGGTCTATGGCCGCCTGGCCAGCTCCATGATTTACGGCAATGGCTTGCGCCGTGCCGCACCCAGCGTTATTGCCCGCAACCAGCTGGGTCAGTCCGGACTTTGGCGTTTTGCAGTCTCGGGTGATCTGCCGATTGTGCTGTTACGCATCGGTGACCTGAACCGCATCGACCTGGTAAAACAGATGCTGCAAGCCCATGCCTACTGGCGCATGAAGGGCCTGACTACGGACCTGGTGATCTTGAACGAGGATTTTTCGGGCTATCGGGCGATTCTGCAAGACCGGATCATCGGGCTGATCAATTCGGGTCCTGAAGCGCAAATACTCGACAAACCGGGCGGGGTCTTCGTGCGGCGCGCCGAAGAACTTTCCGAGGAGGACCGGGTCTTGTTCCAGACGGTTGCCCGTGTCGTGCTCACCGATAGTGCCGAGACATTGGTGGAGCAGGTGCAACGCCGCGTACCGGCAGGGCATGTGCCGGACCGTTTGGAACCATTGCAGCAAACGGCAGCAGAGCCGGTCTATCCGCTGCCGGGGCACGAACGCATATTCTGCAATGGCCTGGGGGGATTCACACCCGACGGGCGCGAATACGTCGTCACCCTCGAGCCGGGTCAGAACACGCCGGCGCCATGGGTCAATGTTATCGCCAGCCCACACATTGGCACGGTCGTCAGCGAGAGCGGCGGCGCGTACACCTGGGTGGAAAATGCGCACGAATTCCGGCTGACCACCTGGCACAATGACCCGCTTAGCGACAGCAGCGGCGAGGCACTCTACATCCGCGACGAGGAAACGGGTGCATTCTGGTCGCCGACGCCATTACCCGCCCGCGGTCGGTCCGGGTATGTATGCCGGCACGGGTTTGGCTACAGCGCGTTCGAACATTACGAAGCCGACATCTCCTCGGAACTGTTCACCTATGTCGCCATGGACGCGCCGGTGAAGTTCGCGGTGGTAAAGCTGCGCAACCATTCGGGGCGGCCGCGTCGACTGTCACTGACCGGATATTGGGAGCTGGTGCTCGGTGAGTGGCGACACGCCAATCTGATGCACATTGTGACCGAAACGGATCCGCACAGCGGGGCACTGTTTGCCCGTAATGCCTACGGCCGCGAATGCGCCAATCGGGTCGTTTTTGCGCAGGTCAGCGAGCGAGAGCGTACCGTGACCGGAAACCGTACAGAATTCATTGGCCGCAACGGCTCGCTGGCCAGCCCGGCGGCGATGCACCGAACGCGTTTGTCGGGCAGGGCAGGTGCGGGCCTCGATCCATGCGCCGCGATACAGACCCGGATCGAACTGGCCGACGGACAGGAACGCGAGATCGTGTTCATATTCGGCGCGGCCCTCACCAGCGACGAAGCGCAGCATTTCATCCAGCGATTCGGCGGACCGGCAGGCGCTCGGCAGGCACTGGAAGCGGTGTGGGAATACTGGAACCACACCCTGGGCGCGGTGCAGGTGGAAACGCCGGACCCCGCGTTGGACGTGCTGGCTAACGGCTGGCTGGTCTACCAGACACTGTCCTGCCGGCTGTGGGGCCGCAGTGGCTATTATCAGTCCGGCGGTGCCTACGGTTTCCGCGATCAATTGCAGGACACCATGGCGCTGATCCATGCGACACCGGGGCTCGCCCGCGAGCAGCTGATCCGTTGCGCCGAGCGCCAGTTCCTCCAGTGTGACGTGCAACACTGGTGGCATCCGCCTGGCGGACAAGGCGTGCGCACCCATTTCTCCGACGACTATCTGTGGCTGGCGTATGCAACCTGTCGTTATGTGCTGGCGACCGGTGATACGGGCGTACTCGATGAATCCGTGCATTTCCTGGAGGGCCGCGAGTTGAATCCTGAAGAAGAGGCTTACTTCGACCAGCCGCAACGTTCGACTGAAGTGGCAAGCCTTTATGAACATTGTGTACGTTCAATCAAACAGGGCTTACGCTTTGGCGAACATCATTTACCGCTGATGGGCTCTGGCGACTGGAACGACGGCATGAATCTCGTCGGTCGTGACGGCAAGGGCGAGAGTGTTTGGCTGGCGTGGTTCCTGTACGAGAATCTTCAACTGTTTGCCTCCCTGGCGCGTGACCGGGATGACGCGGCCTTTGCCGACGTTTGCAGCGCGCAGGCTGCGCTGCTGCGCAACAATATTGAGGACCATGCCTGGGACGGCCTTTGGTATCGGCGCGCCTGGTTCGATGATGGCACCCCACTGGGCTCGTCCGATAACGACGAATGCCAAATCGATTCGATCAGCCAGAGTTGGGCGGTCATTTCCGGTGGTGGCGACCCAGAGCGGGCCCGCGAGGCGATGGCGGCGGTTGACAAACGCCTGGTGCGACGCGATGCGCAGTTAATCCAGCTACTTGATCCGCCCTTCGATAAATCTGACCTCGAACCCGGTTATATAAAGGGTTACGTGCCCGGCGTCCGTGAGAATGGTGGCCAATATACCCATGCTGCGATCTGGGCCACGATGGCGTTTGCCACGCTGGGTGACAGAGAGCGGGCGTGGGAATTATTCGCCATGCTCAATCCTGTCAATCACAGTAGTGGACCGGAGGAGCTCGAAGTTTACAAGGTCGAGCCGTACGTTATGAGTGCGGATATTTACGGTGCATCTCCACACACCGGCCGGGGCGGTTGGACCTGGTACACCGGGGCGGCGGGCTGGATGTACCGGTTGACTGTGGAAACACTACTGGGTGTGCAACTGGAAGTCGACCATCTGCGCATTGCGCCGTGTATCCCGGCCGATTGGGAGTCATACAAAATTCGCTACCGCTATCGCGAGACCTTCTACCACATCACAGTCAAGCGCGTAGATGAAACGCAGGAGCATGTGGTTAGCGTGACGGTGGATGGTGCCGTGGTAGATGGGCTTGTCGTAGACGGGATAGCGCGAGCGCAAGGCATGATCCCGCTTGTGGATGACCGCAGGGAGCATCACGTCGAGGTGGATTTCAGCTAAGGCATTTTAATTGCATGGTTCCCTGCCCTTGTGCCCTCCGGGTATTTGCGGCAATGGCAGTTGCAGTAATGTGCATCTGTCATAAATTATCCGAATGACGTGTTCTGGACAGAACTCGTCCTTTCCCGGGGTGACCGCCATTTTCCAGCGAAAGCAGACGCGTCACTGATCGTTGATCCTTGAGCTGTATTGTCCTTTAAAGTTGCCTTTCAGGGTTTCAATATGGTTTCCGGGAGGAACCCGAACTTTCATTCCGGCGTTGTACTCAGGTTTGGTTCATAGAGGAGGGCGGCTGGCCGGTCGTCAGTCCCTGAAATACTGGCATGAGATGTTGACAACAACATGCCTATTTCCGGGAAAGATGAATATTTTATGCTGTATTTACAGTATTCCAGCCCCCGGAGTGGGGCTGAGAAAGTGGATGTCCGCAGGACAGAACTCTTTAATATCTTAATAAAAACAACAAGTTGGTGGAGGCGGCGGGAATCGAACCCGTAGCGAAAGTATTCTAACTTCTTGTAAATTAAGTATAAAATTATTTTCTCTTATCGCTGCGTGCAGTCTCCGTGCAGTTTTCCTTCCAAGCCTGTTCCCAATCATTGATGGGTTGGTATCCCGATTTTTTACTTTGGTCGGGTATCCATTTGCCGTAATGACGCATGATCATTTCTGTCGTTTCATGCCCCATTTGTTCTGCCACCCACCATTGGTTTTCGCCAGCGGATAAAAGCATGGAGGCGTATGTGTGACGGGTCTGATAGGGGTTGCGATATCTTACGCCTGCTTTTTTGAGCACATGTATCCAGGCGCTCTTCCGGATTTGTGCGTCGGTTTCCCATGGTTTATCCGTTTTAGGATTAAAGAAAATTTTGTTGTCCTGTAAAAATGTATACGCCTTTTGGTTTTTCAACGCCTCTAAAGCTGGAGGTAGTAACAGTACGTTCCGATTACCGGCTCTCGTCTTGGTGGATTTCTCTTGTTTCTCGACGACAGCACGAGTGACCTGAATGGTATTGTTTAGCCAATCAATATCTCCCCACTCAAGTGCAATGAGTTCAGATGTTCGAAGACCTGAAAAAAAAGCAAACTGGAAAAGGTTTCTAACTTGTCCTTGAGCTGTATGGAGAATAGCTTGAATTTCGTTATTGTCACAGGGATCAACGACAAATGTGCTATGGCGAGTTTTTCGGTCAAGAAGTTTATTGAGTATCACTTTGTCCAATGGATTGACTGGAATCAAGTCATCGTTTACAGCCTGTTCTAATATGGCTCGTAGAGGAGTAAGGATATTGCGCACACGCTTTGCTGTTAAATGTAATCCACTGATCCATGTTCTTAGCATGGCGGGAGAGAGGTCTCTAATTCTGATATTACGAAATTGCGGATAAAGGTGCGCTTTACTTACTTCTTTATAGCCGCGAACTGTACTTGGTTGAAGCGTCTTTTCACATAGATTGAGAT
>JBATIF010000270.1:0-4095 GCA_049667605.1 Gammaproteobacteria bacterium
CCTACCTCCCGTAGGCGCAGCCGAGCATCGCAGTGAAAACCGGATGAAGCATGCGCCCTGTTTGAGCTTTCGAGCGTAGCGAGATTGCGAGTTGCGCATGCGCCGGTTTTCGCGAGAAGCGCAGGGACCCCGCGCAGCGGGCTGCGCCTTCGGGCCGCCTTTCTTTTGGATACGTTTCTTTGGCGGAGCAAAGAAAAGTATCTCGCCGCGCGGGCGCGAGAGCCCGCATCAAAAATAATCGCGCCTGCAAGGCGCCCCAACAAAAAGGATAAACAAGAGAAACCACCTCGTCCGAAAGGGCAAAACAATCAACCCGTCTGTACGGGAACTCCCGAATACGCCATAATCAACGCATGGATACAATTGTTTATCCCGGCACCTTTGACCCGATTACCAATGGTCATACCGATTTGGTGGAGCGGGCTTCGCGCCTGATTGACAAGGTGATTGTTGCCGTCGCGGTCAACAACAACAAGCCGAATGCCTTTCCGGTAGAAACGCGGGTTACACTCGCGAGTGAGGTGCTGGCGCATATCGAAAATGTAGAAATATGCAGTTTCGATATCCTGCTGGTTGATTTTATGCGCCAGAAAAAGGCAGACGTGATTCTGCGCGGCCTGCGCGCTGTCTCTGACTTCGAATATGAGTTCCAGCTGGCAAGCATGAACCGGAATCTTGCACCGGAGATCGAAACATTGTTTCTCACGCCGGCAGAACAGTACGCCTATATTTCTTCCAGCCTGGTACGCGAGATTGCCGAGCTTGGCGGCGATGTGACACCCTTTGTCCACACGAAAGTTGTGGCTGCATTACGTGGCCGCGTGAATTAAAGTCAGCTTCAGCGTTGCAGGTGACTGTCCGGCAGATTCCACGGGTATGAATACAAATGGCCTTGATGATTACAGATGAATGCATCAACTGTGATGTGTGTGAACCGGAATGTCCGAATGACGCCATCTACCAGGGTGATGAAATCTACGAGATCAATCCTGATTTGTGCACGGAATGCGTCGGTCATTTCGATACCTCGCAGTGCGTCGAGGTCTGTCCGGTGGAATGTATCCTTGTCGATCCCGGGCATCAGGAGAGCGAGGCAGTGTTGATGCTCAAATACGAACAGCTCACCGCCAAGGCGACCGGATGACGAATCGCTGCCTGTTTTTATCATCAGGGCTCCGTTTTGGGGCCTTTTTGCTGATTGCACTGTGGCTTTTTTCTGCGAGTGGGTGTGTCACCCGCCCGCCTGAGCCGGCAATTGCCAGTGCGCACCCGCTGGCGACCAGGGCCGGCATGGAGATCCTCTCTGTCGGCGGCAATGCCTTTGATGCGGCCGTTGCGGTGAGTGCCGTACTGGCCGTGGTTGAACCCTACAGTTCAGGACTTGGTGGCGGCGGCTTCTGGTTATTGCATCGCCATCGCGATGACCTTGAAGTGATGGTGGATGGCCGGGAAGTGGCGCCCATGGCCGCCAGCCGCAGCATGTACCTCGATGCTGATGGCGATGTTGTAACGGGCTTGTCGGTTGACGGTGTACTGGCGGCGGGTATTCCCGGTGAGCCGGCGGCACTGGTGCACATCTCCGAGCGTTACGGACGCCTGCCACTGGGGCGGTCACTGGCACCGGCCATCCGCCTGGCGCTTGATGGCTTTCCTGTCGATGAACATTACCGGCGCATGGCAGGGTTTCGCCTGGCCGCCTTGCGCGACGATGCGCAGGCCGCCGATATATTCCTGGTGGATAATGAGGTGCCCGCAGCCGGTGAGCGTATTCTGCAACCGGACCTTGCAGCAACGCTGGCGTCCATCGCGCGCTACGGCCGGGCCGGGTTTTACCAGGGGCCGGTAGCCGAACGACTGGTGGCCGGTGTGCGCGCTGCCGGTGGTATCTGGACGCTTGCTGACCTTGCCGGCTATCGCGTGGTCGAACGTGAGCCGGTCCGTTTTGAATACCGGGGGATGCGCATCACCAGCGTTGCACCGCCATCCTCGGGCGGTGTGGCGCTGGCAACTATCCTCAACATTCTTTCCGGTTATGACCTCGGCGAACTGGATGAGGCGGACCGTGCTCATGTGATTATCGAAGCCATGCGCCGGGCCTATCGTGATCGTGCTGAATACCTCGGCGACCCGGATTTTGTCAACGTACCGGTTGGACGCCTGACCGGCACTGCCCATGCACAGCGTTTGCGCGAAACCATCCGGATGCAGCAGGCAACACCGAGTGCAAGCCTGCCGGGGCGCGCAACTCCGCAAGGTGGGGCTGATACGACCCATTTTTCAATCCTCGACAGCGAGGGTAACCGGGTTGCCGCGACGCTGAGTATCAACTATCCATTTGGCGCCTGCGTGGTACCGCCCGGCAGCGGCGTTTTGCTGAATGACGAGATGGATGATTTTTCCGCAAAGCCGGGTGTGCCGAATGTATACGGGCTGGTCGGTGCAGAGGCAAATGCCATTGCAGCAGGCAAGCGGCCGTTATCGAGCATGTCACCGACCTTCGTTGAAAGTCCTGCAGGCATCGCCATACTCGGTACGCCCGGCGGTAGTCGCATCATCACCATGGTGCTGCTTGGAATCCTGGATATTGCAGACGGCACGCAGCCGCAAGACTGGGTCAGCCAGCCGCGTTTCCACCACCAGTATCTGCCCGACGTGGTGCAATATGAAGCCGATGCCTTTGATGCAGGGTTGATCACTACCCTCGAGGCGCGCGGACACCGGCTGAAGCGGCTGGATTCAACCTACGGCAACATGCAGGCGATTTACTGGGACCGCAACACCGGCCGGGTAACTGCCGCCAGTGACCCGCGCGGTATCGGCGAGGCCCGCGTCGGGTTGCTCGGTAAATAGTCTTATCTCGCCTGCAAGGTGCGAATGTTTTTTGCCGGGCCATCGCGGATTAGATCCGCTCCTACAGGTGTTGATTTTTTTGCAGGAGCGCTTCTCAAGCGCGATTGGTTTTTTCAAAGCCTGGTGCAAGTGTTGTTTGCTGTTGTAGGAGCGCTTCTCAAGCGCGATTGGTTTTTTTACCGGGTCATCGGGGATTAGCGGACGCCGGAAGCCAGCCAGGTGGTGCCGCGCATGCGCAGGGTGTCCTCCTGCTTGAGGGCATCGGCGTTGCTGATCACATCGGCGATGAATGACTCGCGGCTTGCATCATCGAGTTGCCTGACCAGTGTCATCACCGGCGCGGCGAGGTCGGACATGGCCTCCCAGTAGGCATTGCCGTCGGCGACTTCAAGCGCGTTGATTTCCATCTCTTCCAGCTCGACATCCCTGAACCCGGCCGATTCAAGCAGGCCGAGCAGGCGATCCGGGTCAGCCAGCGAGAATATTCCGGGCGCATCCGGAAACGGCTTCGGCAGTTCCATGTAGTTGCCCAGTACCTGTATCAACAGGTTGATAAAGGGATTTTTTTCAGGCGCCGACCAGCAGGCCGTCGCGAAACGGGCGTTGTCCTGCATTACCCCGTGAACCAGCCGGAGGCAGACCGCCGGCTCCGGCATGAACATCAGGCCCCAGCGGCAGGTGGCGGCATCGAAGTATGCTGCCTCGAATTCCAGTGTCTCGCCATCAACACAAAGAAACTCGATGTTGCCAATCCCGGCAGCCGTCGCCTTTTCGCGCGCATGGATCAGCATGTCTTCCACCAGGTCGGTGCCGGTGACCTGACCACCCGGCCCGACCAGCTGTGCGGCAGGGATTGCCGGTTCACCCAGGCCGGATGCAATATCGAGCACCCGCTGCCCGGGCGCAATAGCAGCAAGCTCCAGCAGGCGCGTGCTCACCGGTGCGGCACCTTTCCTGAGTAATGCATCGCGGCGCTTCCAGCCGCTGGCCGCCAAGGCCCAGGTCGCGCGTTCGCGTTGTTTCAGTTCAGAACTGGAAGGTGTGGGCATTGGTTATGGTCACCGGGTTGGGATCTCCCTGATATACGGACTAATGCATCAGCGCGCGCAGCATCGGCGATGAAATGCTGGTAGCCGCGGCACAAACCCTCGCCGCCGAGGTCGGTCAGCAGGACCTCGCCAGCGGCACCCTCTATCCGCCGCTGGCGAGGATTCGTGGCCTCTCGCTGAAAATCGCAACCGCGGT
>JBATIF010000271.1:0-1896 GCA_049667605.1 Gammaproteobacteria bacterium
GGCTTTGCGGATGTCGAGATGTCCTTTGACGGCAAGACGCTGACCCTGCTGGGCAAGAACCTGAACATCTATGCGCAGACGGCTGTGCCCGGCACGGTCGATAACCTGGTCGATGAGTTGCGGGAGAAGCATAACAGGCCGCTGCCTGCGGCGGATTTGCTGGTGTCAAATGCCTACGCTGCACTGATGCTGGATGTCGTCGACGTCAAGGACCTCGGCAGTGGCGTGATCGGTGGCGTTGAATGCGATTATCTCGCTTTCCGCGCAAAGGAAGTCGATTGGCAGATCTGGATTGCCCAGGGGGAGCACCCCTATCCCTGCCGGTATGTCATCACCTCCACGTTCATCGCAGGTGGACCGCAGTACAGCATTCAGACCAGGAACTGGAAGACAGGCAAACAGGTTGCAGCCACTGACTTCAGCTTCAGGAACACGACGAACGCCAGCAAGGTGGATCTGGAGAATCTAAAGGGTACCGATGAACTGCCGGACCATTTCATGATAGGAGAATCCAAATGAGCATGTCGAAACGATTGGGTGTTTTGCTGATTGCCGGGGTTATCGTTATTTTCGGCGCTGAACTGGGAGAACGGTTTTCCATTCCCGGGGTTCATAGCGTGATCCAGAGTGCCGAAGCCCGTGTTGGTCGTCCACTCACGCCTGTCAGCGTTGCCGGCGTGGCACGACGCACGGTGCGACGCTGCGCGGTAGGCGTATATAACTGTTAGCCTCTCCGGCCGCCCATCGGGCGGCCGATTCTCGAACGAGAGAGATAGCCGGTTAAGACGATGGTGGAAAGGTAACGGAGATGAGAATGATGCAGATGAGATTTCGAGTGGCACTCTGTGTTGCAATTTTGCTATGCCTCAATGCAGCGGCGCCAGCGGCGGATACAGGTAAGGGATCCGATACAAACCTGGCTCAGCAGGCGAACAATCCCATTGCCAATATGATCAGCGTGCCGTTTCAATTGAATGCCAACAAGGGTGTTGGTCCTCGCGATCAAGACCAGAATGTGCTGACGATACAGCCTGTCATTCCTTTTGAGCTGAATCAGGACTGGCTTTTGGTTTCGCGCTGGATACTGCCCCTTATCGATCAGCCGGATTTTGTAAAAGGCAGTGGTCGCATCAACGGTACCGGTGACCTGAACGCGGCCTTTTTCTTTTCCCCGTCTTCGCGGCTCACTGGATTACCAGACGAGTGGGTCGTCGGTTTTGGTCCCGGCATACAGGCACCGACCGCGAGCAACTCGCAACTGGGATCAGATGATAAATGGGGTCTTGGTCCTACCGCCCTGGCCGTCTACACAAAAGATAAATGGGTGATGGGCGCGCTCATCAGTAACACCTGGTCGCTGGGAGATGGCGGGGATGAGATCAATGCCTTTCTGTTTGAACCGTTTGTGACCTACAACATCACCGACGAATGGTATGTCATCAGCGACTCCGTCATCACGGCAGACTGGAACGCGTCATCGTCCGAACGCTGGGTAGTGCCGATTGGCGGCGGGTTCGGCAAGACGTTCACTATCGGCAAGCAGGCGGTGAATACAAACCTCCAGGCCTATTGGAACGCATCAGATACGACTTTTGGTCCGGACTGGAATCTGGTTGCTAACTTTCAGTTACTGTTTCCAAAGTGAGACAGAAAAGTAAGGCAAATGTATTGAACAAAAGAAGAAAACAATAGCGGTAGGCGTATATAACCGTTAGCCGACTACAATCTAACATATCAACAAATGCCGACGGTTCGTGTGACATCTATTTCGGGCCCAACAATACGTAGAAGAGGACAGCAGCAATGAAATTATCAAAGTCAGCAAGTGCTTTCATGTTACCGCTCGCGTTGAGCATCGGTTTGGGCGGTTTCCTGGCGAGTGACCGGGTTAATGCC
>JBATIF010000272.1:0-3166 GCA_049667605.1 Gammaproteobacteria bacterium
ATGCAGCGTAGGCCGGATCAAGCGCAGCGGATCCGGCGGGCGGTGGAAAACGCAGACACCTGCGCCGGGTCCGTCGCTGCGCTCCTTGACCCGGCCTACGGGGTTGCAAGCCCCGATGCAGCGTAGGCCGGATCAAGCGCAGCGGATCCGGCGGGTTCAGCAGGGGTGTGTTTGGTGGCTATGGGTGGACTTGAACCACCGACCCCAGCATTATGAGTGCTGTGCTCTAACCAGCTGAGCTACATAGCCAAAGGGGGTGTGTAATTTACTCGATAGCGGCCGCCGGGTACAAGCCTGTCACTACACATTGAAGCGAAAATGCATGACATCGCCGTCCTGGACGATGTATTCCTTGCCTTCGAGGCGCAGCTTACCGGCTTCTTTTGCCCCGTGCTCACCGTTGCAGGCGATAAAATCGTCGTAGGCCACGACCTCGGCACGAATAAAACCCTTCTCGAAATCTGTGTGGATTTCACCGGCGGCCTGCGGGGCGGTGGCCCCGATACGGGTGGTCCATGCCCGCACCTCTTTGACACCGGCGGTAAAATAGGTCTGCAGGCCGAGTAGCCGGTAACCCGCGCGGATGACACGGTTCAGGCCAGGCTCGTCAAAGCCGAGCTCCTCCAGATACTCCTTGCGCTCATCCACATCCAGCTCGACGATTTCGGCCTCGATGGCGGCACAAACGGCCACCATTTCTGCATCCTCCTCAGCCGAGCGATGCGCCACTGCATCCAGGTAAGGATTGTTCTCAAAACCATCTTCCTTGACGTTGGCCACATACATGACCGGCTTGGCCGTCAATAAATGCAGGTCGTACAGGGCTGCCAGCTGCTCTTCATCAAGTCCCATAGCGATGACCAGTTTCCCGCTATCCAGCTGCTCGCGCACGCGTTCGAACACAGCCAGTTTCGCCTTCGCATCCTTGTCGCCGCCCTTGGCAATCTTGCTGACCCGGTGTATGCCCTTTTCAACAGTCTCCAGGTCCGCCAGGCAAAGCTCGGTATTGATCACCTCGATGTCACGGATCGGGTCGACACTGCCATTCACGTGTACGACATTGTCATCGTCAAAACAGCGCACCACCATGCAGATGGCATCTGTTTCACGAATGTTGGCGAGGAACTTGTTGCCGAGCCCCTCGCCTTTCGAGGCGCCCGCGACCAGGCCGGCGATATCAACGAACTCCATAGTGGTATGCAGAACCTTCTGCGGCTTGACGATCGCGGCAAGCCGGTCGAGGCGCGGGTCCGGGATCGGCACAATACCGATGTTCGGATCGATGGTGCAGAACGGATAATTCTCCGCCTGTATGCCTGCCTCGGTGAGGGCATTGAAGAGGGTTGACTTGCCGACATTGGGCAAGCCGACGATTCCGCATTTGACACTCATAAATCAGCTCCGCCACAAAGGGCACAGAGGAAAATCATTCTCACGCAAAGCCGCAAAGACGCCAAGAAATTCATAACATTTCTGTTGTTGTCGGCTTGAGGCTGCAATGTATGCATTCAAATGCCGAGTGATTGAATTCAGTTGCCTGAGAAGTTTTTGCTTTCCTTGGCGCCTTTGCGGCTTTGCGCGAGATAGATTTTAGTCTTTGTCTCTGTGTGCTCTGTGCCCTCTGTGGCCAGTTTTGTATGTATTGGCAGTTAAAAAACCTAACCGGTATGAAGATGCTTCATGGCAGCATCGATGTCACCGGCAACGAGCTGCGGCATGACATCGAGCGCATCATCAATCGCACGGTCTATCGCTGCCCGATCATCACGGGACGGATTTTGCAGCACGTAGGCAACCACGTCATCCCGATGTCCCGGGTGACCGATGCCGATGCGCAGGCGCAGGAAATCATTGCCGCCGAGATGCGGGATCAGGTCGCGCAAGCCGTTGTGCCCGCCGTGGCCGCCACCTTTCTTGAGCTTGACGGTTCCGACCGGCAAATCCAGGTCATCGTGGACGACGAGGATGGCGCTGCGCGGTATCCGGTAAAAGCCGGCCAGTGCGGCCACCGGCGGGCCACTGCAATTCATGAAGTCCATTGGCTTTTGCAGGCGGCATTCCACGCCATCAAGCGTGCAGCGCGCGACATCGCTCTTGTATTTACTATCGGGTCTGAATTGCGTGTTGCAGCGGCGGGCAAGCTCGTCTACAAACCAGAACCCGGCGTTATGCCGGGTCTGTTCGTACTTTGCTCCGGGATTACCCAGCCCGGCGACGAGCTGAATGGCAGTCATGCCGGCTAATCAGACTTCTCGCCTTCATCGGCCTCACCGGCCTCACCGGCCTTCTCTTCACCCTCGGCTGCGACTTCACCTTCCACTGTTTCCTCGACTTCTTCAACAACACGCTTGACGTGAACGGAGACAACACTCTGGTCATGGCCTTCACCACGTGCCAGCTCCAGCAGGGTCACACCCTCGGGCACGGTTATCCCGGAGAGGTGAATAGAGTCGCCAATGTCCAGCGCAGAAACATCAACTTCAATATATTCCGGCAGATCTTTTGGCAGACACTCGACCTCGAGTTCCGTGAGGTCGTGCGACACCAGGCCACCGGCCTTGACGCCCGGCGCTTCTTCTTCACCCAGAAAGTGCAACGGCACGCTGGTCTTCAGCTTCTCGTCTTCGCGGACGCGTTGCAGGTCCATGTGCAGGACCATGTAACGGCTGGGATGGCGCTGCAAATCACGCAGAATCGCCCGCGTCTCCTTGCCATCGATCTTGATGCTGAGGATATGTGAATAAAAAGCCTCGTTCTCGAGGTTACGCAGCACCTCGTTGTGCGACAGGGTCAGCGATTCGGGATCTTTTCCACCACCGTAAATAATAGCGGGAATCTTGCCCGCATGACGCAGGCGGCGGCTCGCACCCTTGCCTGTGTCAGTACGTGACTGTGCATTTAATTCAAAACTAATAGCCATCTTGCTTCTCCACAAAACACACCTTGCGGTGCGGGTATCACCTCCCCCGCGACCAGGGGAGATATGATGCGCTGCTGTTCAGACTGGAACAGGAGCGCGATTAAACTTCAGTCCATGTACATTGAACTGACAGATTCTTCCATGCTGATGCGGCGCATGGTCTCCGCCAGCATGGTGGCGATACTCAACTGGCGTATCTTCGTGCATGCCTCAGCATTGGCACGCAGCGGGATGCTGTCTGTTACC
>JBATIF010000273.1:0-4743 GCA_049667605.1 Gammaproteobacteria bacterium
ATGCGCCGGTTTTCACGAGAAGCGCAGGGAACCCGACCACTCATTGAAAATGAGTAGTCGGGCTGCACCTTCGGGCCGCCTTTCTTTTGGATACTTTTCTTTGGCGGAGCAAAGAAAAGTATCTCGCTGCCGTGGCTGATATTTTCAGGGCGCAGGGTAGTGCCCCGGTAGCGGGGAAACAGTGGCCGCGTGCCCGCTGCGGGCCTTACAGGTCCTTGACCGCGTGGATCAGCTCGCCCACCATCGCCTGGCCATCACCGTAGAGCATGCGCGTGTTGTCAGCGAAGAACAGGGCGTTTTCGACGCCCGAGAACCCCTTGCCCTGGCCACGCTTGATGACAATGACATTGTCCGCGTAGTCGGCATTGAGGATCGGCATGCCATAGATCGGGCTCTCAGGGTTGCTGCGCGCCGAGGGATTGACCACGTCATTGGCGCCGATCATCAGTGCGACATCGGCCTCGGCAACATGTTTGGCGAGTACGGCGACCTGCTGTTGTTTCTCCTCGTCCGTGAGCTCGCGGGCATAACCGCCGCTGCCCTCGGCCTTGACATCGATTTCGACGAACCTTGCACCCGAGGCCCGGGTTTGTTTTAAAACGGCAGGGCCTTGCTGCCCGCACCGCGCGCGGCCCCGTCTGGTGCATGTTTTACGGGCGTGATAGTCTATAAATTCCCAGGTTGATGCTGACCTGGTCTTGTTTTTAGCGGGTTTCCGGCCACAGCTGTCGAGCCGGTGAATCCACCAGAGTGGCAACGATGGATCTGAATCACCAGGTATTGCGGACGGACATTTCAGGCATGCCGCTTGAATGGGTGGGCTACCAGGATGCTGTTCGCCTCTATCACCTCGAACAGGTGGCCTACAGCTGCGGCAGCCTGCTTTACCGGGTGCGTGGCGGTATCTGTGCCCTGACGGGCCGGCAGAGTGTCATTGAAGTGAATTCCATTATCGCCACCCACGGACATAATCATAAGCTCAGCAAGCTGGGTCAGCGCTACGTACCCCCCCTTAACAACCCGGCATTGTTCAGGCGCGACTCGCGTTTGTGCCTCTACTGCGGTGTTACCTTTCGCTCGCGTGAACTCTCGCGTGATCACGTCACGCCGATTTCACAGGGCGGGCTGGATACCTGGGGCAACGTGGTGACAGCCTGCCGGCGTTGTAACAATCACAAGGCCGGGCGCACCCCGGAGCAGGCCGGGATGCAGCTGCTGGCAGTGCCGTTTGTGCCGACCCATGCGGAGTATATTTATCTGCAGGGCCGCCAGGTACTGGCAGACCAGATGGAATTCCTGCGCGCGCATTTTCCGCGCAGCAGCCCGTTGCGCCTGCGTCTGGAGCGCAGCGCAGCAAAGAGTACACCCGGCCAGCTGTAAACAAGGTGGCCGACAACAAGCGCTGCGTCTACCTGATCGACGCCAGTATCTATATTTTCCGCGCCTACTATTCCGTTCCGGACACCCTCACCAATAACGACGGCCAGTTGATCAATGCACTGCACGGGTTTGCGGGATTTCTCGCCGACTTCCTGGAAAAGGCAAGGCCGGAGCATGTTGCGGTGGCCTTTGACGAGAGCCTGACGACATCGTTTCGCAACCGGATTTACCCGGACTACAAGGCCAACCGGGAAGAGCCGCCGGAGGAACTCAGTTTGCAGTTCGGCTTTTGCCGCTTACTGGTGCGGACACTGGGGCTGGCGGATTTTTCCAGCGACTGTTACGAGGCCGATGACCTGATCGGAACGCTGGCGCAACGCCTGCGTGAGCAGGGTTTTTCGGTTGTCATACTGAGCGCCGACAAGGACCTTGCACAGTTGCTTGAAGAAGGCGATATGTTATGGGACTTCGCGCGCAACCGTAAACATCAGTATGAAACGATTCACGACTGGCTCGGCGTACATGCCCCACAGGTAGCCGACTGGCTGGCCCTGGCGGGTGACAGCGTCGATAACATAGCGGGTGTTCCCGGTATCGGTGCAAAGACCGCAGCGGCGCTGCTGGCGCAGTTCAATTCCCTGCAGGAAATATATGAGCAGATCGACGCGGTTGCCGATTTGAAAATACGCGGTGCGGCACGGGTGCAGCGCCTGTTGCAGGAACATAAAGAAGCTGCCCTGCTGGCGCGCCGCCTGACCGGCATCGTCACGGATGCCGACATGCAGGGTGATGCGCAACAGCTGTTACGCCGCAGTATCTCCAGCGACGAACTTACAAGCGTCTGTGATCAACTCGGGCTCGGCCGGATGACACAGGCACGCCTGCTGCGGCTGTCGGGGTAGCGGTGTTAAGGATATCGCCACAGAGTGCACAGAGAAAAACCCTTTCTCGCGCAAAGCCGCAAAGGCGCAAAGAAAAATTTTTAAGGGTCTTGCCCTGATTGAGTGGGTAACACATCAATTGCAAGGTTGTTGGCCGAATGAATTCGGCCCTACTGTAGGGTCGAATTCATTCGACCAGCGGTGTTTTATCGTCATCTGTCATCAAGGTGCAGTCCCAATGGGGGCACGCTCGCAACGGGTTGGCAACGATATACCGCGCAATCTGGCTGGCGGCTGTTGGCCGAATGAATTCGGCCCTACAAGGTTAATCTGCCCACTTGATTCGGGGAAGAGCCAAAATAGTTATGTTAGGCATATGACTTTAGAGTTAATAATAATTGTCTTGGCGCCTTTGCGGCTTTGCGCGATACATTTTTTAATATAAATCAGTTTTCCTCTGTGTACTCTTTGCCCTCTGTGGCAATATCAATTTAATGTCTATCTGGGAAACCATCCAAACCGATATCGAAAACGCGACCGGCGTGAAGGCCTCGCTGGACCGGCAGGGTTCGGTCGGTGGCGGCTGCATCAACCAGGCGATGCGGGTGCGCTATGGTGATGTGGATTATTTCGTCAAGCTCAACAGCGCAAGCAAGCGGGAGATGTTTGCCGCCGAGGCCGATGGTCTGCTGGAACTGAAGAACAGCAACACCTTGCGGGTGCCACAACCGCTTTGCCGGGGTGACGACGGGGAGACGGCCTACCTGGTGATGGAATACCTGCAGCTGGGCGGGCAGGGTGATGCGGTGGCGTTGGCAGCCGGGTTGGCGAGGCTGCACGCTGTTACGCGCGATCGCTTCGGCTGGTCGAGGAACAACACCATTGGCGCGACATTGCAGGTCAATACGCAGACGGATAACTGGGTTGATTTCTGGCGCGAGCAACGTCTGCAGTTTCAGCTTGAACTGGCGGCCGGCCGCGGCCACGGCGGTCGGCTGCAATCACAGGGCGAGCGCCTGCTGGATGCCTTCCCGCAGTTGTTTGCGGGTTATTCCCCGCAGGCCTCGCTGTTGCATGGCGACCTGTGGGGCGGCAATTATGCCTATTGCGAGGAGGGTGAACCGGTAATCTTCGATCCCGCTGTCTATTACGGCGACCGTGAAGCGGACCTTGCAATGACGGAACTGTTCGGCGGCTTCAGCCGTGACTTTTATTCAGCCTATGCAGACCGGCTGCCGCTGGATCAAGGCTACCCGGTGCGCAAGACGCTTTATAACCTCTACCATGTATTGAATCACCTGAATATGTTCGGCGGCGGCTACCTTTCACAGGCGCAGGCCATGCTTGATTCCCTGCTGAGCGAGCTGAACTGAAAGCACACTGCCGCCAGCATTAAAGACTGCTGGAAAGACTGCTAGACTAGGGGACATGGTGTTGCGCTATATATTCACGCTGCTGCTACTGTCGTCACTGGCAGGTTGCAGCGCAGGCTTGCAGGTGGAGACCGGGCAGTCGCTGTTTCGTCTTTTACCCGGCAGTGATTTTATTCTGCGTGCGGATGTCGTTATTCCGCCCGGCCAGATACGCGCCAGCTTCCAGGGGGGGCAACGGGTCAACGGCGCCGGCGAGTACGAGCCGCGCTGTGAACTTGAAGTCAGGGACTTCGCAGAAGAGCCGCAAACCATCCCCGCCGGCAGTTACCGCATCGTCGCGGTACACGGCCTGGATCGTTACGTGACCCGTCCGGGTGAAAACATCCAGCTCGCTGCGGCGGAGGTGCTGCAATTGGCCTCTGATGGAGGAGATTCGCAATGGTATATGCGCACCTACCACATGAGACTCCAGTCAGATGTACATCCGGATGCGCCAGCCCTGGTTTGCGGCGGCGCCTACAACTACGCGTTTTACGTACGCTATCCCACCCTGCAGGAAATGCAGCTTGCGCTGGGTGATTATGCCGGGATCAGGTTGCGCTGAGCGTCTGCAAAATGGCGTGCGGCCGGGTATTCAGTCGTGGTAGGGCTTGCTCAGCTGGTGTACGGCACTGACCATGGCGCCGACGTGTTCCGGGTTAATGTCGGGATTGATGCCATGGCCGAGGTTGAACACATGGCCGGGACCGGTGCCGAATTGCCGGAGTACTGCAGCGACCTTCTCACGAATGATTTCCGGCTCTGCATAGAGCGTGGCAGGATCGAGATTCCCCTGTAATGCGACCCGGTCACCAACCCGCTTGCGCGCCATGGCAAGATCGGTAGACCAGTCAATGCCAAGTGCATCGGCACCGGTATCGGCCATCGCCTCCAGCCACTGGCAGCCGCCCTTGGTAAACAGGATCACCGGTACCTTCTCGCCATCGTGTTCACGGCTGAGGCCATCGACAATCTGTTGCATGTAGCGCAGCGAGAATTCGGCGTAGTCCTCCGGGGTGAGGATGCCGCCCCAGGTGTCGAATATCATCACGGTCTGCGCCCCGGCTGCA
>JBATIF010000274.1:0-9535 GCA_049667605.1 Gammaproteobacteria bacterium
CTGACGCACGCGATCGCCAGCACGCCCGCCAGCACCACACAGAAACCGATATCGTGCACCAGCGATGACAACTCCCCGCTCGAGGCCCATACCGGGCCCGGCAAGACCGCCAGCAGGCACGCGAGACGGCGCAGTGGAAATGTTGAAAATCCGGTCATTGGAGTGCGTTTATATTTTTTTCTAACGGGAAGGTGACATTACGGCAAAAGCCCCCTCCTTTTCAAGGCGTGCAGGCCGGTTCAGGCGAATCGGATTCGGCCTGCAAAAAACCGGGCAGATGCTAGCGTGCAGACACCGCCACCCTGCCGGCAGTATCAGGTGCAGGAATAGTGCCGTTAATGAAGTACTGCCCGATACTGCCTTCGGCGGCATCCGCGCCGGCAACAGTGCCGACAACCGACACTTCGAGCAGATAACGACCGGCACTCACATACGTTTTTATAGCGGAACCTGCTCCTGCAAACGGATCCTGTTGTGCCAGCCTCTTCCCCTGGCTGTCAAACAGGCTGAGTTGCACGGCAAGGTTTGCACCGGGGTTAGCGGAACCGGGGCCGTTCCAGGCCGGGCTTGCCATGAGATCAACCAGCCCTGCTGCGGCATCAAATACAAATACATCGATATCATTATGTACTTCGATAACACCCTTGTTGGCCGGAAATTGATTATCGGGGTCAGTTGCGGGGGTACTCGAGGCAACTTGCCCAAGCGTGTCAACCTGCAGCGGGGTCCCTTTGCCAAAACGGCTGTCATCGTGGTCATCACGTCGCCGCTCAAGTACGCCGACAAGAATGCCAAGGTCATTCTGGGGATTGATTCCGCCACGGTAATCCCCCTTGCTCCAGCGGGTAATGTTACTGAAGGGGCCAAGCCCCATGATCGGCGACCAGGAATCAGTGCTGTTGCCCTGCATCCCTGATAGCGGCAATGAATCATGACTCAAACCGTACAGGTGTCCTGTGGCATGTGAGGACGCCTCGGCGATGGATGCCGGGGAAGACAGGTTGTTGTAATACACCAGCGCCGGCGAGTAATAGCCGGCAAGACTGAAACCGGTAACATTCATGTAGGCCACACTGCCACTTGCAGGTTCCGGGAGCGACTGCCTGTTAGCGTCCATACTATGGGTAATCAGTATGCGAACGGTTGTTGCACCCACCGAGCCGGAAGCCTGTGTCGTCACATCGACATTGAAGGGTGCAAAGTCTTCGGCAACCCGTTGCCATATTCCAGCCATGGCTGCAATCTCGGCTGCATTAAAGGAGTCCGGGTCGCTGTCCAGGTCATAGGGCCTGGCATTCCATGCAGCAATGCCGGCGCTCCTGTTCCAGGCGGTATCACTGATAACACCACCGCTGAAATCCAGAATAATGGCCCGCGGCGCCCCGGGGTTGCTGTGCAGTTTCAGCACAGCCGCGGCACTCAATGTCTGAGTATCTGCAGCAGCCGGCTTTTCTGGCATGACAGTGCCAGGCGTTGCAGGGCTGAAATGGTCGGCATAGTAGAGGCCACCCTGGGAATCGAGCTTCATATTCTGCAAGTCCTGGCTGGTGAACTCGATACTCTGCAACCACTGCACGGCCCGGGTGTGCTCGGCTCCGGGCAACGCCTCGAGCGAACTGCGAAACTCACCGGCAGGCAGGCTCATGCTGCTGGCCGGCTTGCCACTTCCGTACTGCACGACTTCATCAGCAGCAGCGCCGGGCGAAACCAGCAACCACGTAAATGACAGCACCACTGAAATGAAACAGGAAACGGTTTTATTCATAAACTCACCTTGTTTACAGGTTAACGCGGCGGAAACAGCCTACCCTGCTGCGGAATGCCGGAATGCCGCTGTGCCTGATCCGGCCTGCCCTTTTGCGGGGTTAGTAATGGGTGATGCAGGATAATCTTAGGGGATAGCTATAAATCGAACCGTGACGGGTGTCACCGTTGCGGAGTTTACGGGTTCAACAACTTTGCCAGAGAGGACATCGACAAACGAAAAAATCTACAACGCAGGCCGGATCAGGTGCAGCGGAACCTGCAGGGGGATCTATTCAGCCGGAGCGCTGCCGGCGAGCAGCTCTGCAAACCTGGCCGCTGGCACCGGTTTGCTGAACAGGTAACCCTGGTATACCCCGCATCCACGCTGGCGCAGGTACTCCAGCTGCAAGCCGGTTTCCACGCCCTCCGCCACAATATCCAGGCTGAGGTTGTGCGCCATCGCAATCACGGCATCGACAATCGGGGCCTTGTCGGTCTCGGTCTGGATCTGCTTGATAAAAGACATGTCGATCTTGAGCTCGTCGATCGTGAATCGCTGCAGGTAGCTCAGTGAAGAATAACCTGTGCCGAAGTCATCAATCGACAGTTTGACACCAATTTCCTTCAGCAGGTGCAGTCTTTCGATATTGGACTCGGCGCCATCCATCAACATGTTCTCGGTCAACTCCAGTGTCAGGTTTTCGGATTGCAGTCCACTGTTAGCAAGCGCCGTTTTCACAACACTTATCAAAGCAGGCTCGTTGAACTGGCGGACGGATACATTGACCGCAATCTTCAGTGACCCATGTCCCGCAGCTTGCCATGCCATGGCCTGACTGCATGCCATTTCCAGTACCCATGTCCCGATCGGCACAATCAGTCCTGATTCTTCAGCCAACGGGATAAACTCAACCGGCGAGACCATGCCCAGTTCAGGATGTTCCCAGCGCAGCAGTGCCTCGGCACCGGTAATCCTGCCGCTTTTCACATCCAGCTTTGGCTGGTAGTAGAGCTGCAGTTCATTATTGTCGAGTGCATTACGCAGGTCGTTTTCCAGGTTCAGGCGTTCAAGTGACCTGGAATTCATTTCCCTGGAATAGAATTCGAAGCCATTGCGGCCATGCTGCTTGGCGTGGTACATCGCGATATCCGCATGCTTGAGCAGGGTATCTATATTATCGCCATCATCAGGGAAAATAGAGATACCGATACTGGGGGTCACGAACAACTCGTTGCCATTCACCTGGAACGGCTCTTCCATGGCGGCAAGGATACGCCTGGCAACATGCGCAGCGTTTTCCGGACGCGCCAGCCTGGGAATCATGATCGTATACTCATCACCGCCAAGGCGGGACAGGCTGGCACGAGCATCGGCATCATGAAATTTCCCCAGTGCATCACCATCCCTGATACGCAGTTCCAGCCGCACCGCGACAACCTGCAGCAATTTGTCACCCACCGAATGGCCGAGGGTGTCATTGATTCGTTTGAAGCGGTCGAGATCGATATGCAGTATGGCACCGCATTCATTGGTTTGCTTCGCGCGTTCCAGCGCTATCATCAACCGATCAGCGAACCTGCGCCGGTTGGGCAAGCCGGTCAGGCTGTCGTAATAAATAAGGTGATCCTGGTAGGCCTTGGCCCTGAGCGTATTACGCAGGCGCAGCATCAACTCACTGGTGTCCACCGGCTTGGCGAGAAAGTCCGTCGCGCCGAATTGCAAGGCCTTGAGCTTGGTTTCCGAGTCATTGGATGAGGTCAGAACAATGACCGGGATATGTACCAGGGAGTCATCGCGCTTTAATTGTTCAAGTATGTCAAATCCGCTCACTTCCGGCATCACCAGGTCCAGCAGGATTACATCAGGCAATTCCTGCTTGACAATTTCCATGGCGCTTGTGGATTCGCTGGTGGTAATGAAATTACTGTAGCCTGCGGTTTCCAGGTAAGCCTGGACGATTTCCATATTGATAGGCTCGTCATCGATCATCATGATGACTGCATCGCTGACGGCCGCGGTGTTGCCGCTCGCAATGCCGGTGGCCGGGGGCTCCTGACTTGCCACGACTGGTGTGGTGTCCGTCGCTGGCTGTGCTTCAGCCGGCGCTGCACTGCCTCTAAATAATTTATATTTTTGCATCGTCAGCCCTTGAAGAGTCTCGTCATCTGTCCCGCATTGAATACGTGCTACTACAGCGAACAGTCACTGCAAACCGGGCATTGCAGGGACCGGGTGTATGTCACATACACTGTGTCGGCGTCCGCTCTGCCATCTTGATCATTATTTCAGGCCAGCGCAGCGCGCTAGGCCGACTGCCCCATGGATGCAGGCTTGTCCTCTTCGGGCAGCGCTATCCTGCGGGCCAGACGGGACAACTCCAGCAGGGTTTCTGCAACCTGTTCCTCTTGCCCTGCCCTGGCCAGCTGCTCCAGACTCGCGGCCGGCGCGGTAAAGGCATCGAAGCCGACTGTTCCGCCGGAGCCCTTCAGCCAGTGCGCCAGGTTTGCCAGCTCCTCGAAGTTCCTCGCCTGCCAGGCCTGCTCCATCGACTGCAACTGCTCATCGAGACGCACGACGAACTTGCGAATAATGTCTCTGAAGCGGGGGTTGCCGGCTGGCAGGCGTGATACCAGCGGTGCATCGACCTCGACCGGGGTATCTGCCACCGGTACAGAGGCCACCGGCATGGCAGGAAAATCGCCCCCTGTCCCGCCGGCAACGCGCTTGCCGCCGAGCATGTGCGCCAGCATCTCGATCAGGCCATCGATATCGATAGGCTTGGTCATGAAACCGGTAAAACCGGCCGCCTCGATTTCCTCCTCGAAGCCCTTCATGGCGTGCGCTGTGAGCGCGACAATCGGCGTTTTAAGGCCCTGTTTGCGCAGATAGCGGGTTGCCGCATTACCATCCATGACCGGCATCTGGATATCCATCAGGATGACGTCAAAGGTCTCCTGCAGCGCCCTGTCTGCGCCGAGCTTGCCGTTCTCGGCCTGCTCCACCGTCAGCCCGACTTGCTCGAGCACAAGCGTCGCCAGGTCGCGGTTCTCCTGGCCATCATCTACAACCAGCACCCGCGCAGGCGGGAATTCCCACGCGATTGCGTCCCCGGACTGCGTTACTTGTTCCAGTTCGGCGATATCCTGTTGTGTTAACAGCCTGATATTTTCGAGTGAACCGGTGGCGACCGTCGCCGTGAACACGCTGCCCTTGCCCGCTTCGCTGGATACGGTTATATCGCCGCCGAGCAAACGGGACAGGCGCCGGCTGATCGACAGGCCCAGGCCGGTACCGCCAAAACGCCGCGTGATGGAGGTATCCGCCTGGGTAAACTCTTCAAAGATCGTTTCCAGCTGTGCCTCGGCTATGCCAATGCCGTTGTCGATCACGTCGATCGCCAGCAGCGGCTTGCTGCGCGATGGAATCAGCCGCATAACCACCCGGATACCGCCCTTTTCGGTGAATTTAATGGCGTTCGTCAGCAGGTTGGTGACAATCTGCCGCAGCCGTGCCGAGTCGGAGACAATCGATTCCGGTATCGGCCCGGAAACCTCCATGTCCAGTGAAATGCCCTTCTCGTTGGCCTTGACCGCCAGTACCTGGATGACATCCTGGATGATGATGTGCGGAACACATTCGATTTGCTCGATATCGAGGCGTCCCGCCTCGACCTTGGACAGATCGAGGACGTCGTTAATCAGTTCCAGCAGGTGATTGCCACTGCTTGATATCGTATTGAGATGTTTCAGCCAGTCGTCCTTGTCTTTAAAGTAGCCGCGCTTGAGGACCTCGGTAAATCCGAGGATGGCATTCATGGGTGAGCGTATCTCGTGACTCATGTTGGCAAGAAATTCACTCTTTGCCTGGTTGGCCTCCTCGGCTTCCGCCTTTGACAGGCGCAGCTCGACTTCCTTCTCCTCGAGCAGCGTGACGTCGTCGAAACTGATCAGCACACCACCCTGTTTTCCACCACTGCTGAGGACCGGCGAGCAGTTGACAATAAAAGTGCGCCGCTTTGAATTGGCATCCTGCAAACAGATCATGTCATTACTGGTGACATTCTTCTCTTGCAGCGCCTTTATCCACGGATAGTCTTCTTCTTTTGCCGCCTCTCCGTCTGTCGTGTACCAGGGAAGATCACTGACGTTAACGCCGAGCAGGTCGTCGGATGACTTCGACATGAGCGAGGCAAAGGCGATATTCGAGAGTACAATCCGGCGTTTGTTATCGACCACCAGCAAGCCTTCGACAATGGTGTCGAGTGCCGAACGAACACGCGCGGGGACCGCCTGTGACGGATCGAGCTGCTTGAGCATCTTGCTGAGATAAAGATAAAAGCCGATGAAGCCGGCAAACACGATGAAGGCAATCAGGCGGACATTGGCATTCTGAAAAAATCCTCTCAGGCCCGGGGCGGTAAGCGGCTTGTAACGCAACTCGACCCGTCCCCATTTTTCAGTACCTGCCCAGATCGGAACCTGCAGATCGGTCTCAGTGGAGTAAGCCTCACCCGCCTTGCCCCAGAAGGCCTCGTGCTCGCCGACAGTCAACAGCGTTGTGCCGTTCGCGCGGCGCACAGCGGCCGACTCGATCTCGTCGTTGCGCGAGACGAGAAAGTCGAGATTAGCCTCGAGCCCCTTGACATCCCCCTGTTCGATAAACAGTGAACTGCTGGAAGCGGTTGCTTCCAGCAGATTCGCACGTCCGTCGCGCATCGCCTTGACCTGGTCAGGTACCAGCCCGAAAAAGACTGCGGACAACATCAGGCTCAACAACAGGAAGCCGAGGCCTACCGTGATGTGAAACTTTGTGGAAAGTCCTTTCATAATCAGCGCACCGCTTTGGTAATGGACAGGTTCATAATCGTGGTTGTCTACTCGTCGCGTGTATCGACAGCTTTTTCAGGCAATTCGGTCTTGTCATCGTCCGCATCGGGTTCACTCTCGGTCTCTTCCTCACCCCCGTCGACGATCGTCTCCAGTGACTCGTCATCCTCATCGTCCTCGGAGTCCCGGGCAAGGCTTGCCAGCACCGGCAACGGATCAACCCAGCGCCACGCCGGCAATGACGAAAGCAGGCTGCTCAGCAAGACACCCCCGCGTATCATCCACACCACGTAACCCACGGATAGCCCGGTGGTAACGGTCATGGTCGAGCCGACGACGGTATGCTGGAAATAGTCCCTCTCGTGTATCAGCTCCCGCTGCTCATCCAGTTCCTTGACGAATCCGCCGATATCCAGAAGCTTGCCCTGGCCGGATCTCAAGCCGATGCCGTTGCTATCGGCTGATGAATCCACGCTCCGGGCCTGCTCCGTGGCTGTGTCTGCCTCCTGCCCAGCCGCGTCATCCTGCGCGGCGGCCTCCTCGACCACCTCCTTGTCCACGGATGTCTCACTGCCGGGTTCTGCCGGAGCTTCATCCACACTGCCCTCGGCCTCGGCCGACGGGCCGTCCTCAACAGGGTCGCCGCCACCCGTTCGCGGCGGTTGTGTGGTCTGCTCCTCACCGGGATCCCCGGTTGAGGGGTCCGGCGTGCCGCTATCAACGGGTGGCGAAGGTTCACCGGTTCCCGGGTCGGGCGGTGTAATTACAACGATCGGCAGGGTATTTACTTGTTTCACTGTCAGCGTGAATTCGTCGCTGACCACACCGCCCTTGCCGTCGTCGGCGGTGACCTTCAAAACAATCATGCCGACATCTGCAAGCGTCGGCGTACCGGAAAGGGTCCGGGTTGTCGCATCGAAACTCAGCCAGGTCGGCAAGGCGCTGCCGTCATCCAGGGTAATGCCGTATGCAAGGTTGTCACCATCCACATCCTCAAATGCGTTCAACGCAACGCTGAATACGAAGGCTGCATTTTCAACAGCGGCCTGGTCCTGGCTGGGGATAGCCACGGTGGGTGCGTCGTTGATACCGGTAATGGTGATGGCCACATCATGGTCCGTGCCATCGGCACTGTATACCGTGAAGGTATCGGTGAGCGTTGCCCCGGCAGCGAGCGACTGGATCGCCGCCTGGCTGTTGTCGGCGGCATAGCTCCAGTTACCGGCGGCATCGATCGTCAGCTCGCCATAGGCACCTGTCAGGGTTGTGGCCACGAAAAACGACACGCCGCTGTAGGGATCGCTGATGGTCAGTGCATCAGCGGCCTCGAGCAGGCCATCGAGACCGGCATCAGTGTCTTCTGTCAGCGCCGCGCTGTCGACGCCATCGATGTCGGGCGCGTCGCTGACGGGATCGACCGTCAGTGTGGCCGTGTTCGGCACACTTGCCGTGCCGTCGCTGACAGTAAAGCTGAAGGTCACTGTCCCGTTCCAGTTATCCGTCAGCTTGAGCGTCCAGCTGCCGTCGGCATTATCGATCAGTATGCCGCTGCCGCCGGTCACGACGAGGTTCTCCGCGCTCAGATCCGCGGACAGGTTATCGATGTCAGTGGCACCCGCCAGCAGTTCGGCCTGGGTAATCAGCAAGCTGGCATCCTCGTCGATGTTGCCGAGATCAACCGGGGTGACCGCAGGCGCGTCATTGACCGCGGTCACCTCCAGCAGCACCCGGGCCAGGTTCGAGACGGCGCCGCCGTCGTCCTTCACCGTGTAGCTGAAGGCGTCGCTGCCGCTGTAGTCTGCGGCCGGGGTATAGGTAAGCATGCCGCTCACGGCATTCAGCGCCAGCGTCCCGTGATCCGGACCGCTGAGGATGCTGACCGTGGCCGGGTCGAGGCTGCCGTCGAGGTCGGTGTCGTTGGCGAGCACATCGATTGCCAACGCGGTGTCTTCGGCCGTGCTGACCGGGAGCGCCAGGCTGCCGTCGTCATCGGCCACCGGGGCGTCGTTCACCGGGGTCACTTCCAGATGCACCCTGACCAGGTTGGAGACGGCACTGTCGTTGTCCCTGACCGTATAGGTGAAGCTGTCAGCGCCGGCGTAGTTCGCGTCCGGGGTATAAGTCACCACGCCGGTCACCGGGTTGATGCCCAGCGAGCCGTTCGCCGGGTTGCTGCCGATATTTACGGTGGCCGGGTCGAGGCTGCCGTCGGCGTCCGTGTCAGTCGCCAGCACGTCGATGTCGAGCGGCGTGTCCTCGGCGGTGCCCAGCGGCGTCGCCGCACTGCCGTCGTCACTGGCGAGCGGTGCTTGATTGGCTGCGATGATGTTCAGGCTGGCGCTGCCGGTGGCGGAGAGCGCGCCCGCCGCATCGGCCACCTGGTAGTCGAAGCCAAGGATGCCGTTGAAGCCGCTCGTGGGTGTAAAGGTGAAGGTGGTACCGGCCCCGCCCGTACCGCCGATCAGGCTCAGGCTGCCATTGACCACATTGCTGATCGCGATGGTGAGATCGGCATCTGCATCGTCCACGTCGGTTGCATTTAGCAGGGACAGCAGCTCGTCATGGCTGTAGATCCGGTCTGTGTCCTGTGCACCGGTGTCGCTGGTGACGGCATCGACCTGCGGCGCATCGTTGAGTGGATCGACCGTCAGCGTGGCCGTGTTTGCTGTGCTTTCGCTGCCGTCGCTCACGTCGAAGCCAAAGGTTACTCCCCCGCTCCAGTTCAGGGCCGGGGTAAACGTCCAGCTGCCGTCGGCATGATCGACCAGCGTACCGCTGCCGCCGCTTACGGCCAGGTTCTGTGCTACCAGGTCAGCGGACAGGTTATCGACATCGCTGGCGCCCGCCAGCAGCTCGGCCTGGGTGATGAGCCGGCCGGCATCCTCGTCACTGTTGCCGAGGTCAACCGGGGTCACCTGCGGCGCATCATTGACCGGCGTAACCTCCAGCAGCACCCGGGCAA
>JBATIF010000275.1:0-5270 GCA_049667605.1 Gammaproteobacteria bacterium
GCTCGATGACGTGGCCAAGCTGAATGTCTTCCTCGTCGATCTCGGGCACTTTGCGCGGGTAAACGAAATCATGGCCGAATATTTCCATGAACCCTACCCGGCACGCGCCGCCATCGGCGTGGCGTCCCTGCCGAAGGATGCGCAGGTGGAGATGGATGCAGTGCTGGAGCTGGGCTGAAACCGGCTCGCGCAAAGACGCAACGGCGCCAGGGAAAAACCAAAAAACTTTTGCCGCAGAGGGCACGGAGAAAAAAGACAAAAAGCATTCTCGCGCAAAGACGCCAAGAAAAAAATTATAAATAAGCCTCATGTCTCCGTATTCGCAGGAATGTTGATAAATAAAATATTTGCCCTTTACTTCAAAGTACTGCATGTCTGAAATTAATTATCATCACCTTGGCGACTTTGCGTCTTTGCGCGAAAAGGTTTTTACCGGGTTTATACCTCTGTGTTCTAACGGCAACTGCTCCATGCGTTGCCCTGCCTCCTGCGTCCCTGCAGTCGTGTGCCCGCTGTGTCCTCTGCGGCAAAGGGTTTTTTTCCTGCCGCCGTTGCGTCTTTGCACGAGCCGACCTTGCAGTTGAACAAGGCACCGGATCAATCAGACCAGCTCGATAAGCTCCCGGTGACGCTTCTCAAGGGAGTTGGCCCGCGTGTTGCCAAACGCCTCGAGCGGCTGGGTATTCGTACCGTCCAGGATGTGCTGTTCCACCTGCCGATGCGTTACGAGGACCGTACCCGGGTAATGCCGATGGGTTCGCTGCGCCATGGACAGCACGTGGTTGTACAGGGCGAAGTGGACCTCGCCGAGGTGCGCTTCGGACGCAGGCGCTCATTGCTGGTGCGTATCAGTGACGGCAGCGGCGCCCTGACGCTGCGGTTTTTTCATTTCAGTGCGGCGCAAAAAGCGGGCTTTGAACGGGGCCGGAGGATTCGTTGTTTTGGCGAAGTGCGCAGCGGCGCTGCCACCCTGGAGATGATCCATCCCGAATATCAGCTGCTTGATTCACATGACACGATCGCGCCTGAAGACCACCTGACGCCTGTTTACCCGGCAACCGAGGGCGTGCATCAACTGACCCTGCGTGCCCTGACCGGGCAGGCACTGGCTTACCTGGATGGCGAGCACGCACATGTTTTGGCTGACTGGCTGCCGGCAGAGCTGGTGGCTGAGTTTAAAATGACTTCACTGTCAGCGGCCTTGCGTTATGTACACCGGCCTCCGGTGAATGCCCGTGTCGAATCCCTCGGCGAGGGCAGTCACCCCGCACAGCAACGCCTGGCATTTGAAGAATTGCTGGCACATCACCTCAGCCTGCGGCGCGTGCGTTTGCGTGCCGTACATACGGCGGCACCGGTCTTTACAGTTGGCGGAAAGCTGACGGGGGATTTTATAAAGTCATTGCCGTTCGCGCTGACTGCGGCGCAGCAACGCGTGAACACAGAAATCCAGCAGGACCTGGCGCGAGCGCATCCAATGGCACGCCTGGTGCAGGGTGATGTCGGCTCCGGCAAGACCGTGGTCGCGGCCTGCGCGGCACTGGCGGCAGTCGAGTCCGGCTACCAGGTCGCCCTGATGGCACCGACTGAATTACTCACCGAGCAACATTATCGAAGCTTCAGTGAATGGCTGGCACCGCTGGACGTGAGCGTTGTCTGGCACACCGGCAAGACCAGGGGAAAGGCACGCGAGACCGTACTGCAGGCCATCAGCAGCGCTGCTGCCGCGATTGCGGTTGGCACGCATGCCCTGTTCAGGGAGGAGGTGGAGTTTGCACGGCTGGGCCTGGTCATTATTGACGAGCAGCACCGCTTCGGCGTGCATCAACGACTGGCATTGCGTGACAAGGGGCGCGCGGGCAGGCAGCGTCCCCACCAGCTGGTGATGACCGCGACGCCGATACCGCGCACCCTGGCAATGACTGTTTACGCAGACCTGGATACCTCGGTCATCGATGAGCTGCCGCCGGGCCGGGAGCCGGTGAAAACCGTCGTTATCGCACAGGATCGCCGTGAGGAAGTCATTCAGTCGGTCAACAAGGCCTGCCGCTCGGGACGCCAGGCATACTGGGTATGCACGCTGATTGAAGAATCAGAGGCGTTGCAGTGCCAGGCCGCCGAAAAGACGGCCGAGTTGCTGACCGCGAATCTGCCGGATTTGCGTATCGGGCTGGTGCACGGCCGGCTCAAGCCTGCACAGAAAGAAGCCATGATGGCGGCCTTCAAGGCGGGTGATCTCGACCTGCTGGTTGCCACCACCGTCATCGAGGTAGGGGTGGATGTACCCAATGCAAGCCTGATGATCATCGAGAACCCGGAACGCCTCGGTCTGGCGCAGCTGCACCAGCTGCGCGGCCGGGTGGGACGCGGCCGCCAGCAGAGCAGCTGTGTGTTGCTGTATCAGCCGCCATTGTCGGCAAATGCCCGTGATCGTCTTGCGGTCTTGCGCGAGAGCGGTGACGGCTTCGAGATTGCGCGCCGGGATATGGAACTGCGCGGGCCCGGCGAAGTACTGGGTACGCGGCAGACCGGCGAAATGCAGTTTCATATTGCCGATCTGTTACGTGATGAATCACTGCTTGCCAGTGTCGAGAAAGCGGCTACACGGCTGCTTGCCAATCACCCGGAGAATGTCGATCCGCTTATCAGGCGCTGGCTGGGAGAGTCGGTGAATTATGGCGAGGTATAGTCCCTGCCGGAACCGCTTCGCTCGGTCCGGCCTGCATCACAACAGGATCACCTGCCGGCCGGGTCAAGGAGCGCAGCGACGGACCCGGCAACTTGATACGGCCTGTGATGGTGGGCGGTTTGTGGTGGGGGTGCCGGATCCGCTGTGCTTGATCCGGCCTACATTGTAACCGGCGCAGGCTTCTGTAGGCCGGGTCAAGGAGCGCAGCGACGGACCCGGCAACGCGCCCACGGGTTACGGCGTTGTAAAACATGCGATAATCCTGCCCGGTCAAATCCCGGGCTGAAGGAACATTGAATACCATTAAAACAAGATCAGCCGCCACGCGCTGGAGGCCGCAGCCTTTTTACCTGCGTGCAGCGATTCCGCGGCAGCTATGCAGCTGGTTACTGGACCCGGCATCGCTGACCCTGCGCCTGCAATGCCTGTGCCCGGGAATGTTCAGGGTGCGGCTGTTATCCCAGGGATGGGGGTCACCGCGGCTGGACGAAACAAGGGCGCTTGGCATGCGCCATGGCGAGCGCGCGCTTATCCGCCAGGTGCACCTGCTGTGTGGCGACCACCCCTGGGTTTATGCACGCACCATCATTCCCGCCACCTCGATGCGCGGCCGGCTGCGACGCCTTGCGCACCTTGGAACCCGGCCGCTTGGCGCTATGCTGTTTGCCGACCCGGGAATGCAGCGCGGCCCGGTCGAGCTCGCGAATATCGGGCCCGCGGAACCATTGTTCACGGATGCGACCCGTCATATGCAGCAGCAGCCAGCGGAAATCTGGGGGCGGCGTTCGGTGTTCAGGATTGCGCACCAGCCGCTGCTGGTCAGCGAAATCTTCCTCCCGGAATTCCCTGCCGGCGGCGTGGCACGCCCGGCCTGGAGAAACCGTTGAGTGCGTGGATGTTACTCTCCGTCACGGGAGACGGCAGCTGACAGGATGGGTGGCGATGTTACGTACTGACCATATTCAGGATTACATCAGGCTGATGCGGCTGGACAGGCCGATCGGGATTTTCCTGCTGTTGTGGCCGACCCTCTGGGCCTTGTTGATTGCCGGTAACGGCGAGCCGGATTTCGAGGTGCTGCTCATCTTTGTAGCGGGTGTTGTGCTGATGCGCTCGGCGGGTTGTGTGATCAACGACTATGCCGACCGGCATATCGACCGGCATGTGTCGCGCACCGAGGACCGGCCGCTGGCAGCGGGCCGTATTCATCCCGCCGAGGCCCTGTTTATATTTGTCTTGCTGTGCGGGTCGGCCTTTCTGCTGGTATTGCTGCTCAACAGGCTGACGGTACTGCTGTCCCTTGTCGGCATCGGTCTTGCCGCCAGTTACCCGTTTATGAAGCGCATCACCCACCTGCCGCAGGTGTATCTCGGGGCGGCGTTTGGCTGGGCTGTACCGATGGTGTTTGCGGCGCAGACCAACGCGGTGCCGCCGCTTGCCTGGCTGATGTTTACCGCGACGGTTTTGTGGGCGACCGCCTACGACACGATGTATGCGATGGTCGACCGTGATGACGATATTGCCCTGGGGGTAAAATCGACGGCCATCCTGTTCGGGGACCTTGACCGCACGATTATTGGCTTGATACAGATAATGTTGCTGGTTTGCCTGCTGATGATTGGCCACCAGGCTGAACTTGGGCTGTACTATTATCTGGGTGTCCTGGTTGCCGCCGGGCTGGCCGCCTGGCAGCAGCACCTGATTCGCTATCGTGACCGTGTTGGCTGCTTCAATGCTTTTATGAACAACAACTGGTTCGGGGCCGCCGTTTTTCTCGGCATATACCTGGACTACCTGTTGGCCTGACAGCCCCGGTTTGCGGCGCCTGCTAACTGCCTGCCCGTGCAAGCACCCATACGTCCACCTGTTTTGCCCCTGCCTGCTTCAGGCTGCGTGCCAGTTCGCTGCTGGTATGTCCCGTTGTCATGACATCGTCAATGATCGCAATATGTGTGGCTGCCAGTGTTTTCCTGACCTTGAAGGCACCGCGCATGTTCTTGCCGCGCTCGGCCCGCGGCAGCAATGATTGTGGCAGCGTGCTGCGTGTGCGCATGCACAGCCGGAAATCAACGCGAATATCGAGGGCGTGCCCGAGACGTCGCGCCAGTTCGGTCGACTGATTGAATCCGCGTTCGCGCAGGCGGGTGTGATGCAGGGGAACCGGCAGGAGCAAATCGGGCAGGGGGCCCGTTGAGTTCCGGATGCGGTTTGCCAGTAAGCCCGACAGGAGCGCGCAGATGGCGAGTTCGCTGTTGAATTTAAGCCGCTTGATCAGGTAGTCGAGCGGTGGCTGGTAGTGGAACAGAGCCAGCGCATGATCAAATCCGGGCGGCTGCTGCTGGCAGCGTCCGCAGGGCGAATCTCCCGCAGCGGCAGGCAGCGGCAGGGCACAGCGGTTGCAGCTGTTTTGCAGCCAGGGGAGGTCGTCCAGGCAGTGCGAGCAGAGTTGCTCGCGCGGGCGCGCGGCGCTGCCACACAGGCGGCAGCGCGCCGGGAAAATCAGCGACAGCAGCTGCCCGGCAGTTATTTGTAAACCATTAATGTCCATTCAGGTTGACAGCTGAAATGATCGGTCCCATAG
>JBATIF010000276.1:0-8514 GCA_049667605.1 Gammaproteobacteria bacterium
CAGGTGTTAATCAAAGACAGGGTGTTATGTACCCCAGGGGAAAGGCACTTGATCTGTCAGTAAGGAGCTCAGGCGACGTGCATACTCCACCGGAACAGATTCTGGGCCCAAACTTTGCGTACCTGGATGAATTTACAGCGATGCCTGACGGAGCAACAGGCGCTCCGATCCCGGTGATGGATACTGCAACGCCTGCAGAAGCAACAGGCATTCCGGTCTCGGAGATGGATTATGTGCTGAAGTTCAGAGGGTTTTCATTACAGCAGCCGACCGACGATCGATGGCTGCTGCATTCTGATGATCAGGAGCCGCATATTGCCAGCTTTTATTTTGATCCACTTTCTCCAACTCACTCCTTTAATGCAACGATTCAAATTCGCAGTCTTGCTGCGGATTTTTCGACAAAACAGGAATTCAAGGAATTCGTTGACACTAAGTTGCGGGAGCACAGCCCACGTTTTGAAGAACTGTCTTTCATCAGCACATTGACCGAGTTAAACGGTGAATGGGCGGTCACTTACGAGCTTCGTTATTTGGACAAGAATCCGGTAAATTCATCAGCACCATTATTAATGACAATAAAGGGTTTCATGTATTTGCATCCTTACTGGAAAAAGAGTGTTATCGATGCATTCTACAGCGAACGAGGAACCGAAGCTGAGCTGGACGGTACTCTCGATCCGGTGGGGCAGGAATTAATCGACACAACAAGTCCGGAGATGTCGTGATTTCCTGTTAGGCTGGCCGGTGGTTCATTCGGATAATTGCGAATGTCCTGCTCTGGCCCTACAGCTTAAAAGACGGGAACGTCCGTAGTAGCGGGTATCTGATGCCTTCTATAAACTGGCGGGAATGGTGTTCCCTTCAACAGTTCATTGCTCGCAGAGTTTCCATGGTTGGGAAATGGCAAATCTGTTGCGAAACCGGACATAAACGTATCACCTGGCACAGGTACCGTCCACTCATACCCGGGCCAAAATTCAATGGGGTGGTTACGGCGAGATGCGAATTACAGCTGGTCTTTCCTGTTCTTTCTTTGATCCAAATCAAGGTTCTATTGCGCAAATATTCATAGTGTATGAATCCATAAGCCATCTTGCTGAGATATCAGGAAATAGTTAAACAGTTGTAGCCATTACAGTAAATGGCCACATGGCAAATGGAGACGTTGATTCAGCCTGTTCAACATGTCTGGAGGGGACCATGGAAGCAAAAGTTACACGCGAAAGACTGATTACCTTTCTTCTTGAAACTCCGATGTTCGAGAAGCTCGATCCGTCGGAAATCATGGAAATCATTCACATCGTTGAAGTAGTGCGGTATCAGGAAGGAGAAATAGTTTTCAGTGAGGGTGATCCTGGTGACGCCTGGTTTGTTTTGTACAAGGGCGCAGTAGATGTCCTCAAACATGGAGCAACAGGCGAGAAAAAGATAACCGGGCTTGAGCCGCAGGCCTGCTTTGGCGAGATATCGATCCTGGATGGCTTGCCACGTTCTGCAACGATCCGTGTCACTGAAAATTCCATTGTGTTTCGCGTGCCACGTGATGCCTTTACTGAGCTGGTCGAAAGTGATCACCTGGTGGCCTATAAGCTCCTCCATCATATGGCCATCCTGCTCGCGGAACGGCAACGCAATACAACCTTGAGGTTGTCGGAACTCCTGAACGCAACCGAGATCATGGAAGTCCATAATGGAATCATGAGTATTGTCGGCGAATCATCGGTCAGGGAGTAGCTGTCCGTACACGTATAAACAGGGCTGTAAATCTACCGATCTTTTGGTGTCTTCGCCAGAAAACACGCTGAGAATCCATCTGAGAAGAAGGCGAGGGTGCCAGGAAAAACAGATGGACGTGATGTGCTTTTTACCTGTCGCAGATGCCATAATGACAGAGGGAAGCATGCTCGCCCCATCCAAACATTTAGCGGTGTATGCCATGGAAAAGGAAGGTAGCGGTTAAATCGTCATTTACACAAGCAGTCTAAATTCATTCAACCCCCCAACTTTGTGGATGACCGGTTCTGGCCGTAATCGGAAGTAGCCAGGGAAGCAACCATACAAAACAGTTCGCGAAAGCGTTCAACGGCGATGCGCTTGCGCAGCATGTCCCTTGCCAGGTCACTCTTTGTCCGGTGTCGGGCCCTGGCGATTTGTTCCAGGTTACTAGCGATGACCTGCACCCTGGCGCACTGCCTCTCGCGCGGGTGACCTGTGTGCAGGCTGTTGGACTATTTTCTCACCAGTATCCTTCCGTTCTATAAGTTCCTTTTTCAATCTCCTGCGCTTGTCGATGTCGTCATAATAATCAGTCGTGCCAGTGTGAATAATTTCGGGCTGGGCGCTGCCGGCAGGCACCTCCGCCGCCGCGGTGTCGGCAGCCGGCGATGATGCACCTATGCCCCTGACCGGAGCAACATTCACCACATTGGGTCTGACGTCGATCTGCTTCGCACCGCTGCTGGGTTGGTCACTGAATTCGACCACACCCTGTTGATCAACGTTTTCGTAGACTTCCTGTGCAGTGGCAGTGTAGCTAGTGGTGATCATGGTTGCGATGAGCATTGCCTTATGTTTGTAATTCATCTCTTGTCTCCATGCAGGGTCAAGCGGTGTTGTCTGCATCTTACTGACCAATATAATCAGAATACGCGTGAGCTGCTAATATCAATGGTGTGAAATATCAGAAATATCAGTGAGCAAATAAGGGGATAGTCCTCTTTTCCCTTTGTGTTAGGCCTTGATCACAGCCACTGACACAATAAGCAGGATCCGTGTCTGTGTCGATACTGGCGCTACGACAGACTATACTTAGCAGTATGAACAGCTTGCTCACAAGATTGATGCTGGCAGTCACTCTGACAGGCAGCGTGGCGAGCTGCGACTTCGATGACCTCATTATTACCATCAATGTTGATTCAGAACAGAAGATTTCTGAATCTGAAGGGAATTTCAACGGCATACTGCCAGACAATACCGAATTCGGGTACGCGCTCGCGCTCCTTGGCGACCTGGAAGTCGATGGCGTAATGGATCTGCTGGTTGGTGCTCCCATGGACAACGATGGCGGCCCCGGGCGTGGCGCAGCCTGGATTTTGTTCATGGACACCGACGGCAACGTTGACATGGAGACCAGGATTTCGGCAAGGGATGGTGACTTCAACGGCAGGCTGAATGATGGTGACCGCTTCGGCAGCGCCGTCGCCGGCATCGGCGACCTCAATGGTGACGGCTTCCTCGATGCGGCCATCGGGGCCCCGCTGGACGATGACGGCGGCACCGATCGCGGCGCGGTGTGGGTCCTGTTCCTGCGCTCGGACGGCACCGTGCTCGACGAGCAGAAGATCTCAAACAGGGATGGTAACTTCGATGGCAGGCTCGACGACGGCGACCAGTTTGGTGCTGCCATCACCGCGCTTGGTGATCTGGACGGCGACGGAGTCACCGATCTCGCGGTCGGCGCACCGCTGGACGATGACGCAGGCATTGACACCGGGGCCGTGTGGATTCTGTTCATGAACGCCAACGGCACGGTCCGGACCGAGCGTAAGATCTCAAACAGGGAAGGTACTTTCGATGGCAGGCTCGCTGGCGGTGACAACCTTGGCCGTGCACTTGCCAACCTGGGCGACCTGAACAAGGATAATGTCGTGGACATCGCCGTGGGCGCACCCGGCGACGATGATGGCGTAATCGGGCACGGCGCCGTTTGGATTCTGTTCCTGCGCCCGGACGGTGCGGTTCAGTCTGAACAGAAAATTTCCGCGGCAGAAGGCGGACTGGCCGCGACGCTGAACGGCGGTGACCGCTTCGGGGAGGCGCTCGCCAATGCCGGCGACATGGACCTCGACGGCGTCATCGACCTGGCCGTGGGCGCACCCTTTGACGATGATGGTGCCATAGACAGCGGCGCCGTTTGGCTGCTGTTCATGAAACCCGACGGTACCGTGAATCATTTGCAGAAGATTTCCCGCAGCACAGGCCTGCTCGGTGCTGCGCTGAACAGCGGCGACCGGTTTGGCGCCGCCCTGGCCGGTATCGGCAACCTTGACAGTAGACGTGCGCCCGACCTGGCCGTCGGCGCACCATTCGACAAAACCCTCGGCATCGAAAAGGGGGCGGTCTGGATCATGTTCATGGACAAGGTCGATACCAGTACCGAGTGCGAACGCAACAGCTTCTTCCGGGTCCTCGGCATCGGTGACTGCACATAAGCAGCGTTCCTGCATCGTGGTGCAAACCACGTGCCAGCTTCCGCTATATTTGCACGATTGTGCACAAGGAACGCACGTAAACTACACCACACTCTTTGGCTCCGGCTAACCCGGTTGCCGTTTTGAATTATGCTAAAGGCCTGGTTGCGTCGATCGGTTTCATCAATAAGCTGTCAGCGACTATGGCCCTCGCACCAACTTGACCCAGAAGTTTTGCGACTGTGGCTTATAGATGTACGAGGAGTACCAGCAGATCTTTCGTCGAACAGCAGGGTAGGGGCGATTGCTTTCAGGAGCAAGACTGTCATGGGTATGTCAGACACCATGACGTTGACGGCAACCATTACGGCAATTGACTAAGACACCCGTATGATTACGCTGCAGGGCCCGGAAGGCAGCACGCTAACCACCCGCGTCGATGAAAGCGCAAAACGCTTCCATGATGTAAATCGCGGCGACCAGGTCGTGGTGCGCATCACCCGCGCGTTTGCTATCATGGTGCGGTAACCCTGGCGGTCTGCAGGAAGGTGGCTGGACACCACCACTAGTTCCGGGTTTTTTTTCACGGCGTAGCTTGTTTTCAGGCAACTTAATAACACCAAGAAATTATTAATATGCGTGACTTGGCGGGAACAGGAAAATCCAGTGCCATGACTGGTGCAGTGCAAGCCTGGCGCATCCTTGCCAGCCTGGCACTCACACTGATGATATCCGGCTGCACAATGCTTGGCCCGGATTTCACGCCGCCGCAAGCCCCGACACCGTCCATCTGGCTGACAACGGACGAGGTATTAACCGGTGAGCCCGGTGAGCAGGCAGAATGGTGGAAGCTTTTCAATGACCCGGTGCTCGATGCGCTGATCGACACGGCTTACCGGCAGAACCTTCCCTTGCAGATTGCCGGCCTGCGCATCATCGAGGCGCGTGCGCAACTTGGCATTGCCCGCGGTAACCGTTATCCGCAACTGCAGCAGGCAAGCGGTGCAGTCAGCGCGGTCGAGTTGAGCGAGAACAGTCCGAATTTCAGTCCGGCAACCGACAGCGAATTTACCGCTTACCAGGCAGGTTTTGATGCCGCCTGGGAACTGGATTTCTGGGGGCGCTTCCGCCGCGGCATCGAGGCCGCCGAGGCCAATCTCTCGGCTACGGTTGCCGACTATGACAATGCCCTGGTCAGCCTGACGGCCGAGGTCGCCCGCACCTATGTCAGCATCCGCTCCCTGGAAGAACGCCTCGCCCTGACGCTGGCAAACATCGCCTTGCAGCAGGAGAGCTTGCGGGTCGCCAGGGTGCGCTTTGAGAGCGGCGCCACAACCGAGCTGGATGTTCAGCAGGCGATATCCAACCTGGCCGATACCCAGGCGCTGCTACCGGTCTTGCAAACAGCACTGCGCCAGGCGAACAACGGACTCAGCATCCTGCTGGGCATGTTGCCTGCGGATTTGACAGAAATTCTGGGAGGACCGGGAACCATTCCCGTTGCGCCAGCCCGGGTGGCGGCGGGGATACCCGCCGACTTGCTGCGACGCCGTCCCGATGTGCAGGTTGCCGAGCAGCAGGCTGCCAGCCGGAGCGCACAGGTTAGCGTAGCGGTTACGGATCTGTATCCGAGCTTGTCCCTGCTCGGCTCTATCGGTTACCAGAGCAGCGGCACAGGCAGCAGCAGTGCCGGTGATCTGTTTGATTCCGACAGCCTGTTTTTTTCCGCCGGTCCTGCGTTTAACTGGAATATCCTGAATTACGGCCGTATCAGGAATAACATTCGCGTCCAGGATGCACGGTTGCAACAGGCATTGGTGAATTACCGCAACACCGTATTGACGGCGTACCGTGAAGTCGAGGACGCCATGGTGGCCCTTGTGCAGTCACAGAAGGAGAGCGGTTTTCGTGCGATCAGTGCCAGGGCCGCCGGACGCTCAACGGAAATTGCCAACATCCAGTACCGGCAAGGCTCCGTTGATTTCCAGCGAGTCATCGATGCCGAGCGCGAACTGGTTGCGCAACAGGACCTGTGGGCCAGCGCCCGTGGTGATATCGCATTGAACCTGATCGCCATGTACAAGGCCCTCGGTGGTGGCTGGGAGATTCGCAAGGGCCATGATTTTATTTCCGGGGAAAACCGCAATGAGATGGAGCAGCGTACGAACTGGGGTGATCTGCTGACACCTGCTGCGCAATAAACGCCCTTTCTCTCCGGGAGAGGGGATGCAGCATTTGTGTTGAGAGGTAATGGTGGATACCGCGCAACCGGTACAACCTGAATAAAGGGGCAGGTTACACTGAAAGAGAATATTTCTACAGATTGTTACACGCGCTAAAAAGAAGAACTTCCCCTCTCCCACAGAGAGAGGGAGTATATGGGACAGCAGTGACAATGGTGCGCAGAGCGCACCACACGTATATTAAAGAACCCGGATCTCCGCCTGAGGGGCTATGAAAGCAAGTCAGGCCAGACTCATTTACATTGGGTTTCTTTTTATAGTGGCCTCATCCTTCATGCTGCAGGCCTGCGGTGAGGCGCCCGAGCCGGAGATCTACGACAAGATCATGATCGAACCGATCGTTGTCTGGCTTGCCGATGATTCCAAATAGAAGGGCTTCTCGCCCGACGATCTCAAGGCCAATGCGTACGCCGGCGCGTTGGGCTACCTCTCCTGGTCGGGCAACATGGACATGGACATAGATATGGCCATTGCGATTCGCACGGCGGTCATCAAGGAAAAAACCCTGCATATCCAGTCCGGTGCTGGTATCGTCGCCGACTTGGTGTCCGCCAACGAGTGGGAAGAAACCATGAACAAGGGTCGTACCCCGCGGCTGACTGTAAAATAAACCAGAGCTTCCTGTGAAGGTGTGTGCAAAATCTATGTGCAGAATAAATCTGTTATCACTGATTGTCTTGTCCATGATATTGCTGGTAGTTGCTGTCTCTGCCTCAGCCGATGAACTGCTGATGAAAGACGGCTCGCGGCTACTTGGCACGGTTGTAAAACAGGAGGATGGCATCCTCGAGTTCGAGACATCCTTCGCAGGTGTAATCAGGGTGCAATGGTCCGGGGTCAGCGAACTGCGCGCCGACGAGCCGCTGACGGTGATGCGGGTAAATGATGATATCGCCACTGCCAATACGATAAAGAATACAGAAGGGGCAACCCTGCTGGAAACCGCTGCGGGCGAACCGTCCGGCAGCATCGAGCCGGACGAGCTTGCCTTCATCAATCCAGATCCCTGGCGGATGGGGAAGGGTGCCCGCTGGACGGGCCGGATGAACCTCGATCTGAAAACCCAGCGCGGCAATACCGACAAGGATGAATTCGATGCCGATGCGGAGACAGAGCTGCGTCGCAGGCATGACCGTTTCACGCTGCGCAGCCAGTACGAGAAGGACAAGGATGCCGGATCCGTGACTGACGAAAACTGGACCCTGAACAATAAGTACGATTATTTCCACAGCAAAAAGGTTTACTACGGCGGTGTGTTGTTCCTCGAGCACGACAAGTTCGCGGACCTTGACCTGCGTACCGCCGTAGGTCCGCATATCGGTTACCAGTTCTTCGAGAGCATGGCGATGAACCTGAACATTGACACCGGCATCCTCTACGTGGACGAAAACCTCGACGAGGCGGAGGATAATGACTACTGGTCGCTTGGCTGGAGCTTCGATTTCGACCGCTTCCTGGTCCCCGACCGGGTGCAGTTCTACCACCGGCATACGGGCCTGCTGGACGTTGGTGACAGTGATAATATCAACGTCAATTCGTGGACGGGCTTCCGTTTCCCGCTCTACAGGGGCATCGTGGCCAGCACCGAGGCCGAGATCGAGTATGACGGCGGTGCGCCGGATAATGTCGACGAGACCGACACAACCTACCGGATCAAACTTGGCTATCAGTGGTAAGGTAAGATCATGAACAGGGTATCTCCTATGCGACCGCTTTCCTGTCCGGCATGGTTTATCATGCTTTTTGTCCTGTTGTTGCCGGCCGCCCCGGTTGTTGCCGCTGATACAACTGCCAAGGTAACAGCCAGCATGCTGAATGCCAGGCTGAAGGAAGTCGAGGCGGCAACTTCACTGGATGAAGAGACCCGAAGCTCCCTGGTTGAAATGCTCAACAAGTCGCTGGGCAACCTGGAAGCGGTCCGTGCCAGCAAGCTTTCGGCGGAGACGTATTCCCAGGCTGTGAAAGCTGCACCGCTACAGGCGCAGGAAATCCGCAAGGCGCTTGACCGGGACAAGCAGGCCCCGGCTAAAGTAACCGCCAATGCCACACAAACCTCACCCTTCGACGAGATCGAAAGG
>JBATIF010000277.1:0-3004 GCA_049667605.1 Gammaproteobacteria bacterium
GGTGAGAGGTGAGAGGTGAGAGGTGAGAGGTGAGAGGTGAGAGGTGAGAGGTGAGAGGTGAGAGGTGAGAGGTGAGAGGTGAGAGGTGAATTGAGTGGTTTGCTACTGACCTAACAGGCAACCTGACCCACTTTTCACTTTTCACTTCTCACTTTTCACTTCTCACTCTTCACTTCTCACTCTTCACTTCTCACTTCTCACTTCTCACTTCTCACCTGCTTTTCATGCTGCCAGAAAACATCAGCTACCCCGGCCTGCTTGTTCAGCTGCCGCGCCATCACGAACAACAGGTCGGAGAGCCGGTTCAGGTATTTCAGGGAGGCCGGGTTGATGTCTGCCTGCGTGGCGAGGCTATGGGTGCGCCGCTCGGCGCGCCGGCAGATGGCGCGGGCCAGGTGGCAGGCTGCCGCTGCCGCACAGCCGCCTGGCAGGATAAATTCTTTCAACGCCGGCAGATCTGCATTGAGTTCATCGAGCAACTGCTCCAGCTGTTCAACCTGCTCGTCCTTGATGCAGCTTGTACCGGGGATGCAGAGTTCGCCGCCCATATCAAACAGCCTGTGCTGGATGCCGGTCAGTGAAGCGCGCACGGCTGCCGGCAACTCATGTGTAAGCAGCGCCCCGATAGCACAGTTAAGTTCGTCAACCTCGCCCAGGGCCTCCACGCGCGGGTCATCCTTGGCAACACGTGAAGCGTCACCGAGCCCGGTAGTGCCATCATCGCCGGTGCGCGTATATATTTTTGATAGTCGATTACCCATTTAACTGTCCAGTAGCCGGTATTCAACCGGAATCAGCATGTCGACGCTGCGGCCACGCAGCCATTGTCCGGCGCCGGGAATGCTGGCCAGTTGCAGCGATTTGACCGCGGCCTGGTCGAGTGCCGCATAGCCGGAAGTTTCGCTGACTTGCAGGTCTGAAATCAAGCCATTTGACTCAATATGCAGTTCCAGGGTGACCACACCCTGCCAACCCTTGCGACGTGCAATTGCTGGATAACTGAGACGCTCTGTGACCAGTTGCATTACGCTGTTGCGCAGATGCCGGTCGGATTCGTCGCGGCTCGGCAGTGCGCTGCTGGCGGCAAGCCGCCCCCCGCCCTGGGCATCGACTGCCTTGGCAATAGGTGCTTCTGGCTGAAAAGTATCCGTTGCACGTGGATTCGTCCCGGCAACCGGCCTGTTGCTTACCTCGAGGGCAGCAGCAACATGCTCAACAGGAGCATCCGCTTGTTCTGCCGCGGCCGGGGACTGTTGCTGCACGCTGCCGGTTTCAATCGCAGCCGGAGACATGGTCTCGCCCGCCCTGTCCGTGATATCCAGCTGCAGCACCTGTCCCGGCGCACCGGCATCGGGTGGTGGCGCCACCCATGCAAACATAACTGTAACATGTGCGGCCACCGATAATGCCAGGAACGATTTAAAGTCGAGAATCATTGGTTCTGGCGCCCGAATACCCGGGAAATGGTTAACAGGAAAGTGCGTTCCGGTAATGGATAGGCGTTGTAAACGCCGGCAGTGGATACGCTGCTGACACCGTAGTCGATCGCTTCTTCCGCGAAGATATTGTTGACCTCGATACCCAGCTGGAATCCCGCGAGCATGTGGCTGGCCCTGGCATCCACCGTGGTGTAGTCCCGGATCTTTCGGCCAAAGTTGTTGGCCTGGTCATTGTCGAAGTACATCTCGCCCCTGTAATTGACGGCGACCCTGAATTCGGAATTAGGCGATTGTTTCCAGCTTGCTGCAAGGTGGGCGGTTTTTTCCGGGACCAGCGGTACATTGTTCCCGGCAAAAATACCGTCGCGGAACCTGGAGCGCATCCAGGTGTAGTTACCCTGCAGGCGCAACTGCTTCGTGATCTCCATGGCGCCGCTTAATTCAATACCGTAACGTTTCGTTGGATCCAGGTTGATATTCTCGAAGGTAAGCGGGTTGAAGTGGATCTCATCCTTGAGGTGCATGTAATAGGCATTGGCATGCAGTGAGAGCGCGTCATTTTCGTAATGTGTTCCGATGTCCATGCCGTTGGCAGTCTGCGGATCAAGCGGCGAAAATATCTTTGTCCCGGTGAAGGCGAACGTCAGCGGGTCAAAGAAAAATCTCGACTCGAACAACTCGTCCACGGTGGTGATGCGGGCACTGCGGGTAAACTTTATATAGGCAGCCGTTTCCGGGTTGAACTGCTTCTCGATGCCGGCCTCCAGCATGTGGACCCGTTGGCTATCGGACAGGCGGGGCGCGGGACCATCCGAGACCGGGTCGGCCCCCGGAGCGGCCGGGTCGAAACGATCCCTGGCCTCGAGTTTTACCCACTGCCCGCGGGCACCGAGGTTAAGGGTGATGTCTTCACTGGCGGCAAAACTGGTGTCGGCGTAGAGTGCAGTGGATTTCTGCCCGGCATCGAGTTTGTGTATGGGCAGGCTGTCTGTGGCGGGATTCAACGCGCGGTCGGAATGGTAGTCGCTGTTGTAATAATCAATCCCCACCGTGGTGGTTGCCGGCATGCCGGAGAGGCGATGAGGGATGCTGATGCGCGGTGTGAATGACCAGCTATCGAGATCGGTATCCAGGTGACTGGCAAATGCCCCGGCAAACAGGTAATCGTCATAAAAAGCCTTCTGGTTCTTGTGACGGTAACTGAAGTCGAGCACGGCCTCGCTGCCGTTGTCCCAGTAGTGGCTGTAACCGGGGTTGATGACGTAGCCATCCTGGTTGGCGAAGTCGTTCGGTGTGCTGCTGCCTCTGCGGTCGGACTTGAGTTCATTGACCCCGGTTCCCGGATTGACCTTGCGCTCGCCCGGAAGATCGAGGTCCTGGTCAAAGCCATACAGCTTGAGAAATAACTCGCCATTACTGCGCGTGTAGCGGATGTCGGAATTAACGCTGCGCTGCGTCAGCTTATTATGGTCACGGTAGCCGTCACTGCGCAGGCCATGTGCGCCGAGGAACACGGCAAGCGGACCGCTGCTGTGACTGCCATGTGCATCCACTTGCCGGGTGTC
>JBATIF010000278.1:0-18533 GCA_049667605.1 Gammaproteobacteria bacterium
CATCGAAAGTTTGCCGGGGTATCGGGAAAAACAGACTCTGGGTGCGGTACACCAGGTCCGGAGTCAGCAGGCAGAATGCCGCCCACAGAAGCAGGATACTGCCATTGATGATGGTGCACCACATGAAGAATGTGGTGAGGGTCTGAATGTCCATGATGTAGCTCCTTTATTTTTCAGATCAATCATACTAGGGTAGATTTTGACTACGCACACTCAGGATTAACAAGTGATGAAAAAAATCAAGAACGAGGCACAGTTGGTCAAGGAAGCGATCCGCGCAGGGATTGAATACGGGGAAAAGCGCGGCGTGGTGGAATTCGAGGCCACCGATAAGCAGAACGAGAAAATCGAGTACATTTACAAGCTGCTGGTCCATGACAAGGTGATCGTGCCGCTGGCACAGGGTCAGCAGAGCCTGCCGAACATGCGCCACAAGCTGGCGTTGTGGGTATCACGCCAGTTGCCTGCCGATCATCCGTTGCTGAAATAACTACCGGTTTGCCTGGTTCATGCTCAGCAGCGTATCGCCATCGCGCAACAGGAACAGGGCAAAACAGGCCGCCAGCATGGGCCAGGCCGCAAAGAACAGCAGGTTGGGCCCATCAAAGGGCGCCAGGTATTGCTTGAATGAAGACAGGGTGGATACCGCGTGGAATAGCAGCACCGCAGCATAGGTATATTTCTTTTTGTAACCCGCCAGGAACAGCAGCAATAATATTATTTCCAAAGCGCCTATTACATACATAACAGCAGACTCCAGGCCGGCAATATAATAGAAACTCTCATATACCTTTGCTGCATGCCCGGGGTTGATAAATTTATCGATGGTCCACATAAACATGACCAGAAAGACGCTCATTCGAAGCAACAGGAGTGACACCTCAAGTCTTTTATCTTGATCTTTCATGCTTACCTCGCTTGCCTCGTATACCCGCATTTCTTGTGACGGGCATCAAATTAACCTGGCGTTGCAGCGTCATTCGATCTTGATATAGGCGAACCCCTGTTGCTGCAGGTCTGCAATCTGCACCACACCGGAGTGAACCAGCGTTACCCCGTCGTATAGCATGTCTTTCGGCAGGTTGATCTGCGTGCGCGTGATATCACAGAGTTCCAGCTTGACGCCTTGAACGGCATTCAGGGCGCTGAGCCTTCCACGCAGATTGTCGCGCAGCGCATCCAGTTTGGGATCGGACTCGAACGGCGTATTCTCCAGCTTCTTATCGGTAAGAAAGCGAATGCCATGCGCAACAAAAACGATGCGGACATCATAGTCAACCAGTTGATTCTGGTAATAGGTAACCATATTGTTGATGCTGGTCAGCATGGCACTGTAGCGCCTGGGGTCAGCGTAATCGGTGTGATAGACCACCTTGACGATGTCGCTCGAGTCATCGGCGGCGGCGGACGGTAGTGGAAGACTGAAGACGATGAGCAACGGAAGAGCGGATAGCAGATACGATAGTCTTGAAAGCATGGCTTGCCTCCTTGATTGAATATCCTGGAAACCAGGCATGTAACAAGTTTAGTTGATATTGGTCTGCGATGGAAAATTATCGATTATTGCAGAGTGTCTGTAGACGTTGCGCATCTGCCGACACCTCGAGCCCCGAGGGCAGGGCGGCTTGCCGGTCGCGCAGCCATTCGACGATATCAGCCAGCACGGTACTGGCTTGCAGGTCGCGCGTCAGCATGTGATAACCCTGTGGATAGAGTGCCAGCCGCCAGTTTCGCGGCTGCTGACGAGGCAGGTTTGCAAGCATCTCGCACAATGGTTGTGCGGGGATGATTTCATCGCGTTCACCGTAAAGGATCAGGGCCGGCATGCCCAGTTGTGAACTGGCAAGCTGTGCCGATTCCATCAGTGCAGCCAGTCCGTACATACTGTCGATACGTGTTTCCTTGATGACCAGTGGATTGCGCCCCTGGGCGCGCAACATCTCGATATTGTCGGACGCGCGGATATCCAGGCCCTCACCGGTTAGTGTCTTTTCTGGCCAGGTATGGGCCGCCAGCCACAGGGCCGCCTGCTGATAAAGAGGCATGCTGCGCCAGCCCCAGACAGCCGGGGCCACCAGTACCAGACCGTCGATACAACCCGGTGCCGCATTTTCCTGTATCAACATGGCGATAGCGCCGCCCATGCTTTCTCCCAGCAGAAACAGTGGTACGCCGGGGTGCCGCAGGCAGAGCAATTTACTCGCAACGGCGGCATCCATCTGCAGGCGCTCGCTGCCCGGCCAGATACCGCGCTCATGCGTCTCGCCAAAACCGCGCTGGTCATAGGCGTAGAGCTGTATGCCGGCAGCCGTCAATGCTGGTGCGACATCGGCAAATGCATTGCGGTAATCATTAAAGCCGTGCAGGGCGAGTACAACGGCATCCGGTTCACCGCCAGCCTGCCAGGATGCAAGTGGAAGCAGGTAGCCATCATCCATTACGAGGTGATCTGGTGTCAGCCTGGGGTACTGTGTAATACTGGATTTTTGCTGGATGCGTGGTGTTGTGCAGGAACCAAGGCAGCTGATAATCAGCAGGCAAAGCAGGGCGCGTGTCATGGGGCAGATATCATACCCTGAACTGTATAAACCGGGAGTCTGGCATGTCAAATGAAGGTTATCATGAACCTGTCAACTAGCTTTCTGACGAGACGCGCGATATGCATCGTGCGATCACTTCACTGATGGAAGAGCTGGAGGCGGTTGACTGGTATAACCAGCGTGTCGATGCCTGCAAGCACAAGGCACTGAAGGCCACCCTTGCGCATAACCGTGATGAAGAAAAAAACAGGCCGCGATGGTGCTGGAATGGATACGCCGGCGGGATCCGACGTTTGACAAGGGACTGAAGAATTATCTGTTCACGGTCAAGCCGATTGCGCATGACCGATGGGGAAGGTCCTGTACCACTCACAACTCTTATTTAAGGTGCTGCCTGGATGAGTTTCATGCTGACTGATGCCCTGAAGGCCTGGGGCTCACCTGAGTTCGAAAGGGTTTTGAAGGAAGAAATTCAGAAACTTGATCATGCAATGCTGCCACTGCAACAGGGTCTGTCTCAAAGCAGTCATGTCAGTGACACAAAAACCAGCGTGGTTGTTCTCGGCTTCACTGATACAGCGCATAGCATCCAGGCAAGGGCCGGAATATTCTACGCCGGTATAATTGCCGGCAGCTGTTGCAGCGACGACCCGACACCCATGAGTGAAAACACCGAATATTGTGAAGTACTGCTTGATATTAATAAAAACACGGCGAAGACTGAGGTAACACTCCTGGAAATCCAGGTTAGCCCTGATGGCAGCTGATATATTCAATGATCGGCTATACGCGCGGTGAATTGCTTTACATATAATCAGGAAATGTATTAAATACAGCATCCCGGAAGGGAATTCATGCCATATTCAAGTGGCAAAGTGGCGTCGAAGTCAGCCGGTATAACGACTTTACACGGGGAACAAGCAGAATGAAGCAGATAAAGATACTGACCACTTCCGCCATACTGGCTGTTCTTGCCTGTCTGGTAGCAGCCTGTACGGAGGAAGCAGCGCCGGTAAAGCTCAAAGAGACGCTCCTGTGTGAAGGCAATGAAGGTGTGACACCGTTCAAGGTAAACTGCACGTTTTTTTACCTGGATGAATACAATAACGAGGTAGAACCAGCAGACACGGTGTACTGGACCCTGGATATTGCGCTGGAAGGCATTGCGCAACGCTTCTATTCCGAGAGTACAGGAAACAGATTCTTCACAGAAATTGATCGCCCTGGAGAATATACGCTGACTGCAGCAAACAGTGGCAACAAAACCAGTATCCTGGTATCGATAGTCGATCCGCAAGCTGCTCCCAAATCGCTGAAGCGGCATGTACCTGTCAGAATTGCTTCAGGACAACCCGGGAGACAGGAGCGGATACTGGAGGCTACGCCCGGTTACGAGATCACAAGTGCAACTATTCAGGTTCATCCAAACAGCTCCCGGGTGAGTTCCCGCGTACTCCTCTCGAGTGACGCTACAACGGCAAAGCTCATAGTGGAGCTCCAGCCAAAAGCAAAAACATTCAAGGTCAAGCGGGCATGGTTTGCCGGTAACGTGGTGCTAACGGAGCGTAAAATCTAGTACCCGGCAAGCCCTGGTTAATTCATCATTGCGCGGGTCAAGGCGACGCGACCCTCGCGCCCTGCTCATACCTCCTGAATCCCTGTAGAAAAGGCGACCCGTCTCACGCGGTCGCATCGGCATCTACGATGCCCTCCAGCTAACTCCGCACACAGCGTGCTCGATTAACCACCGGGCCCGATGTCCTGCCGTGCACTAGTCAGACCCGCCTGTAACCAGCCGCACATTCGTCATTATATTGACACATGTGCAGCCACCCGGTGTCTTTCCTGTGCTGCCGTGCTGATGCCTCCTGTCTGCAAACCTGTGACGGCTGTTGCAGATTAAAGAAATATTTTCAGTAACCGAATACATCACCACAGAGACATTTTTCGGGTAACTGCGCATGAGTTCCAGAGAAGGACCCCGTGTAATCAGCCTGGATAGCAATGGAGGCAGCAATTATGTACAGCAACAAAACAAGGTGGGTCATCCGTTTCCTGATAGCAGGGCTGATGTTCTTTTCGCTCAGTGCGTTATCTCTAGGGGCACTGCAGAGCCGGATGCAGGCCTATGTCGTAATGGCAGACGTCGATGGAAAAGAGAGCTTCGATTTAGCGAAGTCGGTCGAACCCGGCCAGGTGATTGAATACCGCACCATATACAGCAACAGCGGTAACTCATCCATCACAGGACTTGCCGTGGTCGGACCCGTTCCTGCCGGCACCCGCTATCTCGGCAATTCCGCAACCGGCAGCGTCACACATGTATTCGAGGCCAGCATCGATGGTGGCGCAAGCTGGCATAGCGAACCGCTGGTGCGCTACGTCAGGCAAGCAGACGGGCGCAAGAAACGCGAAGTCATCCCGCCTGAAGAATACACCCACGTTCGCTGGAAGGCCGCGGAATCGATTGCGCAGAATGCCAGCCAGGAATACCGCTACCGCGTATTCGTACTGCCCATCGAAGACAACGCGAACTAATGCATGACTGCCCGGGGCCACAGAAATTTATCAATAACTGCAAGGTTTTATGGAGATATTTTCAGGAGATAGCGTGATGTTGAAAGATACGATACAGAGAAAGACAAACCGCTCACCAATGCAATTTTTCAGGTCCCTGCTCACGGGTATTTGCATGGTTTTGCCGTTGATGCTCATCAGCCCGAGCGAGACACTGGCAGCCCCGGTAGCCGGTTCGGTCATTGGCAACCAGGCGAGCGCCACCTACCTGGATGGTTCCGGCCAGGCACGCACGGCGACATCGAATCTCGTCGAAACAGTGGTTGCCCAGGTGGGCGGTGTCGATATCGAGTCAGACCTGAGTAAATCCACTTCTGTCGGTGGCACGGTAAATTATCCGCATACCATTTCCAACAGCGGCAACGGCGTTGATACCTTCAGCCTCGCTGTTGTCGATGCAGATAGCGGCAATATTGCCCTTGGCAGCCTGGTCATCTACGCAGATGCCGACCAGGATGGTGTACCGGATAATTTCACACCGATTACGGTAACACCGGGCATGAACCCCGGTGACAGCTACGGGATCGTAGTCGCCACCACCGTGCCGGGCAGTGCTGTGGCCGGTGATGCTGAAAGCATGACCGTCACTGCAACCAGCCAGTTTGACGCCGCTGTCAGCGATGCCGTCACCGATACCGTCACTGTAACCGGTAACGCAGTCATGGAAGTCACCAAGGCCATTAACGTGACCAGCGGGCCTTCGCCAAACGGCAATCCGGCTGACCCCGACGACCCCATCACGGTAACCCTGACTTATACCAACCGCGGTATCGGTACAGCAACGGCCGTGACCATCACCGACACCTTGCCGGCTGGTATGAGTTACGTGGCCGATTCCGGCCTGTGGAGCGGCAGCGTTACAGCCCTGGATGATGCCAGCGGCGCGAATGATCCAGCCGGGATTGATTACGATGGTGCTGATACCAGCCCGAATGAAGTCGTCGCGATCATCGCCTCCGTGCCACAGGGCCAGTCAGGCTCAGTCAGCTTCGAAATTACCGTTGACAGCGGCCTCGTGCCGGGGGCCATCGGCAATATCGCGAACTACAGCTACAACGATGGTGCAGGAGTGATTCCGCCGGTCGACACCAACACGGCAAGTTACACGGTACAGTCTTCCGCAGGTGTCGACCTTACCGATAACGGGTCGAATACGGACGACGATGCGGCGAATGACGATGTCCTGATCAGTGGACCGGTAGCACAGGGTTCGACGCTGTTGTTCGACAATGTCCTCGTCAACAACGGCAATGGCAGCGATACCTTTGACATTCAACTGAGCGGTTCGACGTATCCGCCCGGAACCACCTTCCAGTTGTTTCAGGCCGACGCCTCCGGCAACCCGATCTCGCCGATGACCGATTCCAACGGCAACGGTATACCGGATAGCGGGCCGCTGGCTCCAGGTGCCAGCTACCATGCCGTACTGCAGGCGACCCTGCCAACCAACGCATCCGGTGGACCATTCAGCATTACCGCCACGGCAACCTCATATGCCGATCCCGCTGTGACCAATACGGTAACGGACACAGTGACCGAGGTCGAGGACATGATCATGGACATGACAAATGATCCGGCCAGTGTTGATGTACCGGGTACCATCGGCACGGGTGCCGGTCCGGAAGGAACTGCTGTAACGACCGTGTCTGTCGATCCGGGTAGCAGCGCAATCTTTACGCTGGATCTGAAGAACGAAAGCCTGCTGAGCGGCGATACCTATGATCTCGATGCCAGCACGGATCCGGCGTTTGCAGCGGTAAGCCTGCCGCCGGGTTGGTCTGTCGTGTTTCGCGATGCAGGCAATGCGGTCATAAACAGCCTGACAGTACCTGCAAACACGACAAGCAGCATAACCGCCGAGATCACCGTGCCGGCGAATGCATCACCGTCGGCAGGCACCGGTATATTCTTCCGCGCAGGCTCGAGCACCAGCGGCGCTGGTGACATCCTGCACGATGCGGTTGTCGTCAATACAGTCCATGACCTGTCAATCGCCTCGGACAGCAACGGCCAGGTGTCCCCGGGTGGCAGTGTTGAATATCCGTTTACCCTGACCAACGACGGCAACGTGGCTGAAACAACGGCCAGCCTGTCGGTTGCCAACGGTAACGCGCTGTGGATAAGCACACCCCAGATCTACCATGACAGGAACGGCAACGGTGTCATCGATGCGGGTGAGCCAATCGTGGCTGACCTCGCTGATGTGCTGGCCGATGGTGGCGCTGCCGGCGGGGCCAGCACCGATCTCGATCCGGGTGAGAGCGTCAATCTTGTAGCACGCGTCGAAGCGCCTGCCAGTGCCGGCGATGGCGACACCAATGACACCACTGTGACCGTGGCAGTGCCGCTGGACAGTGACCCGGGCAACGACAGCCTGACGAATATCAGCACAGTCGTCAGTGGCGATGTTTCCCTGGCAAAGGCGCAGGGACTGGACGTTAACTGTGATGGCGATTTGCTGGATGCCGGTGATGTCGCCTTTACAACCGGCCAGATCAACACCAGTGCGGCTGCACCGGGGGCCTGCATCCTCTACCGGGTCACGGCAACCAATACCGGCTCGTCGGCGGTCAGCAGCCTGGTCGTTAGCGATCCCACGCCACCCTTCACGACCTATGGCTGTGACTCGGTATCACCACAGGTGGTGAATAACTGCGCAGCTAGTGGAACAGGCGCCGTCACGGCACCTGCACTGGGTTCGACGGGTGTCATTGCAGATACGGTCGGACCGCTGGCACCGGCCGCGGCTTCGACGCTGACCTTTGGCGTCAAGATCGACCCGTAGGAAACAGGAAATTCCGGGGGGCAAACACCCCCCGGAATATTTCCATAACTGAAGTCACGTTCTGTAACAGGGATTCTCCATCCGTTCGCCACTGCAGCAACCGCGTGAACTACGCATACAGGGGTGCCATGAGAATCTCCCAATATAAGGTTAACCAGGCAAACACAGCGAAATGCAGTACCGCACCGACAGGGCAGTCACCGTTTCACTCAGCGCATTGTGTTACTGCGTGTCGGCCGCACTACTGTTCCTCACGCTAATCTCTACCGCAGTACAGGCTGCGCCGGCTGCCGGTTCGATTATCAGTAACCAGGCCGAGGCGAGTTATCACAACGACGCCAGCGGCACCGATGAGACGGTTTATTCAAATACCACCGAACTCGTTGTTGCAGCCGTCGAGGGGGTTTCACTGGTTGCCAACCTGACCCGCACCGTCAATGCCGGTGACGCAATAAGCCTTCCACACCGCCTCACCAACGCTGGCAACATAACGACGACCTACACGCTCGCCAGCAACAACCTCGGTGGCAATGACTTTAACCTGCTCAATATCAGCATGCTGCAAGACCTCAATGGAAACGGGCTGGCTGACGCCGGTGAACCAGCCATCGCACAGGGCGGCACGGTGATAGTCGCGGCCGGCGCCAACTTCGACCTGGTGGTCACTGCCGATGTGCCAGCCGCCGCCAGTCCCGGGCAGAGCAGCATGCTGATGACAGAAGCGGTTTCACTAAGCGGCGTGACCAGTGCAGCGGTCATCGACACCATTGACATCCAGCCAGTCCCGGACCCTGCACTCTCGCTGCTGGCAGACAAGGGCACGGCCCTTCCGGGAGATGTGGTGGAATTCACCCTGAACGCGGCCAATAGCGGGGCAGGGGCGGCAGGGCCGATCGATGTGCGCGTCGATAACGTCGATACCACGCTATTCATTCTGCGTGGACCCGTGCCGGTGAACACGACATACCTCGGCATAACCGGCAGCGGCACTGCCCAACTCCTGTATCACGTGGCGGGTGACGCACTGCATGATTACTCCAGCATTCCACCGGCAAATCCTGCCAGCGTGGATGCCGTTGCATTTGGCTATGTCAATGCACCGGCCGGCTTCAGTCAACAGACGGGTTTTAATGTAACCCTGAACGCCAATGCCGGGGGAATCATCAGCAACCAGGCAACGCTGTATTACTCGAATGCCCAGGATGAAGAAATCGATTCCAACCCGGTACTCGTCAGCCTGCCGGCTGCCACAGCGGCAATCGACTACTACACGAACGCCAGTTTCACCAGCAAGACCGTCGTCACGCGCGCCGGTGACCCGCTCTTCATTGGCATGGATGCCAGCGCCTGCAACAGCGACGCCTCTGTCGTCGAGCAGCACACCGTGACGCTGACCACCACCCTGTCAGCCGACCAGGAACTCGGCTTCGTCATCGTCGAGACCGGTGCGAATACGGGCAAGTTTACGCTTGGGAATATACCAACCCGGGCCTGGCCGGCTTTCCCGAGCATCCCCGGCAACAATACTGTCGAGGTAGCAACCGACGATCAGGTGTCCGCGCTTGCCAACTGCGCCGGCATATCAGTGAGTTCCATGATCCTGATTGACCCGGCCGGCGTGGTTTTTGATTCAGCCAGTAACCAGCCGCTGGCCGGCGCCACCGTAACACTTTTCGGAATTGATGCCGGCGGTAATGACTTTACACCTGTCGTACTCGACATGAGCGGCAACCCGGCACCCAGCCAGGTAGTGACCGGTGCAGACGGCCGCTACGAGTTCCCGCTCGTCGCTGCCGGTGATTACCGCCTCGATGTGCTGGCGCCTGCTACTCACAGCTTCCCGTCAACGCTGCCACCGGCGTCATTACCGGCCGGGCGCGATATCGACGCCAGCGGGTCTTACGGCGGCACTTTTACGGTTTCGGCTCTCTCCGGCCCGGTGTTTATCGACCTGCCACTGGACCCCGGAACCGCACAACCGGGCCTGTTCATTGAGAAGACGGCTTCAAAAACGGTTGCGGGGCTCGGTGAGAGCGTTCTCTACACGCTGAAAATTTCAAACGGCACCGGGATTACCTTGACAGATACCCGCATGGTCGATGAATTGCCCGCCGGCTTTGCCTACCAGCGCGGCACCTCGCGCCTGGATGAGCTGCGCATCGGCGACCCGCAAGGCGCTCCGGGTAGACAACTGCTGTACCAGCTTGGAACACTGGCCCCTGCTGCAGAACATATCCTGCAATATCGTGTCCAGATACGCACCGGTGCACTGCGTGGCGACGGCATCAACAGTGCACAGCTGATCAGCAATGCGGCTGCATCGAACGTGGCCAAGGCCAAAGTGCGTATTGCCGATGACGTATTCCGTGACGAGGCATTGATCCTCGGCAAGATCTTCGTCGATTGCAATCGTGACCGTCTTCAGGGTGCAGAGGAACCCGGTATTCCGGGGGTACGCATCTATCTTGATGATGGAACCTTTGTTGTCTCCGATGTCGAGGGTAAATACAGCTTTGTGGGAATCTCACCGCGCACGCACGCCCTCAAGGTCGATGCAACCACGCTGCCGGCCGGTGCAGAGATGATTACCCTTGGCAACCGCAATGCAGGCGATCCGAACAGCCTGTTCGTTGACCTGAAGAAAGGTGAACTGCATCGCGCCGATTTTGCGGAAGGCTCCTGTACACCGGCAATCGTAAAACAGATCAAGCAGCGCCGTTTGCAGGGCGAGGTACTGGTGGCCGAGGTTGAGCAGCAACTGAGCCATGAGCTGCGCGCCGATGGCGAGCGTCCCCTGGCGGACCCGCGTTCACGGCCGGCCAGCGGTGTACGCGATGCCGCCGGTCACATCGTCGATTTCGTCCCGGTGTTTACCGAAACCAGCCCGGGCCCGGCGCTTTCCAACCTGCCAGCAACCCCGCTGCGCCAGGCTGCCAGCGCCAGTCTGGAATCGGTACTGCCGGGTGTTGAACCCGGACTCGGTTTTATCGGTCTGCGTGACGGCGATACCGTTGCCGGCCAGCAGCTTTCCATCCAGGTCAAGGGTGCTGCCGGGGCCCGCCTGCCATTGCTGGTAAACAACGTGTTGATACCGGAGAACCGTGTTGGGCAAAAGGCGGTAATGTCGAGCCGCTCTGTCGGCGCCTGGGAATATGTTGCCGTCAAGCTGACGCCGGGTGAGAACCGGCTTGAAGTACGCCAGCTGGATCCGTTTGGCAACAAGCGTGGCAGCCTTGCGATTACAATCATTGCCCCGGGTAACCTCGGTAAACTGTCGCTTTCCGTTCCCGGCAATGGCACACCGGCGGACGGGCATACCCCGGCGCCGGTCGTGGTGCAGCTGCAGGATGAGAACGATGTGCGGGTGACCGCGCGCACCCCGGTCACCCTCGAGGCCACTGAGGGACGCTGGGATGTCGATGACCTGGACCCGCGTGAACCCGGCATACAGGCCTTCATCGAGGGCGGCGAAGCCATCTTCGACCTGTTGCCCCCGCAACAACCGGGTGAGGCGCTGGTGCGCGTCAGCAGCGGCGTGCTTGAATCGACTGTCAAGGTGAGTTTCCTGCCGGACTTGCGGCCGCTGATTGCCGTTGGCGTGATTGAAGGCGCCATTGATTTCAGCCGGCTCGATGAAGGTGACCTGGCACCGGCTACCAAACAGGACAGCTTCGAGGAGCAGATTCGTGAGCTGCAATTCGGTGAAGACGACAGGCTGCGCGGGGGCGTACGCGGTTCGATGTTTCTCAAGGGCAAGGTCAAGGGTGACTTTCTGCTGACCCTGTCCTACGACTCCGACAAGGATTTAAAAGACCGCCTGTTCCGCGATATTCAGCCGGACGAGTTTTACCCGGTGTACGGGGACTCCGCTATCAAGGGCTTCGATGCGCAGTCAACCAGCGACCTGTATGTCCGACTCGACAAGGGCAAGTCCTATACGCTCTATGGTGACTACACTACGCAGTCGGATAGCGAGGCACTGAGGCTGGGTAATTACAGCCGCAGTCTCACCGGCCTGCGTGGCCATTATGAAACCGAGCGAGTCTCCATTAACTATTTTTCCTCTTACAATGACAGCCGCCAGCGTGTCATTGAGATACCGGGGAAGGGAATATCCGGGCCTTACAGCATTGGTGCCAGCGAAATTGTACGCAACAGCGAGAAGGTCGAAATCCTGACCCGCGACCGCAACCAGCCGGCACTGGTGATCGAAACCAGGCAGCAAACACGGTTCGCGGACTACACCATCAACGCAATCGATGGCACGTTGCTGTTTCGCCGGCCCGTATCCAGTGTCGATGAAAATCTGAACCCGGTCAGCATCCGTGTCGCCTTCGAGGTCGACGAAGGCGGCGAGGATTTCTGGATCTACGGCTTCAACGGCCAGCTGCGCCTGTCAAAAAATATCGATGTGGGCGCCTCGTTCGTACGCGACGATGAGCCCGGCAACAACTATGAGCTCTATAGTACCAACCTGTCGGTGAAGGTCGGGGAGCAGGGGAGACTGCTTGCTGAAATCGCACAATCCCGGCGTGAAGTCGGCAAGACTGGCACCGCGAAACGGATTGAATACCGCCATGGCGGAAAACGCCTGGAGGCGCGGCTATATGCCGCTGACACGGACAAGGCATTCGACAACCCGACCGCCTCGGTCACGCCCGGCCGGCGCGAGGCCGGTGCGCGAGCAGTCGTCAGGATCGATGATCATTCGCGGCTCTCCGCTGAGGTGCTGTATACCGAAGACCGGGAAAACGGCGGGAACCGGCGCGGTGCAGATATCTACATCGACCGGGACCTGCCCTTTAACCTGCGCGCGGAGGTCGGCTTGCGTCATGCAAAGGAAACCACGGCCCCCGCATTGCCCGCCAGTGAGGGCACGACACCGAGGGAAACCAACAGTATCCGGGCCAAGCTCGGCTGGCAGCCCGGGTTTCTTCCACAGGCGAATGTGTCACTCGAGTACGAACAGGATATTTCGGACAGTGACGTGAAACAGGCCGCAGTCGCCGGCGAGTATCAGCTGACAGACCGGGGACGTCTCTACCTGCGCCATGAGTTCATCAACAGCCTGAGCGGAATTTATGGACTGAACGCAGACAGCAACAGCAGCAATACCACGGTGCTGGGCCTCGATTACGATTACATGCAAGACGGGCAGTTGTTCAACGAATACCGGCTGCGCGATGCCATCAGTGGCCGCGAGGCCGAGGCCTCCATCGGCCTGCGCAATCTCTGGACCATTGCCGAGGGACTGCGCATCCAGACCGGATTCGAGCGCATCCACCCCCTCGTCGGTGATATAACAGACGAGGCCACTGCCCTGACGGGCGCTATCGAGTACACGGCCAACCCGCTCTGGAAAGGCACGGCCCGGCTTGAATTGCGCCGCAGTGACGCCACAGATAATCTATTGAATACATTAGGTTATGCCAGAAAGCTCGACCGGGACTGGACAGCGCTGGCGAAAAACACCCTGACCCTGGATCGTGCCCGCGACAGCGATGACCTGCAGACACGCGATCGCATGCAACTCGGGCTGGCCTACCGGGATACGGACACCAACCGCTGGCAGGTGCTGTCGCGCTACGAGTTTATTTACGAAAAAGACGAGGCCATCGATGAACTGCGCCGCGTTCACATGTGGTCCGCCCATGCCAACTACCACCCGACGCGGCCACTGACCCTGAGTGGACGCTATGCCGGTAAGTGGGTATCGGAAGATGCCGCCGATTATGACAACGATTTCATGGCGCACTTGCTCAGTGCGCGCGTCATGTATGACTTGAGTGAACGCTGGGATCTCGGCCTGATTGGCAGCACCCTGTTTATGGAAGGTTTTGATGCGCGGCAGTACGGGCTGGGTCTGGAAGCCGGTTACCAGCTGACACGCAACCTGTGGCTGTCGGCGGGTTATAACTTTTTCGGTTTCAAAGATGAAGACCTCGATGAAGAAGACGTCAGCAACCCGGGCGCTTATGCACGCATGCGCGTGAAGTTTGATGAAGAAATGTTCAACTGGCTGCAATAGGCCAAGGCGGGAAACCATGATGAGATATGATTACAGGATATTCATTGCTGCAGCCATCATGCTGACAGGCAGTGCTTGTACGGTTACCACCCGGGTTGTTGATGAAGCGCACACGCCCCGTGGTGTCCATGAACCATCGGACCGCATAACGGAAGCTGCTATTGAAAACGATATCGCCTGGATCAACAGCCTGCGCCAGCGGCTTGCAACCCTGAATAGCGCGGGCACGTCCATGGAGAACTATCATTTCTGCAAGGCGCAAGCATGGATAGACATGGCCTTTGATGAATACACCGACAATGACCGCAGTGCCGTGGTTGCCGCCGCCTTGCAACAGGCCGAAACCATTATCGGCGGCCTGGAGCAGGGCAGCGTGATCGACACGGCAACACCGGTCATCGACACCAGTAGTTACCTGCGCGAGGACCTGTGGGCCTCGGCTGAAGCTGCCAAAAACAGCGCGTTCTTTGATTGCACGGCCTGCGATGTTGCCCGCCTCGAGGTGCAGCTGGTCTGGATCGGCCATGAAACCAATGAACTTGGCTGGCGCCATGCCGCGTCTGAAATCATGGCCGCCGAGCGAATCGAGCGGGACATCAGGAACAACACGGCGCGCTGCCAGGGTATCGAGGAAACGCGGCTGCAACTCCCCGACAGACTGCATTTTGCCCATGACAGCAGTCTTCTCGTAGCAGCTTCAAAGGCCCTGCTGCAGCGGGTTGCAGACTACATGCTACGTGTCGAATCAACCCGACTCCTTTTGAAAGGCTATGCCGACGAAACCGGCGGCGCTGATTATAACCTGGCGCTGTCGCAACGCCGCGCCGATGCTGCCCGCAAGTTCCTGCTGCAAACAGGCATCGCTCCGCAGCGACTGACTGTGCGCGCCATGGGCGAACTGGATCCGGTGAAGCCCGGACGCAGCAGGGCAGCGCTTGCCTATAACCGCCGCGTGGAACTGCTGCTCATCAGCGCAGACAACATTGACGCAGAAAACCTTTACCAGGATCTTCAGCCCCAGGGAAGATGATGAAACGCAGCAGACACATGGCAGCCATGACGCAACTTCTACAGTATGTGCGCCGGATACATCACCGGACAAGAATGGTGGGCGGGCTATTGTTCGCCGCAAGCCTGCTTGCCGCGCCCTGGCAGGGACTGTATGCCGAGGGCTCCAAACAGGTGGGCCTGACCCAGCCGCTGTATGAATACGGCGCGACACAGGCACTGCTGCTCCCGATGAACCGGCCCCTGTACGTGGACATCGCATCAGCGGGCGAGGTAATCAATTTTTCCCTCTGCGGTAATGCAAACAGTGACCAGTTGCGCGTTCAGCTGCGCAACCCGGTGGGTACCATTGTCCTGGACCAGACCCTTTCGACAGCAACAACCGGGGTCGGCCGGGTTACGTGCACCGACACATTCAGTGCGCCGCTGGGAAATCCATTGAAATATACTACGACAAACAGTGGCACCTACGAGGTCCGCCTGTACAACAACAATGCGACAAATGGTGTGTTCAAGCGATTTGATATCACCGTTACACCGAACACGGCCACCTTGCCAGACCCGCGCCTTACGGCCGGCCGCCTGTGGGCCTACAGCTGGGCGTATAATACCGGCAGTTACGCAAAGTCGTTTTCCACCGATGCAGATTACTATTCCCTGACACCGGGTAACGAACCGGGAACGAATTTTATCTGGAAACTGGACCTGAACAAGTTCGCCGGCTATGTCTATGAGATCGTATCCAATGGCATTGGTGTGGACGCACCGCACTCGGGTATCAGCGTGCCGACCGCGGGCAATAATCTCACCCCGGCCTATCCCGTCTACGTGGGCTACCCGGTGGTGGCCGCCGGCCCGTTGCCGTCGCAGCCCCCGGTGGTCGGCAACTTCCGCTTCGAGGACGACGAGGGGGTAGATGCCGGCATCTCGCCCGGCTTCACAACGGGAATCCAGGACAGCGGCACCTTTTATTTTGACACCGATGGCGTCGTCAACTACGCAATCGTCATCGATACCAACCAGGACAGCATTTACGGTGCCGGGGACGTGTTATTGCTGGGTCCGGCCACACCGGGTACTAATGGAGTGACGTGGGACGGCCGTGACAACAACGACGCCATACTTCCGGTCGGCACCTACAACGCCCGCCTGCAATTGAGGGCGGGCGAATATCACTTCGTCGCCTCGGACGCCGAAACCAGCGGCGGAGATGAGCCGGGGCTGACGATCTACCAGGCCCTGTCGGGCGGCGGTACCGCGAACACACTGGTATTCTGGGACGACGAAACGGTACTCGGCGGCACCAGCACGTTACCTGCCGGCCTGCTGGCAGGCCGTCATACCTGGGGGAATTTCACCAGTTCCAGTTTTGGCAACGCACGCTATATCGATACCTACACCTATGGCGGTGTAACAACACCGACTGTAACCAGTGCCGTCATAACACCTGACGATACACCACTGCCACCCGACACACAGATCACGGGCCGGGTCTGGTCGGATGCCAACCATAACGGCATCATCGATGGCGGCGAGAGCGGTATCACCGGGGCCACGGTGGTGCTCCACGATACGGTTGGAGGGACCTGCCAGGGCGTGCAGACCGATGCCAGCGGTGACTATGTCTTCACCGGTGTGTTTGATGGCAGCTATGCAATCATCGAGGCCGCGGGGGAGAGCGTCCCGGTGCCTGGAAGCTGTCCACCGGCCGCCATCGGGCCCGCGGGACATGTCTTCACCACGGCCAGTAGTCACTCCGTAACCATGGCCGGCGCGAATATCAGCGGCAAGGACTTCGGTAATTTTCACGGCAGCCGCTTTGAAGGAACTGTATTTGAAGACAACGGCAGCGGCGCTGCAACGGCCCATGACGGGAATGTCACGGGCAACGAGACAGGCCTGCCCGGCATGCCGGTAGTGGCCAGTAACGGCGCAACGCTGGATACCACGACGACCGATGCAAGCGGCCAGTTCATTCTCTGGATTGGCGATGCGGCCAGTGGCGCAAATATCGACATCATTGCAGCAACGCCGGGCAGCTATATTTCAGTCAGCAAGGCAGACGGCGGAGCAGGGGACACAGCTGCCGCAACGGCCCTGGACCAGATCAGCATCACACCTGTTTCCGGACAGGTTTATAGCGGAATCGCCTTTGGTGATGCTCGCGAACCGGCCTTTGCACCGGACCATAGCCGTTCTGCTTCCCCGGGCAGCACGCTGTCCTACCCGCACACCTTCACGGCCTATAGCAGCGGTACGGTCAGCTTCAGCACCGCGGGCCTGATCGCAACGCCGAATGTACCCGGCTGGAATGCCGTGCTCCATGATGACAGCAACTGCAGCGGCACGCTGGAGCAGGGCGAGCCTGTGCATACGCTGCCCATCGCCATGGATGCCGACGTCAATAACCAGGCCTGCCTGTTAGTGCGGGTGTTTGTCCCGGCGAGCGCGCCTGCCAATGCGCAATATGCAGTCACACTTGCAGCGACGTTCAATTATGACGCGACCAGCCTGGTTACCGCGCGCAACCGCACCGACCTGACCACGGTCGGCGATTCGAGCCTGGTGCTGGTGAAGGTGGTCGATAAACCCACTGCACAGCCCGGTGAACTGCTGACCTATACCATTACCTACACCAACGCCGGCAGCGAGGCGCTGAGCAATATCGTTATCGATGACAATACGCCGGGGTTCACGACCTTTAACAGTGCCAGCTGCCTGCTTCCGTTGCCGGCAAACCTGACGGGCTGTGCGGTCAGCGTTCAGCCCGCAGCGGGCGCAACAGGTCCTATCCAGTGGTCTTTTAATCCGGGTGACACGCTGCAGTCAGGTTCCAGCGGCCAGCTGCAATTCCTGGTAACCGTCGACAACTAGCCTCGACAAACGTGGTTATACTGCCCGCATGCAAGCAGAGGGCGTCATCAGGTTCGACCTGCGGTTCAGCGCGGCTGCGCCGCTTGCCGTGGACCTGGGCGACCTGAATCGCTGGCGCGGCATTCTCCGCAGACGCGGGCTCATCGGGCAGGAACCCGGGCGCTATGGCGGCTATGGTTTCGGTAATGTCAGTCAACGCCTCACGCCTTTTACTGCCGAGCGCGGCAAGCGTGCCTTCGTCATCAGTGGTACCCAGACAGCCGCTCTGGAGAAACTCGATAACCGTCATTATGCGCTGGTCAGCGGCTGGGACATCGGGCGCAACCGGGTGCTTGCATCCGGACCTGTCAAACCCTCATCGGAATCACTGACCCACGCAATGATCTACGATCTCGATGACACGCTGCGGGCGGTGCTGCATGTGCATTCGCCGCACATCTGGAAAGCCGCTGCAGACCTGGATATCCCGCTAACCGATTCATCTGCCGAATACGGGACAGCCGCGATGGCCGTGGAAGTAAGGCGCCTGTTCGAGCAAACCACTGTCCGGCAAACAGGCATCTTCGCCATGGGTGGACACGAAGACGGTGTCGTGTCTTTCGCCAGGGATGTGGAACAGGCCGGCCAGGTTCTGTTGAACGCACTCAATGAAAGCCGTCACACTGCCCAATGACTGCATAGGAGCGCCTTGCAGACGCGAATGGGACTACATACTAAGTAT
>JBATIF010000279.1:0-33711 GCA_049667605.1 Gammaproteobacteria bacterium
ACGGCAGCATGCGGCGCACCATGGCCACATCCGCACTATTCACTTCAGCCGGCGAGCCAAGTTGACGCTTACGCTTGCTGCTCTTCTTCGTCAGGATATGACGCAGGTGTGACTGGCCTCGCTTGAAGCCACCGGAGCCGGTCTTGGTGAAACGCTTTGCAGCACCACGGTTTGTTTTTAACTTTGGCATTTCCAACTTCTCCAAAAAATGATTTTGATTAATCCCTGTTTTACTAGTGTTTCCTTGGCGCCAGCACCATTACCATCAGCCGGCCTTCCAGTTTCGGTTCCTGCTCAACGGTCCCGTAGGGTTCCAGGTCCGCCTTTACGCGCTGCAATAATTCAAGGCCAAGCTCCTGGTGCGCCATTTCCCGACCACGAAAACGTAATGTTACCTTGGTCCGATCACCATCCCCGAGGAAGCTGATCAACTTGCGCAACTTGATGTTGTAGTCGCCAATGTCAGTGCCCGGCCGGAACTTGATTTCCTTGACCTGGGTCTGCTTCTGTTTCTTCTTGGCCGTCTGAAGTTTCTTGTTCTCTTCAAACCTGAACTTGCCGTAATCCATGATCCGGCATACCGGGGGCTCAGCATTCGGCGATATCTCAACCAGGTCCATGCTCGCATCAGTTGCGATTCTCTTGGCCTCTTCAATACTGACAATGCCTACCTGTTCACCGTCCTGGTCTATTACACGTATTTCAGATGCAACGATTTTATCATTGACCCGATGTTGCGGTTTTTTTGCGGCGATACCCTAATCCTCCAAAACAATACGGCCGCGGCTCGCGGACTCGGTTTTCAGACCCTCGGCAAGTTGCTCAAGCGGCATACTCCCCAGGTCCTTTCCGCTACGCGTGCGCACGGCCACGGTGCCTGCTTCCAGTTCCCGATCGCCGATTATCAGCAGATAGGGAACACGTTTGATTGTGTGCTCGCGGATTTTAAAGCCGATTTTCTCATTTCTCAAGTCCGAATTGACTCTCAATCCCTGATTTTTCAAGGATTCTTCCACTTTTCGGGAATAGTCCGCCTGTTGGTCGGTGATATTCAGCACAATCGCCTGCACCGGGGCCAGCCACAGGGGCAGGACGCCGGCGTAATGTTCGATCAAAATACCGATAAAACGCTCGACCGACCCGAGGATTGCCCGATGCAGCATCACCGGCACCTGCTTGCTGCCATCCTCGGCAATAAAATGGGCACCGAGCCGCCCCGGCATGGAAAAGTCCAGCTGAATGGTGCCCAGCTGCCAGACGCGCTCCAGGCAGTCCTTCAGGTTGAACTCGATCTTCGGTCCATAGAACGCGCCCTCACCCGGCTGCAGTTCCCAGTCCAGCTGTTTGTGCTCGAGCACCGCCTGCAGCGATTGTTCCGCCTTGTCCCAGAGTATGTCTTCGCCGACCCGCTGCTCGGGACGGGTGGAAAACTTCACGCTGACCTCTTCGAAACCAAAATCGGCGTACACCTGAAAGAGCAGGTCAATAAACGCGGAGACCTCATCCTGGATCTGGTCCTCGGTGCAAAAGATGTGCGCGTCGTCCTGCACAAAATTTCTCACCCGCATCAATCCATGCAGGGTGCCGGAGGGTTCATTGCGCGTACACGAGCCAAATTCCGCAAGCCGCAACGGCAGGTCGCGGTAACTCTTCAGCCCCTGGTTATAGATCTGGATGTGGGCCGGACAATTCATCGGCTTGATGGCGTAGGTGCGATTTTCGGACTCGGTGGTAAACATATCGGCCGAGAATTTTTCCCAGTGGCCGGATTTCTCCCATAGGGAGCGGTCAAGGATGGACGGCGTGTGCACTTCCTGGTAATCATGCTGGCGCAGCATGCCGCGAATATACTCCTGGATGACCAGGTAAATCTGCCAGCCATGCTCATGCCAGAAGATCATGCCCGGCGCTTCTTCCTGGGTATGAAACAGGTCCATGGCCTTGCCCAGCTTGCGATGATCGCGCTTCTCGGCCTCTTCCAGACGCAGCAGGTAGGCGTTCAACTCCTTCTTGTCACGCCAGGCCGTGCCGTAGATACGCTGCAGCATGACGTTGTCCGAGTCACCGCGCCAGTAGGCGCCGGCGAGCTTCATCAGCCTGAAGCCCTTGCCGAGCTTGCCGGTGCTGGGCAGGTGCGGCCCGCGGCAGACATCGAACCAGTCACCCTGGCGATACACCGAAACTTCCTCGCCCTCGGGAATGACCTCGTTGATGATCTCGACCTTGTAATGCTCACCGATCCCGGCAAACACCCTGGCCGCCTCGTCCTTGTCCCAGACCTCGCGTTCGATTTTCAAATCGCGCTTGACGATGTCATGCATGCGCTTTTCGATTGCACCCAGGTCTTCCGGAGTGAAGGGCTCGTCGCGGGCAAAGTCATAGTAGAAACCGTTCTCGATGGCCGGGCCGATGGTGACCTGCGTGCCCGGATAGAGCTCCTGTACCGCCTGCGCCATCACATGCGCGGCATCGTGGCGCATCAGCTCAAGTGCATCCTCATCCTTGCCGGTGATGATCGCCAGCGCCGCATCCTGCCTGATAAGGTACGAGGTATCGACCAGCTCGCCATCCACCCTGCCGGCCAGTGCGGCCTTGGCAAGGCCGGGGCCGATATCGGCGGCGACATCATAAACGCTAACGGCTTGATCAAATTCACGGCGACTGCCGTCGGGAAGGGTTACTGTCGGCATTACTTCGCTCCAGTGGTGACCGATACGAGGGGCCACATGATGTATAAAAAAACAAAGCACCGGTGAACCGATGCTTTCTGTAAAGTGGTAGGCGCGATTGGAATCGAACCAACGACCTCTACCATGTCAAGGTAGCGCTCTAACCAACTGAGCTACGCGCCTGCAAGGCGTGAGACAATACCTGTAGTAACAGGTGGTTGCAAGACATGAAACGGCAAGATTCCTGGCGGGCCTGCAGGAGCGCCTTGCAGGCGCGAACAAAATCGGCACAATGATATCGCGCCTGCAAGGCGCTCCTGCAAGAATAGTCGCCTTTGACGGAAGACACCGGACAAGTCCTTTCTGAAAGATCCCCCGGTCACTCCACCAGCCCCAGGTTGCCGGCCTGGATATGGCGGATCCTGTCGCGCAGACTGGCCGCCTCTTCGAATTCCAGGTCCCTGGCATGCTGATACATCTGCTTCTCCAGGCTGGCGATTTTTTTCTCCAGCTGCTTCGGCGACAGGCGCGCGTATTCTACAATTTCCTCGGCCACCCTGGCGTATTGTTTCGCACTGCTGCTGCCCGACGACAACGCACCCTCGAGGATGTCGGTCACTGCCTTTTTAATCGAGCGCGGCGAAATGCTATGTGTCTCGTTATAGGCCAGCTGTAGCGCGCGGCGCCGGTCGGTCTCGTCAATGGCACGTTGCATTGAGCCGGTAATCCTGTCGGCATAAAGGATGGCCTTGCCGTTCAGGTGGCGAGCCGCCCGCCCGATCGTCTGGATCAGAGAACGCTCGGAACGCAGAAACCCCTCCTTGTCGGCATCGAGGATCGCAACCAGCGAGACCTCAGGCAGATCGAGACCCTCACGCAGCAGGTTGATGCCGACCAGCACGTCGAACTCACCGAGGCGCAGGTCACGGATGATCTCCACCCGTTCCACGGTATCGACATCGGAATGCAGGTAACGTACGCGCACACCGTGCTCGGCGAAATACTCGGTCAGGTCCTCGGCCATGCGCTTGGTCAGCGTGGTCACCAGCACACGATCACCGGCCGCGACGCGCTCACGAATCTCCGACAACAGGTTGTCGACCTGGGTGCCGGCCGGGCGCACTTCGATTTCCGGATCGATCAGCCCGGTCGGGCGGATCAGTTGCTCGACCACCGCCCCCGAATGCTCCTCTTCATAGGGCCCGGGCGTGGCCGAGGTAAAGATCATTTGCGGTGCGAGTTTCTCGAACTCGTCAAAACGCAGCGGCCGGTTGTCCAGCGCCGAGGGCAGGCGAAAGCCGTATTCGACCAGGTTTTCCTTGCGCGAACGGTCGCCCCGGTACATGCCGCCCAGTTGCGGGATGGTCACATGCGACTCGTCCACCACCAGCAGGGCATTATCCGGCAGATAGTCGAACAGCGTCGGTGGCGGCTCGCCCGCATTGCGCCCGGAGAGGTAGCGCGAGTAGTTTTCTATACCCGAGCAGTAACCCAGTTCGGCCATCATCTCCAGGTCGAACAGGGTGCGCTGTTCCAGCCGCTGCGCCTCCACCAGCTTGTTGTTGTCGTTCAGCACCTTGAGACGCTCCTTCAGCTCCGCCTTGATCGCCTCCATCGCAGCGAGGATCACGGCGCGTGGCGTGGCGTAGTGGGTCTTCGGATAGATCGTCAGGCGTGGCACACGCCGCAGCACCTCGCCGGTCAACGGGTCGAACCAGGCCAGTGAATCGATCTGGTCATCGAACAGCTCGATGCGCACTGCCTCGCCGTCCGACTCCGCCGGGAAGATATCGATAATCTCGCCGCGCACCCGGTAGGTGGCGCGGTGCAGTTCGGTCTCGTTGCGCGTGTATTGCAATTCCGCCAGCCGGCGCAGGATCTCGCGCTGGTCGGCCCTGTCGCCCTTGACCAGGTGCAACACCATCCTCAGGTAGGCGCGCGGGTCGCCAAGGCCGTAGATGGCGGAAACCGTCGCGACAATAATGGCATCGGGGCGTTCCAGCAGCGCCTTGGTCGCCGACAGCCGCATTTGCTCGATATGCTCGTTCACCGAGGCATCCTTCTCGATAAAGGTATCGGAGGCCGGCACGTAGGCCTCGGGCTGGTAGTAATCGTAGTAGGAAACGAAATACTCGGTGGCGTTGTCCGGGAACAGTTCCCGCATCTCGCCGTAGAGCTGGGCCGCCAGCGTCTTGTTCGGCGCCAGGATCAACGTCGGGCGCTGCAGGGTCTGGATGACATTGGCAATCGTAAAGGTCTTGCCGGAGCCAGTGACACCGAGCAGCGTCTGGTGCAGCAGGCCGTCTTCCAGTCCCTCGACAAGCGCCTTGATGGCCCGCGGCTGGTCGCCGGAAGGCTGATGCGGGAATTTCAGCTGGAATAGTTCACTCACAGGCTATTATCGCACCACTGAAGTTGAGTATGATTGCACCGGACTTCTTCTCCATCTAATTACAGGGTTACCGTCTTGGACAAAATCAAACTTGCGAACCGGGTACAACGTGTCAAACCATCGCCCACTCTGGCAGTCACGGCACGTGTCGCCGAGCTGCGTGCAGCCGGCAAGGATATCATCGGGCTTGGCGCCGGTGAGCCGGATTTCGACACCCCGGACCACATCAAGGCGGCGGGCATCAAGGCCATCCAGGACGGTTTCACCCGCTACACCGCCGTAGACGGCACACCCGGCCTGAAACAGGCGATTATAGCGAAATTCAAACACGACAACGGGCTGGACTACACGGCGGAGCAGGTGCTGGTCTCGTGTGGCGGCAAACAGAGCTTCTACAACATGGTCATGGCGCTGCTCAATCCCGGTGATGAGGTCATTATCCCGGCCCCCTACTGGGTCTCCTATCCGGACATGGTCCGCCTCGCTGATGGCGAGCCGGTGATCATTCATGCCGGCGTTGACACCGGGTTCAAGATAACCCCGGCGCAACTGGAAGCGGCGATCACAACGAAAACCCGGATTTTCGTCATCAACAGCCCGTCCAACCCGACCGGTGTGGCCTATTCAAAAGCGGAACTCGCAGCGCTCGGTGCCGTCATCAAGAACTGCCCCCAGGTGCTGATTGCCACCGATGACATGTACGAACACATAATCTGGAGCGAAGAACCGTTCAGCAACATCCTCAACGCCTGTCCGGAACTCTATGAGCAGACCATCGTGCTCAACGGGGTCTCCAAGGTCTATGCCATGACCGGCTGGCGCATCGGCTATTGCGGCGGCCCGGCCGAACTGATCAAGGCGATGAAAAAGGTGCAGTCCCAGAGCACCTCCAATCCGACCTCGATTTCACAGGTCGCGGCCCAGGCGGCGCTGGAGGGCGACCAGTCCTGCATCCAGCCGATGCTCGAGGCCTTCAAGGAGCGTCATGATTACGTAGTTGCCGCGCTCAACGCGATTGATGGCGTCACCTGCCTGCCGGCAGACGGTACCTTTTATGTCTTTCCCCATTTACAGGCCGTCATCGACCGGCTCGACGGCATCAACAATGATGTTGAACTTGCGGAATTCCTGCTGGATGAAGCCGGGGTCGCCCTGGTACCCGGCACCGCCTTCGGCGCACCCGGCTATGTGCGCATCTCATTTGCAACCAGCATGACAATTCTGGAAGACGCCCTCACCCGGCTGGCGAAAGCGCTGACCCCCTGAACAGGGCCTGACCTACAGCTGACGCCGCCCTTGCCTGCTGTCCGCTACGGCGGGAAAACCTGATCATGTCACACACGCATTCGCAGGAGCGCTGCGCATGCGCGACAGGATTTATTCATACAAATCGCGGATTAGATCCGCTCCTACGAGTGTATTTAACTATTTGCAGGAGCGGATCTAATCCGCGAAAAACTACAGCAACGCCAACACACATCCACCACGGACGGCAGGATGAGATCGAAAAACCGGCAACAGCATGGCTTTACCCTGGTGGAATTACTGGTCACCCTGAGCGTCGCCATGATCCTGGCCGTCGGCGCCAGCAGCAGCTTCGGCTGGCTCCTCCAGGAAACCCGCATGGTCGCCGAGATCAACCGCTTTGTCAGTGCGCTGCGGCTGGCCCGCAACGAGGCAGTCACACATGCGCGAAAAATCGTCCTCTGCCCAAGCGCGGATGGTGCACACTGCGGCAATAGCAGTGAATGGAACAGTGGCTGGCTACTGTTCCAGAGTGACGACAGGGAGTACGATGCAGATGAACGGCTGATCCAGCGCGGCGCATCGCTGCAGGCCGGCATCAGGATGAATGCCGGTAATCATCGCAAGCGAATCGTCTACCAGCAGAATGGCAGCAGCGGCGGGAGCAACAGCTCGTTCACCTTCTGTGACAGCCTGAAAAAAGCAGAACCCAGGGTTATTTGCCTGTCCAATACCGGGCGGCCCCGCCTCAGCCGCAGCCGCTGCAACGGCAAACCGATTGACTGTTCTTCCCTGATATGAGTTGGACCGGGCCAGAGCGGGCCGTGTTCATTGACCAAAAAGCAGTCCATCCAGTATGATGCGCCCTCTTGCAAGGTTCTCCATTCCCCGGTAGCTCAGTTGGTAGAGCGGGTGACTGTTAATCACTAGGTCGGCGGTTCGAGCCCGTCCCGGGGAGCCATTTAATATCTCCGACTTACGTCCCCCATCGTCTGTCATAGGGCAGATCAAGAAACCGATAGTCACCGGGTCGGCGGCGAGGGATCACATGGCAGCGGTTGACCGGTGGGCGGCAATCGAGACCGTCCCGGGGAGCCATCTGTGGCGTCTTTATGGGCACCACAGAAGATGTTGTCGATGGGCAGATATAAATAAACTTTAAGGACCGGGCAGGATCGCCGAAATACCTTTATCTGGAAATGGGGGGCCTTTCTATGAAACGAACACTGTATGCGTCCATGTGTGGCGCACTGATTTTTATTGTGGCGTTAATCCCGCCGGCCATTCTCATTATTGATAAAGCCGGATTCTGAGGCCGGCGTATATGAATACCACGTCGAAATGGATGGGAGTGCACCCGCTCCGGGAGTCGCCGGATCACTAAAAGCTCCGACTCTTAGGGTTTCACCCGATCACGACACCACTAGTCAACTCGGCTTCTATGTTACCTATACGCCGGTCCTGGATCTTCCTGCGGCACTCCCTTATCGTTGCGCCCTTACTGTCCTTGAATGGGTATCGTGGCTGGTAATTGCTCTGACGCCGGTCACATAGCCGGGTTCTCTGGTCATCCATTGTTCACCCCCCCCGAGATAGATAACACGGAAGCGTTATCCACTTGATAAAAAAGTCCACTATTGTGTGGCTCTTTGAATACAGTGTTGACCATTAGCGGTACACTTACCTTTACACGACGGACTGGACTCCAAAATTATTCCCTGGTCCCGGTAACTATCTGCGTCCGCTACATCCCCGACGTTTCCCGGCCGGGATTCCCTCGGTCGTCCCTGCGCGGGGACAGTATCACCGGGTGAGCCACCGCATCCTGCAGGATGAAACTGAATTATTGCCGGAGGTGCCGGATGCTGGAACTTATCGGAAGCGCGGTTTTAATCTGGGTCATATTCCGTGCACTGGATTCCCTCTTTTCCGGCAAGCAGAAACTGCCGGATCTCAAGCCGGGTGAATTCATCATCCAGACCAAAAGTGGCGAGCATTACATCGTCAGGGATGCGCCGGAAGAGGAGCAGTCACAGGAAGAGGGCCAGCCCGCGAACGTGGTCAGATTCCCGGGGGCTGATCGAAAGATCGATAGTCACCGGGTCAGTTTTAGACGCAATTTCGCTGGAGAGTCGGCTTGAAAGACAGTGATCGTAGACGGCTGTTAAAATATTTACTAGCTGGGTCGGTTGCATATCCAGCCACATCTTCAGCCTTATGGTTCTTCAATGATGACAAGGAAATCAAACCGATACACCGTTGGAGTGGCTCGATCAAAATAAACGGGCACCCACTTCAACCAACCAGCATAATCAAGCCGGGTGACACTATAGAAACCGGAGAAGACAGTGAGATTGTATTTACACAGGGTAAAGATGCATACCTGTTGAGAAGTAACACCAGAATGGTGCTGAACAATAACAAGGGTGTTGTCGATATATTACGTCTACTTGGTGGTGCAGTGTTGTCGGTTTTTGGATCGGGCAAGAAGAAGATCAAGACACCTACTGCGATCATTGGTATACGTGGTACCGGCACTTATCTTGAGGTTGTCGATCGGGAAACCTATCTGTGTACCTGCTATGGAAAGACTGAAATCACCTCCAATGACGACCCTTCAGTAACCGAAAACATTTCCACCCGGCATCATGAAGAGCCACGTTTCATACGTAATACTGCACAGGGTGTGATAATCAAAAAAGCGCCGGTACGAAATCACAGCGATGCCGAACTAATCATGCTGGAATCAACCGTTGGTAGAAAACCACCGTTTTTGGATGACTCCTCTGGTGATGACATAGATTGGGGCTACTAGGAGTGTTTCCCGGGTGATCATCATTGACTGCGTCCGGCTAGGATGTCCGATCGAGCCCGTCCCGGGGAGCCATTTCTTTTCTTCGACTTACGCCCCCCATCGTCCGGCATTGGGGGCTCAGGATTAGATATAATTCTTGTTCGAAATATATACTTACTTGAAATTAGCACTGAAAAGAGATGGCGGCTGATAGAAAAACATTATGGCTAGTCCAGGAAAGAGGCAACAGTTATATGTTCTAAGATGGATAGAGGAATAACTACGCACGGCCAGTTGAATCTTTCCATAGAAGCCGATGGCAATACTGATAATTTCGTCCTAGGGATGTTTGACTACGAATTGCTGGATATTGAAGGTCTGACGTTTGCTTGACTTATCAATCGAGCCTGACCCTATTGGACGCCGGATGCCCTGCAGGCCAGGCGCTTTTCGGGTAGTATGTGCGGACTGTTTTGGATCGCAACTGGACTTTTACAGGGCTGCATCCTCATAACCCCATTTCATATGCAGTATTACATCAAAAACTTTATGCGCTTCATTTCTGCATTCACAGCCCCGGCCGTATCTCTCGTACTCGCGGGCTGCGTCTCGGTCGCCGCGCAGCAACAACTGCTCGACAGTACGCCGGTGACGCAGGCGGGCACGGACAACGGCAGCTGCAGTGTCGAACATATTGTGCACAATGCACCACACGGAGTGGGCGCCGGCAGGCCCGGGCTGGACCCGGACAGTATTTCGGTGCTGAACTGGAATATCTACAAGGGGCTGCGGGAAGATTGGGCCACCGATTTCAGGCGTTACATCCTCAAGCACGACATAGTCACGATCCAGGAAGCCCGCCTGGGTGATGACCTGCTGAGAATGCTGGACAGGGAACACAGGTACTGGGCACTGAACAGTGCGTTTCAGTACCGTGACAGGGGAACCGGCGTGTTGACGGCGGCCAGTGTCAGGCCCTTGTACAGTTGTGGCCAGCGTACCACGGAGCCACTGATACAGCTTCCCAAGACCAGCCTGGTCAGCGTCTACCCGATCGAGGGACTCGATGAGAACCTGCTGGTCGCCAATATCCATGGTATCAACTTCACCCCCGGTGTAGATGCCTACCGGGAGCAGATCGAGGAGCTGTATTTCGAAATGAAGGACCATGGCGGACCGGTGGTCCTGGCGGGTGATTTCAATACCTGGAGTGAGGAACGCATGCAGATCGTCGACGACCTTGCACGGCTCCTGGCGCTGGAATCGCTGGATTATACCAACCATAACCGGACAACCCTGTTCGGGAGGGCGCTTGATCACGTCTTCTACCGCGGGCTCGAACCCGTGGAGCATGCTACCTGGCAGGTAACGTCATCAGACCATAACCCGACGCGCGTACGTTTTCGCGTGAGCGGCAGGGCCCCCGCACCGGGTCGCCTGGCAGCGATGGTGTTGCATGAAGACAGTTAGCAAGTGCATGGCGGCTGTTCTGATGCTGTTGCCGGTATCCCCGGCACTGGCGGATATGCAGGCCGAGATCCGGCACCTGCTGGACTATCTGGGAACCCCCGGGTGCGAGTTCGAACGCAATGGCTCAGTCTATGACGCAGGGAAAGCGCGCGCCCACCTGGAAAGAAAATATGAACACATCAGGTCGCGTGTTCACGAGACGGAAGACTTCATCAGGTATGCCGCGACCGGCAGCAGCATGACCGGCAGTAAGTATCATGTCACGTGCAACGGCAGGCGGCACGCCAGCGCCGGGTGGTTGCAGGCCGAACTGTCGAGGTACCGGGACAATCCACCCGGTGCCGCTGCGCCGGAATAACAGGCAGTCCCGGCCACGACGCCGTCCACACCTGCTGCCGCGTAACCTGGTAAAAGTATTTCAAATAAAGGGGACAAATTTATTTTAGGGCGGCTTTAGAGGAAAGATATTTATTCCGAAGAAATAAATCTGTCCCCTTTTCTCGCGGGGAGCCATCTTCAAATTCTTGCACTTACGACATCTTTCGGGCGGCATCGCGGTGTGCCATTGAGTGACCATAAGACCTATAGTCACCGGGTCATTCTGGTTGCATCCTAGGGACGTTGGAGACTGCGTTGCGATAGGCGGTCGGATCGAGACGGCCCGGGGAGCCATCTTCAAATTCTTGCACTTTCGACGTCTTTCGGGCGGCATCGCGGTGTGCCATTGAGTGACCATAAGACCGTTAGTCACCGGGTCACCCCTGTTGTGCCTTCCCCGTCCAGCAGACGGGCCACGTAACTGAGGCGCTCATCCATACGAATACACTCTTTCCAGGGCATCCGGGAATCCTCCCGAACGACGTATTGTGTAACCTATGTGTCGGGAAGACAGCCTTGCAGTCAAACAACCAGGTCGAGCCTGGCTAGCGGTTCCGGGCTGGCCTCATCGAACACCATCGTGACGCGCTCACGCTCCTCGGACGGCACCATCTTGTAGAGGAAGTCGCGCGCATTGCCGGGATGGTCCGGCAGGTACAGCTGGGTGACCAGCCGCTCCTCACCCGCCAACAGCACCTTCAGGTGAATGTGCGGCGTGCGCCCCGTATAAGGTACCGGCTTGATGGTGCGAAAGGCATAGCTGCCGTCGGCCTGCGCGATATCATGACCGAACCCCTGGAAACCACTATCGCGTCGGGTCCAGCCAAAATCACGGCTGTGCAGGTAACGGCCGTTGACATCGCACTGCCAGATCTCGACCCTGGCGCCTGCCAGGGGCACGCCATTGCTGTCCAGCACCCGCCCCTCGAGGCGCACGATTTCACCCCCGGCCTGCTGCACCAACCCGGTGATCTTCACCAGGTCATTGTCGACGTCATCGTGACGCATCGCCGGCGTCGGATAGAACGGCCCCTCGTAGGACGCCGGGGTCCTTGCTGCCGCGTGCAGCAGCGGTGCCGCGGGCAAGGCGATCGCGCCGAGCAGCAGCTTGCGACGGCTGATGTTCATCTTGTGTTTCATGTTTGCCTCCTCGGGCATCACCACAATGCCATTTCTTTTTTACAGCGCTTCCAGAATGCGAAGAACGACGGGTAGTATCCCTGCACCATGAACATCCAGTCGCGCGCATCCTCGGACCCGCGGTAGTGGCTGTTCAACGGGTGTTCCTTGTAGAGGATGCCGCCCTGGCCTGCCAACCGCTCGAGTTCGTCGAACTCCGCGGTCATGACCTGCACGCCGGCTATGTTATCGGCGAGAGCGCGCACGAACTCGATGTTCCTGGCCGCCACCGGGTAACGACGGAACACAGAGGGTTCCAGCAGCAGCACGCGATTGGCCTGCTGATGCTCGCGCCACGCCGGATCCAGGTTGTAGTAGTTGTACACCAGCGTCGGAAGTTGCGGATCGATATCCAGCGTGTCGTTCACGGGCAAATCGACTGTCAGCGCAGGCACGTCGGTGTCTCGCATGACTTCCGGTACAGCCAGTCCGGCCAGCTCCTCGTAACTGACGTCGAGGAATGTGCCGCGCTGGCGCGAGTGAAAGTACTTGTTGATATTTTCCTGGTTGGCGATGTATTTCTTGTTCGCGTTGGCGCCAGCCACCCATTGCCAGCTCAGGGCGTTGCTGGCCCAGTCGCCATCCAGCAGATGGTAGTACATCCACTGTGCCGGCACGCGCCAGTGGCTCTTGCCGATGTTGCAGGCCAGTGCCGCGGTGTACATGCGCATGTGATTATGCATGTACCCGCCCCGGTACAGTTCGACGATTTCCGCATCGACCGCCTCGATACCGGTCGTTGCACTGTGTACAGCTCGCGGCATCTGCTGATTACACACATCCTGCTGCGGCTGCTTGAGATCGCTGTCGATCGCATCACCTTTGGCGATCCACACCTGCTGCCAGTAGTCTCGCCAAGCCAGTTCCTGCAGCAGCTTCTCACTCGCGTGCCGGCCTGGATCCCGCGCCAGCACGCTGCGCATAACCATGCGGGTCGAAATCATCCCGCGTGAAATATAGGGCGACAGGCGCGTAACCGCACCGTCGACAAAATTACGGGTTCTTGCGTACGCGGCAGGGTCTACCGCCTCGATGCAGTCGAGTATTTGATCGTAACAGGTAATGAACCTCGTGAAAGCAGCGTCTTGCGCAGGGGTGACAGGCAGGTCTTTATCGGTGTTCGTCTGCATGTGCATAAAAATACATAAGTACCAATCGATAAATTTATTCCAGCATTTCCATCTGCCGCATCGGCATGGCATCGATCGCGGTAAATATCGCCTCCAGGTCAAATCGATCGTAGCTCGCCTTGGTTCCGCCATCCTTGCCGATGAGGATGACCCTGCCCGGCCGCGCCGCCAGCCTGTTGCGAAGCTCGTCTCGCAGTCCGGCTGACAGCTCACCACGGTAATTACTGACAACACGATCGTGCTCGATGATAAACCATACGATATCGCGGTCATCGATCTCGTACTGGTAGCGGGAGAGCTCCGCGGATACAGCTTGTGCGTCTTTGGACGGATCGACGATGACTATACGGTGCTTCCAGTTGAGTTCGTCGATTGCATCGAGCGCGCCTGCCTCACCGCCATGCACCTGGAAGCTCATCACGATCACGATTGTCAGCACAATTTTCTTCAACAATGTAAATGCATATAAGATCGAAAGCGTGCAGGAAGCATAACCCATGTATTTCGTGAGAATCCACCCGGGAGCCGGCCGTCTCGCCGGCATCCCTGCCCCTGAATCCCCCCGATCCAGACACCACCCGGCCGCTCCCGACCCTCTGCCCCCGGTATTCGCCGGCCTTTTTCTCTTCAAATCCGCCGCGGGCCGGCACACAGGCCGCAGCCCACCCTGCCCCGCCCTGTCGGGCCGGCAACCTGGCCGAGTAAATCCATGAAGGCCTGCTCGCGCCTTGTCAAACCCTCCTGACCGGCAGCGCACGCGTGCAAGCCATGCTCCAGGCGCCCGCACTTGAGGTGGTCCTCGAATTCCCGCTGCACGCACTCGGGCAACGGCCGGCCCTGCGCGACCATCAGGTCCACAAAGCCCGGATAATACTGCTCAACGATCTGGTATTAGAGAGTCCGTTCGTGGCGATGCGGATAGATGTACACCCCTGTAGACTCGAAAAAATCAATAGGGATCGTCCCTCGTATTTCCACAACGGTTGAAGGTGCATCCGCAACACCCTGGTACCTTTACCGGTAGGTATACTGTCCGCTGAATTCAAGAGTTTACCGGAGCAGAGTTCATGCCTGAAGGCCCAGAAATCAGGCGCGCCGCAGACACCGTAGAGAAACAGGTTGCCGGCCGCATCATCGATCGCATTTATTTTGGCCTGGAGCCGCTGAAGCCATGGGAATCCCGTCTCACCGGCTTGAAGATCAAACGCATCTCCACCCACGGCAAGGCCATGGTGATGCACATCGGCCGGGACCTCTTCATCTACAGCCACAACCAGCTCTACGGCCGCTGGCGCTGCTGCAAGTCCGACAGGTACCCGTCCAGCAACCGCCAGTTACGCATGGTAATCGACTGCCAGGACCGCTCCGCGCTGCTCTACAGCGCCTCGGACATCGCCGTGCTGGACAGCGCGCAACTCGAACAGCACCCTTTCCTGTCGAAGCTCGGCCCGGACGTACTGGACAGCACGGTGACACCGGATGACATCGTTGCACGACTCACGTCGGACAAGTTCCGCAACCGGCGCCTCGGCAACATACTGACCGACCAGTCGTTCGTAGCCGGCCTCGGCAACTACTTGCGCTGCGAGGTACTGTTCGTCTGTGGCCTGGATCCGCGCAGCCGCGGTAAGGATCTTGAAGAGGAATCGCTGCAGGCACTCGCTGACGCCATGCTGGGGCTGGCGAAACAATCCTACTTGACGGGCGGCATCACCAACGACCTTGAGCGCGCCAACAGCCTGATGGAGCAGGGCGCGAGCTTCAGACAGGCACGGCATCATGTTTACAGCAGGGCGGGATCGCCCTGCTACCGGTGCGGCAGCGTAATCAACCGGTCACAGGGATCCGGACAGGCGATCTATTACTGCCCGCAGTGTCAGTCCGTGACCAGTTGATGTTCAACATGTCGGACTGGCATCATTTAAAGGGTGTCAGAGCACATTTGCTGCTTATATAAGGGAAAACTGTGCTCTTGAACTCTCTTGCGCCATAAAATACTGTTACTGCTACTGTTAATCACTAGGTCGGCGGTTCGAGCCCGTCCCGGGGAGCCATTTAAATTGTTCCGCTTATGTCCCCCATCGTCAGTCTCAGGGACTGATGAAAGATCGATAGTCACCGGGTCGGTGTGAGGGTTTCCGGGAAGGCATCGTATGACCCAGGTCGATCGGGAGGTACGATCGAGACGGTTTAGCGCAGACATTCATGTCGATCGATTCTCAGGCTTGCCGTAACATCTTGCCCTCCCGAGCAGTATTATTGGCAGCAATTATTTATTTCTGCCGGCAGCTGATCTCATAAAGGTCATACCTTGGACTCATTCAGACCCTGTTTCGTACTGATAGCAACCCTGTTATCCCTTGCTTTTATACCGTTGTCCTGCTCATTCGCGGGCAGCCTGGACAGTTTCAATCAATACGCTTCCGCCGGGTTATTGTATCTGGATGAATCGGGCAAGGTTATCACTGAGAAGAATCCCGAAGATTTGCTTATACCCGCCTCTACCACCAAGCTGGTCACCGCCTACCTGGCACTAAACCACTGGGGAGAAGGCCATCGGTTCAAAACCGACTTTTTTCTGGACGATTCCAGCGCCAACCCCACCCTCTGGATCAAGGGTTTTGGCGACCCGTTTCTTGTTTCTGAAGAACTGATAATCATCGCCAGGACTATTGCTGCCAGATTGAAAGAAAGAGACATTTACAGATTAAGTGGCATACACCTCGATACAACTTACTTCGCCAGGAATATCAGGCTGCCGGGCACAACAAGCAGTAACAATCCCTATGATGCCTGCCCGAGCGCATTGGCAGCTAATTTCAACACCATCTTTGCCCGGAGAAAGAACGGCATCATTGTGTCTGCGGAACAGCAGACACCCATTACACCAACAGCCAGGTTGATTTACACGGCCATGCAAGGCCAATCGGAGCGCATAAATACCGGACCTGACGACAAGATTGCAGAACGGTACTTTGCTGAATTGCTTGCCGAGTTCCTGCGTCGAGAAGGGCTTGAAGTGAGAGATGAAATATCCTGGGATACGGTGCCTTCTGCGTTACCGCTAACCTACCGGCATTTAAACAGCCGGAATCTGGCCAGCGTCATCAAACCAATGATGAAATATTCCACCAACTTTATAGCCAACCAACTGATCCTGAAACTGGGCGCTGAGTATCATGGCGCACCCACCAGTGCAGATAAAGTAAGCTTGACGCTCAAAGAACGACTCTCAACAGAGTTTGGCTGGGAATATTTTTTTCTGGAAGACGGGGCAGGTCTTTCCCGGGCCAACAAACTCAGCCCGGCGCAACTGGTCGATGTTCTGAAACGTTTCAGGACCTGGAAACATCTGCTTCCCGAGATAGAACCACACATCCATGCTAAATCCGGAAGCTTGATCGGCGTCAGTTCACTCGCCGGATACATACAAAAAAAGGATCAGTGGCGCCCTTTCGCAATAATAATCAATCAAAAAACAGCATACGGATTCAGAAATGAACTTGCCGTCGAATTAAGCGAACAACCCGACTGAGAGGAAGATAATTGCATAAAAACATACCCACCCTGAACATAGTTAGTGCGTATATACAGAAAATTATCGGGGTATTAGTATGCGCCATTGATTATCAAACAAGCCTCTGACTTTTCAGCGCAATATTGCACCTTGGTACAAATGACGCCATGGATGCATCATTGGCCAGGGCCGACCGGGCAATTCGATAGAGCCCGTTCGGCGAAGACATCTACTCATGTTCGGCAATCTTGAGTTCAAGGAAGCCACGGCATTTTACACCTTTTAATGTTTCCCCATTTTTGGCATTCACCTCTCAATATCCTCTTTCAAAAATTGCAAACAATGGCAAGCTGATGCTTATATGCGCAAAGATGGAAAGAAGGAAGCCGGGGTTCAGCTCTCGTGAAGAGCACAAGTTGGGGGACTGGTCGGCAGTTTATGGCTTCGGGCTTTTTTTCGTCGATATTCATAATGAAACCGTGAAAGAAATAATGGTTTTGCCTTCCTACTTCGACAGCCCGGCGCTTTTTCATAACCGGGAGCGGGTGCTTTTTATCAGGAAGGACGATGTCTACGGCGATAAAACAGAAAGAGAATTATGGAGTGGTAATGTGGATGGCACCAACTTGCATAAGGTTGATTTGCGACTTTCGAAGGAAATTGATTGAAAATTGATGGTTAACAATTGCATCATGACGAAGTACTGCTGAGTCTGAAAAGACAAATACTCATTCAGCAGTATCTGTCATCCGACAGCTAATGCTACTGACCGGGACTGCCGCCATACTCAATAAACAGCGGGGGAAATAACATGCGAGAATTCCTGTTCCTGAGGGCAGCAGCTGCCTGCCTGGCCATACTGTTGCTTCAGGGCTGCACACATGAAACCGCGAAAAATATAATCAATCCGGCTTATCGTCCGCCCAGCGAAAAATCAGCGGAATTTATCACGGCGCTCAAGACGACCACGATTGCAGTCTACCCTTCGATTGTGCGCACACCGGAAGAGACGTCCTACTCTGTAAAATCACAACAACAGATTATTTCCCTGCTCAATGAGAAAGAAATGACAACAGCGGTGGCAAAACCCGGCGCTATTGATCCGGGTGAACTGAAGGGAAAATCGCAGTGGGATATGTTTAGCAACGACCTGCATCAGCTTGCAGCAGAGTTGAAGAGCCAAAAGCCTGCTGCGCAGTACAACCTGGTAATGGAGTTCCTGCTTCCCCCGGGAAACCAGGCCATTTTCGGCATACATTGCTACGTCTTCGACCGACATGGAGAGAACGCCTTTTCATTCCTGCTCAACTCCCATCACAGGTTATTTGTCGATGCCGGGCTGAGTGCCGGGGATTCATCAGCAGCCTCACGTGCGAAATTGATAGAAAAGGCCACAAAGGCAGGCGTGACCGCGCTGATCCAGCAAGTCAATGCCCCGGACCCTCAACAATCTGACAGTCACGAAGGATATTCAATTACTACGCAAAAAATCAGCCCCTTCGACAAGAAGGTAGAACGGATTTTTGTAATTACCAGGCTGCAAAAAAGCCTGATACCTGTTTTTATGCACTCTTTCAAGCACAGCCTGGTATCAGCTTTTGAATCGAATGGCGTGGATGTGGCCTTCAAGTTTGCGACCGGGGAGTCAGGTGCCCTTGAGGAGTTTGCAAACGAAATCGATACCTTTGCACCTGATGCCACAATGCTTATAAACCTCGATCCGCTTCATCGTACCCACAGTGATGGACACGAGGCGATCGTGGGTACCGATTTTGAAGTGAACCTGATCAACCGGGCAACCGGGAGCAAGGTATGGCATGCAACCGGAAAGGTGGATTACATCACAAACTTCTTTTTCAAGCGCCACGGCTATAAAGCCCATGAAGGCATTAGAAAAGAATTTGCCTGGCACACCAGCGCAGCGATTGTAAGGACGTTTATGGTTGACATTAATGGCCGGAAATCCGCGCCAATTTACACCGTCACTGAAGACCGGCAACTTTATGGACAGCGAACTGACCAGGAGCAGTGAAAATCCCGGGGTTTTCCGTTTCCCGGCCTGTTTCAGCCTCGACGAGCCTTTACCCATGACTGTGGCCTGGCCAGCCATGGGCATAACAGTCGTAGTCAGCACCTCACGTTTTTCGATGAACTGCAGCACTCGTGCCAGCGGTTTCATGGTGACACCCTGAACCAGAATCGACAGTTGAAAAACATAAACATCATGTGCAGGCACTGCCCGGCTTGAAGCGGAAAAAGAAATCCATACTCAAACGCCTGCAGCGCGCCTGGCTGCAGCATGTCCTGTTCCGATCGCGCATCCCGTATCCGTTATGGCATGCGGCTATCGCGTCTGCACCGGTTCTGTCGTGTCTCGATCACCGCGAACAGCATCGTCTGCGCAAACTGGCCAGCCTGTTCCTGCATGAAAAAGCCATCACCGCAGCAGGAGGCCTGACTCTCGATGCGCCCATGCGCGTCTATATCGCTGCACAGGCCTGTTTGCTGATCCTGAATCTGGATCTCGATTACTTCAGCGGCTGGAGCGAGGTTATTGTCTACCCGGCCACTTTCGTGGTCAGCCGGGAAGAATACGATAACAGTGGCGTCGTCCACGAAACCCGCCGCGCCCTCGCCGGTGAGTCCTGGCATCGCGGGCCGGTGATCCTGTCATGGGCCGACGCAAGACCCGGAGCCAGTCCGCACGGGCCGGCATCCAACGTCATCCTGCACGAATTCGCCCACAAACTCGACATGCTCAACGGTGCGGCCAATGGCATGCCGCCACTGCACTACGGCATGGTGCGTGAAGAATGGACGGCAGCCCTGTCACAGGCCTATGCAAACCTGTATCACCAGGTCGAACGCCACCACCACACGGCCGTCGACCCCTATGCTGCAGAAAATCCCGCTGAATTCTTCGCGGTGTTCACAGAAATCTTTTTCCTGCAACCCGCTCACCTCGATCATTTGTATCCCGATGTCTACCGGCAACTGCGCCTTTACTACCGGCAGGACCCGCTGGGCAGACAGCCCTGTATTTGAGAAAACGGCTACAATCCCCGGTTCAGGCACAACCGGATGCGGCGTAACGACACATCACGAGAGTAACCGTTATTGCGCATATCCGTCGTCATCTGTCAGGATTGATGGACGCAGACACGATTGATCTGACCGGTTTATGGCAAATCGACCGAGTCTGACTGCATTTATTCCGGGTGTAGAAGACGTGAGCGGCATCCTGTTAATGACTTCTATATCTGCAATATCCTGCCATTCAGTTTCAGCCATTGCCTGCATTCTCGATAATCCGGAATAACCGCTTCAACACACTTCCAGAATAAGGGCGAATGGTTATGCTGCTGCAGATGACAGAGTTCATGTACTACCAGGTAATCCACTATGCGAATCGGCGCAATAATGATCTTCCAGTTGAATTGCACCAACCCCCTGCTGTCACAACTGCCCCATCGGCTCTTGAAGGCCTTGATACACACAGCCGTCGGGGACACACCGATGATCCCGGCATAGTGTTCCGCTTTCGCCTGCAGTTTCTGTTCCGCATGAGTCCTGTACCATAGAGTCAGTGCATCCCTGACCTGCCCGGGGTTGTCACGCCCCCCTGGAACGCGCACCCATAACCTGCCCTGCCTGAGTTTCACCGCTGCCGGCTTGCCTGCCGCCACGTGCAGTTGATAATTCCTGCCCAGGTAGGTAAAACGCTCACCACTGATATATTGCTTCGGTTTGACCGGCCCCGCATCCTGCTGCAGCCGCAGCTTCTCTTTAATCCAGCGTGACTTGCGCGCAAGCAGTGCCTCTATCTGCGAACCGGAGAGTGACTCCGGAACAGCCATACATACCTTGCCTTCCTCAACCTTGACCGAGGCTGTTTTGCGTCTGCCGGTACGGATCACTTTTACAACAAAACCATCTCCCTTCACGTATGCATAAGGCAGCATATTTTTCGAGACTCCATCTTGCCCATGATTGCTTTTTGCAGGTCTATGCAGTCAGGGTACTTCAACTCGGTTGATGCATCATACTATTCTCAATTAGCCATCCTCTCCCGACCTGGCAGTTACGGCCATCCGGGTGCAGGAGCATGATGCCTTGTTACTGATTTAATCTCCGCAAGGATAATTTATCCCGGTGCCGGCTCTTGACCCGGCAAACGCTTTTCGGTTATCACAGAACCATGATTGTCAGAAGCGGGCCCGCCGCAGCGGCGTCATCCAGGGATAATGAAATAGATAGAGGCCATTATGTGCGGCAGATTCAGCCTACACTCACCCGCTGCGCAGATCAGTGAAGCCTTCCACCTGCCTGATCTCGCTACCCTGGCGTTAAAACCCCGCTATAACATTGCCCCGTCCCGGGACATACCCATCATCCGCAACGCCGGCACTGAACCGGAATTGGTCATGGCACGTTGGGGACTTGTCCCGCATTGGTCAAGGGAATCCCGGAGCAAATACTCGACAATCAATGCCCGGATCGAGTCCGTGGCCGAGAAACCGACCTACCGCACCCCGTTCAGGCGCCGGCGTTGCCTGATCCCGGCTGACGGCTTCTACGAGTGGAAACAGGATGCCGGTAGCAAGGTTCCGCATTACATCCGCATGAAAGATGGCAAGGTGTTTGCCTTTGCCGGCCTCTGGGATCGCTGGGAAGGTGAAGATGGAAGCATAGAAAGTTGCACCATCATCGTGATGCCGGCCAACCAGGTGATGAAGCCGATCCATGAAAGGATGCCCGCTATAATTGCACCCGCCGACTATGACTTGTGGCTGGATCCGGGAGTTACAGAAAAAAAACAGATCATGAAGTGCCTGAGTGGCGCGCCTTCCAGCCGGCTAACTGCTTACCCGGTCAGCACCCTGGTGAACTCTCCGAAGAATGATGACGAACGTTGTATCCAGCCTGCGGATTAAAAAAACCTTTGCCGGGCTGATCATATAGCGTGAGCTCTGTTCGATTCGTATCTGACTCCGGATGGGTGCGCTTTAATCAGGCTTGCGGGACGGGCTGCTCTCGTGACCGCGCCCGGCACTATAGCGCCTGCGACCGTAGCTCCCGGGAACCACGCTGTGCTATGCGCCAACGCGGAGACCATGATGTCATCTCCTCCTGTTATAACGCCCTCATCTACCAGACAGCCCGCACCAGCCGAATCTCATGGTCCGCCACAAAGGCCGGCAACTGGGCGCGCAGCACGTCCCAGTCAGCATCTTCACCCATGCGTTCCAGCAATCCCTCGATCAGTTCATGCTTGTTGCCGGCAATCAGGCGTTCCGGCGTCACTGCCTGGCCATGCTCGATCAGCCGCATTAACTGTTCGGCGGTTTCGATCAGGGTGAGACCGCGGCGGGTGGCGATACCATCCAGGTCAAGCCCCTCCTGGTAGGCCAGCCAGGTGGCGCGCAACTCCGGGTCCAGGTCCCTCGCCTGCCCACCCTTATCCAGGCTGTACAGCGTAATGGCGTCGAGGAACTCGCTGCCATATTTCTGCAGCTTGTGCTGACCGACACCGGTGATGTTGAGCAGTTCCGCCTCATCCATCGGTGCATCACGCGCCATCTGTATCAGGCTGGCATCACCGAATACGATATACGCCGGCACACCCTGTTCATCGGCGATGCGCTTGCGCAGCTCGCGCAGCTGATCGAACAGCGCCTCGTCATAAGGCCCGTGCCCGGCATCCGCTCGCGGGCGTTTCTTCCTGGTCTTTTCGCGGATACGCGGTTTCGCCAGGCGCAGGTCTAGTTCGCCGCGCAACAAGGGCCGGGCCGCCTCGGTCAGCTTGAGTACGGAATAGTTGGCAATATCCTGAACAAGGTAGCCATGATGAATCAGCTGGCGAATGATGGACGTCCATTCCTGCTCGCTGCGATCGCTGCCCAGCCCATAGGTGGAAAGCTGCTGGTGACGGCGTGACCGGATGCGCTCGTTGTCGGCGCCCCTCAACACGTCGACGACATGGCCCACCCCGAATCCCTGGCCGAGCCGGTAGACACAGGACAGTGCCTTCTGCGCGTCCAGCGTGGCATCGAACTGTTCCGGCGGATCCAGGCAGACATCACAGTTGCCGCAATCCTGCTCGAGGCGTTCACCGAAATAGTTGAGCAACACCCGGCGACGGCAGGTGACGCTCTCGGCCAGTCCGACCATGGCGTTGAGCTTGTGCACCTCGATGCGTTTTTGTTCGGGGTTTTCATTGTTCTCGACCAGCCGCCTTGCGGTGCCCACATCCTGCGCCCCAAACAACAACAGCGCCTCGGCGTTCAGGCCGTCGCGTCCGGCCCGGCCGGTCTCCTGGTAGAAGCCCTCGATATGCTTGGGGAGATCATAGTGGACGACGAAACGCACATTGGGTTTATCGATACCCATGCCGAACGCCACGGTGGCAACCACCACCTGCAGGTCATCGCGCAGGAAGTCTTCCTGCACCTGGCGTCGATGGGCGGCCGGCAACCCGGCATGGTAGGCCGCTGCACGGATACCTTTCGCCTCGAGTTTTCCGGCCACCTCTTCCACCCGCTTGCGGCTCAGGGCATAGACGATGCCCGCCTGGTCCTCGCGGTGCTCCAGGAAGCGCAGCAACTGGTCAAAGGGCTTGTGCTTTTCCAGCACCGTGTAACGGATATTGGGACGATCAAACCCGGTGACGTGACGGCTGGCCCTGCCGAGCCCGAGCACGTGTACGATATCATCACGGGTCTGGGCATCGGCCGTCGCGGTAAAGGCGGCCAGCGGGATGCCGCTGAAATGATTGCGCAATGCACCGAGCTGCTGGTAATGCGGGCGGAAGTCATGCCCCCACTGTGAAACGCAGTGGGCCTCGTCAATGGCGAACAGGGCGATATCGATGTCCGCCAGCCGCTCGAGAAAAGCCGCGCTCATCAGGCGCTCCGGGCTGATATAGAGCAGGTCCAGTTCATGGGCATGCAGGCGCGCCAGCACCTGGCGGGCCTCCTCCGAACCGAGGGCGGAATTATAGAAGGCCGCTGCCACGCCATTGGCCTGCAGGGCGTCCACCTGGTCCTTCATCAGCGAGATCAGTGGTGAAACGACGATCGCCACACCCGGGCGGTGCAAGGCCGGTATCTGGAAACACAGGGACTTGCCACCGCCTGTCGGCATCAGCACGAAGCTGTCCTGTCCGGCGATCAGTTCCTCGATGATGGCCTGCTGGTTGGGACGGAAGGAAGAATAGCCGAATATCCGCTGCAGGGTCTCGTGGATGTCTTCAGCATGCGGGCGTTGCGGGAGATTCATCGGGCTGATTGTACCCGTCCTGCGCGGCAACCCCTAGTCACAAAGCCTGCTGATGCTGTCAGCTTCAGACCCCTCCAAGCCGCGTCGCGGCCACCGGATACTTGTTAGCTCCATTAGTGGCTGCATCATCGTCGTAACTGTTATCCGGGTCCCTGCAAGAATACGCCAGGAGCCTGTCGGACAAGGCGGTCAATCGTCACTGCTCCCCCTGATCCCCATCCCGTCGTTATAGGGTATGAACGTTCTTTGCAGCGCATTGTTCATCCGCGCGGCAAGCCGGTCAATCTGCAGGTAATGTTTCTCCCTGAGTTGCATACGCAATATTTCCCGCTGTTCATCAAGCGTCTCGAGTATATCCGTGCGCATCTCCTCGCGGTTGTACGTCTCGTCGAACTCGATCAGGGCCTTGTCAACAGCCAGCCAGGTCACCAGCCCGGCTGCAACACCGCATAAAATCGCCACCGGGCCTGCCGGTGCACATAGCGTCGCACCAAGCCCCGCGGATAATGCGGTTGACGAGCCCTTCTTTGCGAGTATCTTCGTGATGACTGCCGCACCGGTATAGAACGATTTCTTCGCGGCCACCTTGCCAACGACCGCTGCAGCCGTTTTCTTGGCCAGCACCTTGCTGGTGACGATGCCCGCACCGACACCGCTGGCCAGCGCGCTCGAGGCCCTGAGATTGTCACGGTCGAGTTGCATCAACGGGGCAAGATCGACCCGCCCGATGGCACAGGGAGCATTTTCGAGTTCGCTGCCAAGGGACGGGGCGAGTTGCGCAAACCACCCGCTGGACAGGTTCTCGAGCCTGCCATCGAGACTCTCCAGTCGCTCTCCAAAATCGCTCTGCGCGAACAGGTGTTCCTCGAGCTTCTCACTCATGGCTGTCGCAACATCACCGGTAAAAACTGCAGCGAGACGCTGGTATTCGCCTGTGACGGTAAAATACCAGTCAAGGTAGTCGTCCACACCTGCCTCGATGTCCGTAAAGATATTCTCAAGCCCACGGTCAATGCTGGAATCGACGCTCTCGATCGTCTGTTTGCGTTCATTGGCAAGCGCCATGTCCAGCTTCATGACCAGTTGTTCGCGGCCGGCATCATCGGCCCTGCAAGGGTCACTCGCATGCTCCCCCGCCCGGAAGATCCCCGGGTCGAAGGCGTTCAGCTTGACAGATGCATAAAAGAACGGCAGCGCCAGCAGGATGATGGTGATGATGAAGCTGCGCGAGGCAAGGCTCTCCGCCGCGCGTCCTGCTCGTCTGGCCTGACGCTTTTCAAGGAATACGCTGATACCCAGTAACAGCGCCGTATACAGCCAGGCCAGCGCAACCGCCCGAAGCAGGAAAAATAACCAGGCGCCAAGGCGAGAGGCGACATCCGGCAGGTTCGGAATGAGCAGCTCGGAAAAATGCCAGGAGAGCGCTTCAAGGACGGCCAATGCGCCGGCGCTCACACCCCATAACAGGCAGCCGGCCGCGTCACGCAAGGTCATGAATTCCTGCCCTGCAAGCTTCTGCCATTCCATGTGCCGGGTGTCTGCCGATCCGGTTACAAAGAAGTCAAGCATCACCATGGCAACGGACAGGACAATGCCGTTGATAAGAAACAATGGCCAGCGTCTTGCAATCACCCCCGTGTGCCGGTCCTTGATGTCGCCCTGCAGTTGCCGGGTGACCGGCCCCGCCAGCAGCGACAGGAAAATCGCATCGGCGACCAGCACGTAGCCGTGTAACGGCGTCAACGCGGCGACCAGCGCGAGTAGCACCCAGGCAAGGAACATCGAAACGACGGCCTGTACACCCTTGGTGACAGCACCCCTCCACAGGAGAGCCCGTAGCCAGCTCGCGGGCCTCGCGGCGCCGGCAAGCACCAGGCGCCTGCGAAACAGCAGGTATTCGGTGCGGTACTGCCAGATGGGAAAGGCGACAAGGCTTAGCAGCGCAAACACGGCCCAGCACGGCGCCGGGGTGATCATGTCCGCGCACAACAGGAGCACGCTTGTGGCCAGCAACATGCCCAGGGTGCGCAGCATTGACTGGCGATGTCGCTGCCACCAGGATGGCAGGGGCTGATCAGCGGATTTCTTTTCCGTCGGCTGCATGTCTACGCGCAGATGGCCATGAATAATCTGTTTGCTGCTTGCATGCGGGGGAAAATATCACATTCAATTGCTAACAAGCCCCGTTCTTCAGGATCAATCCGGCTGATTGATCCCGGATCCCGGAGGTTCTCATGCAGGGAGATTGCAGTAATTCTGTTGCCGGCTGGCGAGATGCCGCCGTTATGCGATGAAATGCCCTGCGGGCAACCCTGGAAATGGACTCAATCGTTGATCGCTTTGCCGATCTTGCCGTCATGCTGGCCAAACCCGGCTTCCAGGTATTCGAGAAATTCCTCGCGCAGCTCGGGGTGATGCAGCGCAAATTCCACCGTCGCCTGCAAATAGCCGAGTTTGTTGCCACAGTCATAGCGCTTGCCCTCGAACCGATAGGCCAGCACCTGCTCTTCTTGTAACAGGCTTTCGATTGCATCTGTCAGCTGGATCTCACCACCTGCACCCCGGGGGATCTTCTCGAGAAAGGTGAATATTGCCGGGGTAAGAATGTAGCGTCCGACAACCGCGAGGTTGGAACGCGCATCTTGCGGTGCGGGCTTCTCGACAATATTGCGCACGAGGGTAACCCGCCCGTTGGATTCTTCCGGGTCGACAATGCCGTATTTGTCAGTATCCACGTGCGGCACCTCTTCGACGCCGAGGATACTGCAGTTGTGATCATTGAATACCGCTATCATCTGTCCAAGCACGCTTTGTTCACTGGCATAGATCAGATCATCTGCAAGAATCACGGCAAAGGGTTCATCCCCGATCACGGGTCGCGCACATAAAACCGCATGCCCCAGCCCCAGAGCCTCGGGCTGGCGTACATACACACAGGTAATATCGGACGGAACAACACTGCGGACAATCTCAAGCATGTCGTCCTTGCCCTTTTTTTCCAGCTCGGTCTCAAGCTCGTAATTCTTGTCGAAGTGGTCCTCGATGGCACGCTTGCTACTGCTGGTAACGAAGATCAATTCTTCCACGCCGGCCCTGACGGCTTCTTCAGCTGCATACTGGATCAGGGGCTTGTCGACAATCGGCATCATTTCCTTGGGATTGGCCTTGGTTGCCGGCAGAAACCGGGTACCCAGCCCCGCAACGGGGAACACGACCTTTCTGATTTTACTTTTCATACGCTCTACTCCGCTTGACTGGTTTCCGGGAGGCGGTCATAGACATCCTCATAGCGGACGATGTCATCCTCACCAAGGTAACTGCCGGACTGGATCTCGATTACTTCCAGCGGCATCATCCCCGGGTTTTCAAGCCGGTGCTTCTCGCCCATCGGAATATAGGTTGACTCATTCTCGTGCAAATTGAACACCTTCTCGCCACAGGTGACCCGTGCCGTGCCCTTCACGACCACCCAGTGTTCCGCACGATGGTGATGCATTTGCAGCGACAGCCGCGCCCCGGGCTTCACCATCAGGCGTTTTACCTGGAAGCGAGTGCCGGCATCGATCCCTTCGTATGAACCCCAGGGACGGTATACACGGCGGTGCATCTTGCTTTCATCCCGGTCGGTTTCCTGCAACCGGGTTACGATCTTTTTGACATCCTGCGCCTTGTCCTTGTGCACTACCAGCACGGCATCGGCAGTCTCCACGACGATGACGTCGTCAATACCGACGGTTGCCAGGCAGCGGTGCTCTGCAACCAGAAAAGAATTATGGGTGTCCATGGCGATTACATCACCCTGGATTACATTGCCTTCATCATTGCGCGCACAGACATTCCACAAGGCGGTCCATGCACCGACATCAGACCAGCCCGCGCTGATTGGAACGACAACGGCATGATTGGTCTTTTCCATCACCGCGTAGTCGATGGAATCCTTTGGACACGCCAGGAAGGCCTCCTGGTCAACCCTGTAGAAATCACTGTCCTGCCGGCCCTGGTCCATTGCAAGGACGCAGGCGCTCTTTATATCAGGGCGGAAACGCTCAATTTCGTTCAGCCAGCAAGCGGCGCGCATCATGAAGATCCCGCTGTTCCAGTAATAATTGCCTGCCTCTACATATTTTTCCGCTGTCTGCAAATCCGGCTTCTCGACAAATTCTGCGACAGCGAAAGCCTTACCCTCACCAAGCTGCTCACTCCGCCTGATATAGCCATAGCCGGTTTCCGGACCGTCTGGCACCACACCGAAAGTCACCAGCGCATTATCTTCTGCATAGGGAACAGCCAGGCTGACGGCATCCACGAACTGTTGTGGCTGCAGCATCACGTGGTCTGCCGGCATCACAACCATCACGGCATCAGGATCCCTTGACAAAAGATAGAGTGCAGCCAGCGTCAGGGCAGGTGCCGTGTTTCTACCCTGCGGCTCGAGAATAATCGTTGACGGCTTCTTGCCAAGCTGTGCAACCTGCTCGGCCACCAGGAAACGGTGTTCCTCGTTGCACACATACACCGCGTCACCCAGGTCGGAGATTGCATCCAGTCGGCTGGCTGTTTCCTGCAGCAGTGTATTGTCCGACACCAGCGACAGCAGCGGCTTTGGATAATGCTCGCGTGACAATGGCCAAAGGCGTGAACCAGAACCACCGGAGAGGATGACCGGGAATAATTTCATGAATACAGATCCTTACATTAAAAAGAGGGTTGCATGATTCCTTTATTAGTCGACCATTTTGCCGGAATATTAAACTGCCGGGCAGGTTCCGGGGAACCATGCCTGGCCCGAATCTGCAGAGGCAGACCAGAATGACGCTAATGCGGCAACAACATGACAGGCCCCGCCATCGACAGCATTGCTTATAGTACTGTTATATATTGGAATAATACAGGTCAGATGCGCCGGGCTGTGGATGGGTTAGCGGTTCTTTCAACCAATTGCGCAGCAACGCCTTGCAGGCGCGATATGACAGTGGCCAGGGATAGGCACACCTGCAAGGCGTTCCTGCAATCCTGATAAACAACCCCGGCAGCAGATCACCGAGGCAATGTTGTTGACGGGCTGGCCCGGATACATTCATCCGGGCCATACCGACATAGCATAGCGCTACTGCACGTAAGGGACCCGGACCATCAGGTTGTTGCGGCTCTTGTCGATCGTCTTCATGCCGACCCCCTTGACGTTGCCGAGATCATCAACGCTTCTGAACGGGCCATTGATATTACGGTATTCGACAATCGCAGCCGCCCTGCTCTCACCAACACCGGTAATGGCACTGGCGAGGGTGGCGGCATCGGCGCTGTTGATATCGACGGGACCTGCAAGTACCGGTACCGATACGAGCATGGCCAGTGCTACAAGTATGGATTGAATTGTTCGCATAACTTCCTCCTGTGTTTTCAGGTTCTTCCCTGGTGAATGACGTTGTCGTGGTAGCAGCTGCAGGCTGCCGGGCCACAAGTGAAAAATGCCTGAGAGGAGGTTTAATCTAAAGCGGAAAGTTCTGAATTGATTGTACGTAAAACGCCGGCCGGATCGTCCGCCTGTGTAACAGGCCGCCCGATAACAAGGTAATCCGATCCATTGCGAACCGCATCACCCGGTGTCATCACCCTGCGCTGATCGCCCGCATCACCTCCAGAGGGGCGAATACCCGGCGTTACCAGCCTGAAACCGGCGCCATGGCGCTGACGCAGAACATGCGCCTCCCTGGATGAGCAGACGACGCCGTCAAGCCCGGACTGCGCGGCCAGTGCCGCCAGCCGCAATACGTTGTCTTCGGGCGTCCCGGCAAGACCGATATCGGCAAGGTCCGCCTCGTCCATGCTGGTGAGTATGGTAACTGCCACCAGCAGGGGTACATGGGCTGACCGGGCAACACCTTCCTTCGCGGCTGTCAGCATGCGTCCCCCGCCAAGTGCGTGCACATTCAACATCCACACACCGAGATCGGCGGCTGCATGGCAGGCGTTTGCCACTGTATTGGGAATGTCATGAAACTTGAGATCAAGAAATACATCGAAGCCTTTTGCACACAGCTTCTCAACCAGCGACGGTCCCGAGCGGGTAAACAATTCCTTGCCCACTTTCAAACGACAGGAGCCGGGTTCAAGACGATTAACGAGCGCCAGCGCGGCCTGTGCATCGGCATAGTCGAGCGCCACGATAACCCTTGAATTTGCCGGGCCGGTCATAATCAGCCTATTCTCCTGCCACGCCCTGGATTGGCTTGACGGTATTCCAGTGCTTGCACCCCGGGCACTGCCAGTGCAGTACCTTGCCGCGAAAACCGCAATTATGGCATTTATATAGCGGCTTGTTTTCCAGCAACTGGTCAGTCAGATTTTTCATTATCAGGAGATTGGCATGGGCGGCACCCTCGCTACGACTGAGGCTGAGGTCGATAAATCGTGAAAGACCGCGCACCGATGGACGTTTACCCAACTCACCGGCAATAAACTCTGCAGCAAACTCGCCGCCTTTCTCATCACTGAGTATTTCAGCAAGGGCAAGGACCGGCGAAATACCTGAATACCTTGTAATGGCTTCCTGAAGATAATCAATCAGTTCATCAACCGTTCCCAGTGCTACATGACAAAAATGCACGGCATCCAGCACTTCCGGTAATAACTCGATATCCCTTTCAACCACTTGCCGGTAAGCTCCCAGGGCCTCCCGGTATTCTCCCTTTTGCCTGGCAATACTGCCTCTTATCAGGCTGGCACGTGCACAGTAAGGGTTGTACTCACCGGCCTTCTCGATATACCCGCACGCCTCCTCCAGGTCATCCCCGGCACGCGCATTCTCTGCAAGCTCACAGTAAAACTGCGCAATAACAGAGCGCGCCTGCTGTTCCCCGACAAAACCCATCTGTTCTGCAATTTCAATGGCCTTCTCCCAGTCTTTTTCCTGCTGATAGATGTCAAGCAACAGCGGCAATACACTGGAGAGGTGCACATTGTTTTCTATTAATTCCGTGAACAGGCCCTCGGCACGGTCAAATAAGCCAGCCTTCATGTAATCCTGGGCAAGCTCGAACAGAGAGTCCATGCGTTGCTCGTTACTCAGGGAGTCTCTTGAAACCAGGTTCTGGTGAATACGAATTGCGCGGTCAACCTCGCCCCGTTTCCTGAACAGGTTGCCCAGTGCAATGTGGGTTTCCACGGTGTCACTGTTAACCTCGAGCATGCGTATAAAGACGTCAATTGCCTTGTCCTGCTGTTCATTTAGCAGGTAGTTCAGACCATTGATATATTCAGACCCGAGCATGGGATCCGAAACACTGCCCGCTTTTCCGGTGTTATTGCGTGCGGCGTACCAGCCAATAGCGACACCCGCCGGCAACAACAACCAGAGAAGATCCTGCATTAGCAGTGGATATCCCGATAGTTGTTCAACTGAAAATATACAGGAACTGGCATTCTGATCGGGGCACCAACCGTCTGGCCAGAGAATTGACGGTGTCGCCTGACGCAGCAGATGGCCGGCCCGGGAATGGATATCCGGCACCCCTGCAGGATTTTCTCACCTGTAGTAGTGATTCCTGTATGGCAGGACAATCGCCTGCTAGAGAGCCCGCTCACGTGCAAGACCGGCATTGACCCGCTCGCGCAGTTCCTTGCCAGGCTTGAAGTGAGGCACATATTTTGCTGCCAACGCCACTGAATCACCGGTCTTTGGATTTCTCCCCATACGGGGCGGGCGGTAATGCAGTGAGAAACTGCCAAAGCCCCTGATCTCTATCCGTTGTCCCGATGCGAGAGCACAGCTCATTTGTTCAAGGAGGCTTTTGACTGCAAGCTCCACATCCTTGTGAATGAGATGTCCGTTTTTGGTCGCAAGTATCTCTATTAATTCAGACTTTGTCATTTTCCTCACCAACCTGGATTAATTTAATCCGTTCCAGTAGTGCCTCATGAGTAAATCATGCCTGTTATTGCATTATTGGCAGATTACTCATCCCCTTCCATCTGCTTTTTCAGCATATCCCCGAAGTTCGTTGTCGCCTCTGTAGACGAAGAGCCGTAATCCTGCACCATGCTGGCCTCTTCCTCGCTGTCCTTCGCTTTGATCGAGAGAGCAACCGAGCGGGTCTTGCGGTCTACGCCCATGAATTTGGCCTCGACTTCCTGCCCGACCGACAGGATCGTGCGCGCATCCTCAATCCGGTCACGGGAAAGCTCGGAGGCGCGCAGGATACCGTCCACTCCATCACCCAGATCAATAATTGCAGCCTTTGCATCCACTTCCTTGACAATACCCTTGACGAAACTTCCCTTGCTGTGTTCTGCCACGAAATTCGAGAACGGATCCTTTTCAAGCTGCTTGATACCCAGTGAAATCCGCTCACGTTCAGGGTCAACCGACAGCACTACTGCCTCGATCTCATCGCCCTTGGTGAACTTGCGGACCGCTTCCTCACCCGGCTCATGCCATGAAATGTCGGACAGGTGTACCAGGCCGTCGATATCCCGATCCAGCCCGATAAAGATGCCAAAATCGGTAATTGACTTGATGGTTCCCGTGACACGATCATTCTTCTTGAAGGTTGCGCCAAATTCATCCCATGGATTCGGGTAACACTGTTTGATGCCCAGTGAAATCCTGCGACGCTCTTCATCGATGTCGAGCACGGTAACCTCGACTTCCTGGCCGATATGCACAACCTTGGAAGGATTGACGTTCTTGTTGGTCCAGTCCATTTCCGAAACATGCACCAGGCCTTCGACACCCTCCTCGATTTCGACGAAACAGCCGTAGTCGGCGATATTGGTGACCTTGCCGAACAGGCGTGAGCTTGCAGGATAACGACGTGCCAGGTCGGCCCATGGATCCTGACCCAGTTGTTTCATACCGAGTGATACGCGGTTGCGCTCACGATCGAACTTCAGCACCTTGACATCGATCTCGTCACCAACCGTGACAATCTCGGAAGGATGCTTGACGCGCTTCCAGGCCATGTCCGTGATGTGCAGCAGGCCATCGATTCCACCGAGGTCGACAAATACACCGTAGTCGGTAAGATTTTTTACGATGCCCTTGACGGTCATGCCTTCCTGCAAACTTTCCAGCAGCTCTTCGCGCTCGGCACTGAACTCGGTTTCCACAACAGCGCGGCGCGAAACAACAACGTTATTACGACGCTTGTCCAGCTTGATAACCTTGAATTCAAGTTCCTTGCCTTCCAGGAAAACCGGATCGCGCACCGGGCGTACATCCACAAGTGAACCCGGCAGGAATGCGCGTATCTCTTCAATATCGACAGTAAAACCGCCCTTGACCTTGCCACTGATAAGGCCTTTTACAATCTCTTCATTTTCAAACGCCTTTTCCAGCCGGCGCCAGACCTGGTCGCGTTTTGCCTTTTCACGGGACAGCTGGGTTTCACCGAAACCATCTTCAACCGCCTCCAGGGTAACTTCGACTTCGTCGCCGACCTCAACTTCTACTTCACCGGCCGCATTGTTGAATTCATCGATCGAGATCACGCCTTCGGATTTAAGCCCGGCATGAACAATCACGCTATCTGACTGAATATCAACAACTGTACCAACCACTACATCACCGCGTCGCAGATTCTGGTTAGCGACACTCTCTTCAAACATCTCAGCAAAACTTTGGGTCATGGGAAAATTTATCCTGGAACCAGTATTCGTGG
>JBATIF010000280.1:0-1503 GCA_049667605.1 Gammaproteobacteria bacterium
GATTTTCTGGTTGAAGACGACCAGGGGTGGCTGCTCGACAAGTTACGCCGGCACGCCAATATTTCCGTGATCGATCTGCGCGACGCGGCTCGCAACCGCTTCATGCACCGCTGGTACCATTTGCAAGTGCTGCTGCGCAGTCTGCTGATGCGTGGCCCGGCAGCGACGCCCGCCGACAGGAGCTGGCCACGGCTGTTGCTGCGCATGCTCAGAAAAAACGACCCGCCAGTATTCTCCCTGTGCCGTTACCTTGCAGCGCAGCGGCCGGTCTCGATACTGTCGTATCTGAATGACTCCAACCTGAATCTGATGCTGGCTGCGCTGGTGTGCCGCGCTGACACGCGCTACTTGCCCAGCGTGCGCAATCATATTTCCACGGCCTCGCAGAAAACCCGCTCCAGGTGGCTGGGCAGTGTGCCGATTCTGATGCGCCGTTACTTTCCACTGGCGGACCTGGTGGTAACACCTTCCGCCGGCGTTGGCGCAGACGTCATGGCGATTACCGGCCTGCCGGCCAGCCGCATCGCGGTGGTGCACAACCCGGTGTTCAGGCCCGAAATCATCGAGTTGTCCCGCCAGCCTGTGGATCACCCTTGGCTGTGCGACAGCGCGCTACCGCTGCTGGTTGCGGCGGGCAAGTTCAAGCCGCAGAAAGACTTCGCAACCCTGCTCAAGGCATTCGCGCAGCTCAGGGAAAAGCGCCCGCTGCGCCTGTTGATCCTCGGTGAGGGGGCGGAACGCAACGCCCTGGAGCAGTTGGTGAATCAGCTTGGTATCGTTGCGGATGTTGATATGCCGGGTTATGTCGAGAATCCCTATCCCTATTTCAGGCAGGCGGCCGTGTTTGTGCTGTCGTCTGCCTGGGAGGGACTGCCCAATGTGCTGATCGAGGCCATGGCCTGCGGTTGTCCGGTGGTGGCCACCGATTGCCCCAGCGGACCCGGCGAGATTCTCGACCAGGGCCGCATCGGCAAACTGGTACCGGTCGGCGACGTGAGCGCTATGGCCGGGGCCATTGAAGCCACGCTCGACGCACCGGCGCCCAGGGAGCTGTTCGTGGAGCGTGCCAAACACTTTTCCTTTGACGCTGTGGTAGCAGACTACGAACGAGTGCTGACCGGCAGCAGCGCCGGGCAGATGCCCGACTAGGCGCTGACGATCTATTACCTGACGCGCTGCACGCCGCCTTGCTGTCGACGGCCGCCTCCTTGGGCCGCATTAGCGGAACTTTGGGCTGCAGGATATGATCTCTATATTAAAGTGTAGTGATATCCCCTGATTCTGAACAAACCTGCCACTTGAGGTAACAGTCATCTCTCAAAAAACCGGACCAGCGCGGTATCTTGCCAGCCTGTTGCTGCTAAGCCTCGCAGTGCCGCTCAGCGGCCTTGCCGACCCCGTAAAAAGCCTGCCCGGCTGGAGCGCAGTGTCATTCGAACTGCACTCGAATTGGGTTACGGCGCGCTCAAAACTCTCCATCGCGGCGCGCAACGATGATCAGCT
>JBATIF010000281.1:0-5094 GCA_049667605.1 Gammaproteobacteria bacterium
GAAAAAGTAGTGCCGATAACGCCTGGTTCTGTGTCGAAGCAGCGACCCTCCTGTTGACAGCAAGATCAGTGAGGAATGATGTGATTTCCTTCTTGCCCATATTTTACGGGTGACGTTTGTTGTGAAACAGGATGAAATTTGCGAATCCAGTGAATATAAGACTGCTCGGTACGAAGGCTGTAATGCCGCGACCGGATAGCGTCACGCACACAATCGAGTAAACGTTTTTTCTCCATAATAACTTCATGTCATGTTTGTGATTCGTTTTAGGCGATATAATATGAGGCTAAGCGATTGATAAAATGGTAATCAATTATCAAACTTGGCCAAAAAGACGTAAGACAAAGACGACTTTTAGGCCTTCTAATTGTAGTTAGATGCCTGACATGCAGCAGAGGGATATTCCTAAAGAAAAATAATACATGACTGATTGTATAAACCAACATGATCCGATATTCATGGAGTGGAAAAAATGGTAGAAAAGCGAAGTGAAACGAGAGCGATTAAGCAGCGCTTAAGTCGACTCTCGCTTCACTTCGCTTTGCCCATTAATATTTTGTGCCCGTCACTGAAAAGTCTGACCAGGCGGCGGGGTAAAGACCGACACGATGGTTGTCTATTTGAGAGGGAACCTAGAAACAGCAAACCAGCATCTAACAACCCGTTCCATGTGACGCGCTACGCGCACACATGAACTTAGTACGTTAGAGGTACTTATGAAGATAGCATTATTCACATTTCTTATTGCGCTGGCAGCTAACGCTACTAGTGCGGACATAACCGATGAAGAACTTTCAATGCTTTATGAAAAGCCTAGTGTGTTTGAAAGTCTTCCAAAGACTCGCTGGATAGCTGAGTCAAAAAATGCGTATGTTGTTCATGATGGATACCCACAAGCGCCAAAACATATGCTGGTAATACCAAAAAAGAAGATTCCAACTATTTTGCAGGCATCGCCTGAATTAATTGGGGAAATGGTTATATTGGCAAACCAAGTGGCGAAAAAAGAAGGTTTGGAGAAAAATGGTTTTCGGATGGTAATTAACACGCATCCAGACGGCGGACAAAGTGTGTATCACTTACATATACACATACTTGGTGGGCGGCAAATGAAATGGCCACCAGGCTAACCTCTAACAATGCGCTGCAGTTGACCAGTAATACGCCGCTTCGCTCTGTATTACTGTCAACTGAGCTTAAACGTTATATGCCTCACACTTGACATGGTACCATATATTGGTACCATATAGCAGATGAAGCGCAAGAATCAGAAAACGCTAGAGCAAATCTACAATCGACCAACTAGCGGTAATATCCCATGGAGGGATATTGAGTCTCTGTTCAAAGCGCTGGGCGCGGATGTATCAGAAAGGGCGGGTTCCAGAGTGGCCGTAGTGCTTTTCAACGAAGTTCGAGTATTTCACAGACCGCACCCCTCACCGAATACTGACAAAGGAGCGATTGCCAGTATTCGTAATTGGTTGGAGTTATATGAGGTGAAGCCGTGAATATGATGGAAGTCGATGGTTACAAGGCAAAGATTGAATATGACCCTGAGCTTGATCAATTTCGAGGAGAGATTCTCGGGCTGAATGGGAGCGCAGATTTTTATGGTAAAAGCCCCGCAAGCCTTCGGAAGGAATTCAAGAATTCGTTAAGAATATACCTGGAAGTATGCGAAGAGAAAGGCATACCTCCAACCAAAGAATATTCAGGTAAGTTTAATCTCAGGATTCCACCCAAGCTACATAGTGAGATTGCGGCGCGCGCGACGGCTGCAGGTAAAAGCATCAATCAGTGGGTGTCAGAAATTCTCAAACGATCAACACATGAGTGATACGGCATATAACCAATCGCCCAAGTCGACGCTGTTTAGAGCCGTGGCGCTTCGCGGTCGCGTCAGTGCCGGCGCGGCTTGGCTCAACCGTTATGCGGCTAGGTAAGGAATAGGGTTTATGAAGGTCAAGGAACTGATCAGATTATTGGAGAAGGATGGCTGGGAGCAAGTCAGGATGCGAGGGAGCCATCGTCAGTACAGGCATCCTGGCAAAGCTGGAACGGTCACTGTAGCGGGAAAACCAAGTGCTGATATACCACCGGGCACTTTAGCGAGCATCCTCAAGCAGGCTGGTCTAAAATAGTTCTGGAGGTATATGTCATGAAATATATGGTAGTTATAGAGAAAGGTGAAGCCGGATATGGTGCTCATGTACCAGATCTTCCTGGTTGTATTGCCGCAGGTGAAACGCAGGAAGAGGTGCTGGAGCTTATAAAGGGCGCCATTGAATTTCATATTGAAGGTCTAATAGAAGCTGGTGAACCCGTTCCGCCTCCCTCCTCAGTAAGCGAAGTAATTGAAGTTAACGCCGCATAACAAATCACCCAAGCCGACGCTGGAAAGTATTGTGGCGCTACGCGGTTCTGTCCGTAGTGGCGCGGCTTGGCTCAAACGTTAGAGGGCTAAGGCAGAGTAATCAGTAAAGGCGTGCTAATATTAATATTATGGCTACTTCCGCAACAGATATACTAAAGCAAGCTCTTGAATTAAATGAAGAAGAGAGGGCAGAACTTGCCAGCCTGCTTATTGAAAGCCTTGATGAGCCTGCCGAGGAGGGAGTCGAAGCGGCATGGGCAGTAGAGATTGAGCGCCGTATGGCTGATCTCGATTCAGGTGCTGCAAAGACACTGTCCTGGGAAGAGGTACGTAAAAAACTCCACGGGCGGTTGATTGCCTAAGAAAAACATTCGATTTTCTCCTGAAGCACTTGCAGAAGCCGAAGCCGCGCAGCAGTGGTATGTGGAGCGTAGCTTACCGGCAGGTAAGGCCTTTCTGGAAGAGCTAACTCATGCGGTAGAACGCGTTACAGAATCACCCGAACAATGGCCTCGATATATTGGAGGCACTCATAGATATGTATTTCATCGTTTCCCGTTTAGCCTTGTTTATCGACAGATGGGCAATGAAATTGTGATCGTGGCGGTTGCTCATGGGAAGAGAAAACCTGGTTATTGGAAAGCCAGGTAAGAAATAATGTTGTGCAAGCGCCCTCTAACAAACGCCTCCAGTTCGACGCGGCTCCGCCGCGCGACTGAGGCCCAACGTTAGATGACAAGAAAAGCCCATGTCCCTTGAAACCACAGCGCTAGTCTTCGATCTTGATGGTACCCTCAGCGATCCAAGCTTGGGTATTTGCCGGTGTTTCAATTTCGCTTTGGAAGAGTGTGGATATGGCGGCGTGCCAGATGAGTTAGTTGCCGCAGAAATCGGACCACCACTTGATGAAACCTTTTACAAGTTGGCGCCCCATGCTTCAAAGTCAGATGTACAATTACTCATCACGAAGTACCGAGAGCGTTATGCTGAAGTGGGGTTTTCAGAAAATGAGTTGTACCTGGGGATTCCAGAAGCCATTGATCACCTTACATCCGCTGGATTGAAGCTTGGCGTCTGTACGTCTAAGCGCAGAGACTTTGCTGAAAAGATACTGGCAATGTTCGGACTGTTGCCATCTTTCGAGTTCGTCGATGGTGGTGATGTCGGTATCAAGAAAAGCCAGCAATTGTCCAGTCTTGTAGTAGCCGGACTTATTGATCAGGGTGCAGTAATGATCGGTGATCGTAATATTGATATCCTTGCGGCACGATCAAATGGCTTAAGATCTATCGGAGTTTTGTGGGGTTTCGGTAGCTCATGCGAGATTGCTGGTGTAGCGCCAGATTACATGGTGGGAGAAATCGGTGAGCTCGTGCAACTTGTCATCTAACAAATCGTTGCAGCGGACATTTGACCCGAGGCCCATTTTTGCTGCCGCAAAAACAGGCATCGCCTCAAATGCCGCTGAAATCAAACGTTATATTTATAAATGAGAGACATGATTCTTTATGAGCAATGAAGACGAATTGGTGTTTGCATTCTGCTGGTTCGATGAGGAGCAATGGAAACTATTGGCAGAAATAGATCCAAACGGAGTTGATGATTCATATGATGAATGGAGAAAAAATGCCAGTAGTGCTTTTTCAGAAATCCAGGCAAGCGGTAAAAATGTAAGGAAAGTCTCAATAAAAATACCCAAGCTACAAGAATGGTGCAATGAACAAGGCATTGAGCCAAATAGTAGCGCAAGAGCGAAATATGCATCTATGCTTGCTAACAGAGAAAATGGAGCAGAGTAAACATAACAAGTCATCCAAGCTGACGCGGTGAAGTTTTGCGGCGCTTCGCGGTGAGTGTCCAGGGTGCGCAGCTCGGCTCAAATGTTATATGTCTCAATGCAAAGAGGTAATAAGTTATGAGTACAGCTAAAGAAGATGTAAGGGTGCTTCTAGACAAGCTCCCTGACGATTGTTCAATAGAGGATGTCCAATACCATCTGTATGTTGTCGAAAAGATTCACAGAGGCACTGAGCGTGCTGAGACAGAGGGAGTGCTCAGTCAGGATGACGCAGAAAGGAAGCTTAATAAATGGACCTCGAAGTAAATTGGTCGCCGGATGCAATATAGGATATCGAATCCATTGCAGAATATATTGCTAGAGATTCTGAGTATTATGCCAGGGCTGTTGTTACAGAAATAATAACGGTATCTAGAAATGTCCGTGAATTCCCTTTAATAGGTCGTGTTGTGCCAGAAATTGGAGATGAGGACATAAGGGAGAGGTTCATTTATAGTTATCGCTTAGTGTATCGGGTTGAACCTGAGCAGATTTTGATTGTGGCAGTGATACACGGCAAACGGCTACTAGAAAATGTTCCAGAGCGATTTGATAGCGACACATAACAAACGCCTCCAGCTCGACGCGGCTACGCCGCGCGACTGAGGCGAAACGTTATGCGTTAAATATGGGAACAAATTGGTGCTTTCGAAGCGCCTACCAAAGGATTTAAAAGCAGTGATATTTCACCAGCACATTCATGAGGACATTTAGCAATGCCGCAATTCATATTCGTTTATCTGGGGGGTGAGTATCCTTCCAGCCCGGAAGAAGGGCAAAAACATTTCTCAAAATATCAAAAGTGGCTGTCATCATTGGGCGACGCAGTTGTTAGTCCTGCGATTCCTTTCAAGGATACGCATACCGTACAGCCTAACGGCAC
>JBATIF010000282.1:0-8106 GCA_049667605.1 Gammaproteobacteria bacterium
GCTGGTGGAGTGGGCAGCCAATGACGTGGTGGATTTTTCTATTTGCACCGAAGAACTGGCGCAGTCGGAAAAGCTGGAAAGCATCCCCTGTTACCGCTGGAACCGTTGCCTTATTACCTTGCCGGATCATCCGCTTCTGAAAATAAAAAATCTCCGCCTTGCTGACCTGTGTGACTATCCCCTCATTACCTACGTGATGGGTTTTACAGGGCGCAAGAGTCTTGATGAAACCTTTCAGCATGCAGGGCTCAAGCCCAACATCGTGTTAAGTGCGGCAGACACCGATATCATAAAAACCTATGTGCTGGACGGCCTTGGAACCGGCATCATTGCCAGTATGACGTTTAATGAAAACATCGATACGCCGCTGCAATCCAGGGATTTAAGTGAGCTGTTTCCCTGGGAAGTTACGCGCATCGCGTATCTGAAAGATAAATATATTCACCATCAGCAGCAAACCTTTGTCGACCTGTTCCTGGATACCATTCGCAGTGATGAAAGCCCGCGTTTTGTGGCTTTATAAGGGCCTCGTGCACGAATTGCTTTGTGTTCTATAGCAGGCCCGGGCGGCATCGCAAAGCCGTGACCCAATACAGTGCATAGCGGCCTGGAGCGCTCTATAGCAGTGCGTTCTCACGCGCCCTTCACTCTCCGTTTTTGCAACCGGCTCCGACCTGACTAACCGATGATTCCAGGCAGGGCCTCCTAAGGCGTTGGAATAGTGGGCTATTAAATCCAAAACCAGGATATCCGGTCAGTTTGAGCGCAGCCCCTGTCAATATTGGTGCGTTTGTTGCAGTGGCTACGTATGTCTATTTTATCAGTGATGCGCGTTTAGCCATTCACTGGATTAACTACCGAAACCGGAGGAACTGGTAATGAGTCGAAACGAAGCACGTGAGCAGGCTGTATTTGAAATCACCACGGGTGAACCGATAGCCGCCGTAAAATCGAAAGCACTTGAAGAAATCTGGGCATCCGATGTCTTCACCCTGGCAAAGATGGAAGATGCCTTGTCAAAGACCGCTTTCAAGGCGATGAAAAAGACCATGGAAACCGGAACCGCCCTGGATGCAGACGTGGCGGATGATGTTGCCGCCGCGATGAAAACATGGGCCCTGTCAAAAGGCGCCAATTACTTTGCTCACGTTTTCTATCCCCTCACCGGTGCGTCTGCCGAAAAGCATGACAGTTTTATTGTTACAGATGCCAGTGGCAGGGCCATTACAGAATTCAACGGCAGCCTGTTAACCAAGGGAGAACCTGACGGTTCATCTTTCCCGAACGGCGGGATCCGGGAAACCAATGCGGCGCGTGGCTACACCTTCTGGGACCCGACCAGTCCGGCGTATATCCTCAATATCGACAATGGCGCAACGCTTTGCATCCCCTCTGTTTTTGTATCCTGGACAGGCGAAGCACTGGACAAGAAAGTCCCTTTGATGCGCTCCAACAAGGCAATGAACGAGGCCGGAACCAGGGTGCTCAAGCTGATGGGCGAGAAAGAAGTTGCCCCGCTGAATTCAAGTTGTGGCGCGGAACAGGAATATTTCCTGGTAGATACCACCTTCGCAAACCTGCGCCCGGACCTGTTACTCGCGGGCCGAACCCTGTTCGGCGCAGCCCCCGCGAAAGGCCAGGAATTCGATGATCATTACTTTGGTGCAATTCCCCAGCGCGTACAGGTCTACATGGAGTCCGTGGAAGAATCACTCTACCGACTGGGTATTCCTGCAAAAACACGTCATAACGAGGTAGCACCCGGTCAATTCGAGATCGCACCATACTTCGAGGCCGCTAACGTTGCCGCCGACCACCAGCAAATGCTGATGACGGTGTTGAGAAATACTGCCAAGAAACACGGTTTCACCTGCCTGATGCACGAGAAACCCTTCGCGGGAATAAACGGTTCGGGCAAGCACGTGAACTGGTCCGTCGGCAATCCCACCCAGGGTAACCTGCTGGATCCCGGCGAGACACCACACGAAAACCTTAACTTCCTGGTTTTCTGCGGGGCGGTCATCCGTGGTGTTCATCTGCATGGACCATTACTTCGCGCGGTCATTGCATCGGCGGGTAATGATCACCGTCTTGGCGCTAACGAAGCACCTCCGGCCATTCTGTCAGTCTACCTGGGCAGCGAAATCGAAGCGATTTTCGAGCAGATCAAGCAGGGCAAACTCGATGGCATCGGTGAAGCCGGCATTATGGACCTCGGGCTTTCACAGATTATTCCATTTTTGAAGGACGCGGGTGACCGTAACCGCACCTCTCCGTTTGCTTTCACAGGCAATCGTTTTGAGTTCCGTGCTGTTGGCTCACAACAATCGGTATCAGGTCCGCTAATTGCCATGAACACAATGCTGGCAGATTCCCTGAACTGGATTGCCGAAAAAATGGAAGCCGAACTGGCGAAAGGAACGGCAATACCTGCCGCCGTGGTTGCGGTACTCAAGGAATTGATGGTTGGGCATAGCAACGTTATATTCGGCGGTGACGGCTATTCAGCTGAGTGGCACAAAATGGCCGTAGAAGAACGTGGCCTGAAGAACCTGCCAACCACAGCAGACTCCCTGCCATATTTGCATGATGAAGCGGTCAAGGAACTGTTCGCATCGACCGGGGTTCTTTCCCCGGTGGAGCTCGAAAGCCGCTACGAGGTGTATACCGAGATCTATATCAAGTCGATTGCAGTCGAAGCCAAACTGGTCATAGAGATGGCAAAAACCATGATCTATCCCGCTGCCATGGGCTATCTGTTCGATCTTGCTGCGACCAGTGCAAGCGTTGCTGCCATGGGTATCGAGCTCGATAACAGCACTGCTAAAACCATTGCAGCAGAAGCCAATGCGATGCTCGCATCAGTCGCAAAACTGGAGGAGGTTTCATCTAAAGAGGACTTTGCCAGCACAGACGAGCACATGCAGTATTGCGCATCGGCAATCCGCAGCTTGATGGACGAGGTTCGCATCCATGCGGATATCCTGGAAACAGAAATATCCGATGAGAAATGGCCGCTGCCCAAGTACCGGGAAATGCTCTTCATCAAGTAAACCGCTTGTGGCCCTGACCCGCCTATGGACAAGGTCATAGTGTGGATTGCGTAAAAACCTGATTTATTCCCTCTCCCGGCGGGAGAGGGAATATTGATGGCTGCTGTAAAATTACCCTGTTAAACAAGTGTCATCCTGATCCGGGCCCATCGATTCGTGTTTAATTTTTCCCGGCGTCGACCAGTCCCTTGAGAATATAACCCGATTGGGTGGATTGTCTCGAGAGGCGTAGGTTATCCTTCCATCACAGCGTGTCATGCTTGCAAGGTCTCTGACCTGGACTTCAGGCCAGAGTGGCTTGCGCAGCAGGGTTGCTGTTTGTACTGGCACTGTAATTTCCAATATTTAAATGGTGAAAACAATCACCTCACGGGGGAGCACCACAATGCAAATCGGTATGGTCGGGCTGGGACGCATGGGCAGCAATATGTTGTTGCGCTTGCATGCGGGTGGACATCAGTGTGTCGGCCTGGACCTGGCGCAGAAAAATGTAGAACAATTGCAGGCACAGGGGGTCAAGGCGACAACATCTTTGGAAGAATTCGTATCCTGGCTCGAGCCGCCGCGAACTGCCTGGTGCATGGTGCCGCATGGTGAAGCAACCGAGCAAACCGTCAATGCCCTGGGGGAGCGCTTCAGTGCGGAAGATATCGTCATTGACGGCGGCAACAGTTACTTCAAGGATGACGTGCGCCGCGCGCATCAGCTATCTGCGGCAGGAATCCATTATATCGATGTCGGCACCAGTGGTGGTGTATGGGGTCGCGAACGCGGCTACTGCCTGATGATAGGCGGGCCGAAGGTTGCAGTGGATTACCTGGACCCGGTATTTCGTTGCCTTGCTCCCGGGCTGGGCGATATCCCGGAGACGCCTGGACGGCCGGCGAACAGGGGCAGTGCCGATGCCGGCTATTTTCACTGCGGCCCTGCGGGTTCCGGCCACTTCGTGAAGATGATCCACAATGGCATTGAATACGGCATGATGCAGGCCTACGCGGAGGGCTTCGACATTATGAAGAATGCCGCCAAGCAATCGCTGCCGGAGGACATGCGTTTTGATCTGGACCTGGGCGAAATCGCCGAGGTATGGCGGCGCGGCAGTGTCGTGAGTTCCTGGCTGCTGGACCTGTGCAGCATCTCGCTGCAGCAAGATCCGCAGTTGGGAAGCTTCAGTGGTTATGTGCAGGACTCAGGAGAAGGCCGCTGGACGGTACAGGCAGCCGTTGAAGAAGAGGTGCCGGCAGAGGTGTTAACCGCTGCCTTGTATACCCGGTTTCGCTCCCGGCAGGAGCATACCTTTGCCGAGAAAATGCTTTCAGCCATGCGCAGCCAGTTTGGTGGCCATACGGAGAAAAAAACCGGCGCGGGAGATACCTAGATGAGTGCAGCGGAAAATGAAAATCCACTCACCGTGGGGCTGTCCGAGCCGGTTCTGCCGCAACCCTGTACGCTGGTAATTTTCGGTGGTGCGGGCGACCTTTCCGGGCGAAAACTGTTGCCGGCGATTTACAACCTGGGCCTGGACGGCGTGTTGCCGGCCAACTTCGCTGTGCTGGGGTTCTCCGTTGAAGAGATGGATGATGCCGGATACCGCGGCTTTGCGCGCCAGGGGATCGAGCGTCATTCACGCCAGGCCCTGGATGAAGATCACTGGCCGAATTATGAACGCCAGCTGTTTTATCAATCAGGCAGTTTTGATGATCCTGCCGCCTATGAAACATTGAAACGGCGCCTGGAGGAGATAGAGCCGCAGTTCGGGATTCCGGGTAACCGGGTTTTCTACCTGGCCATCCCGCCGCGTTTTATCGGTGTTTGTGCGCAGCACCTCAAGGCGGCGGGCCTGGTGCAGGACGAGACATCCGATGGCCCGTTCTCGCGCATCATCGTCGAAAAGCCGATTGGCCGGGACTTGCAAAGTGCCATAGAGGTGAACGACATTCTCGGTGAATGTTTTGCCGAGCAGCAGATTTATCGTATCGATCATTATCTTGGCAAGGAGACCGTACAGAATATCCTGGTGATGCGTTTTGGCAACGCAATCTTCGAGCCATTGTGGAATTCCAAGCACATAGATCATGTACAGATAACCGTGGCAGAGGCTGAAGGCGTCGGTACTCGCGCCGGTTATTTCGAAAATGCAGGCGCATTGCGAGATATGGTGCAAAATCATATCCTGCAACTGCTTTCCCTCATGGCCATGGAGCCCCCGTGGTCCATGAATGCCGACGTGATCCGTGATCACCGCCTCGATGTTTTGCACTGCTTGCGTCCCCTGCAGATAGAGGATGTAGAGTCGCATGTTGTGAGTGCACAGTATGCGCATGGTTTTTTCCAGGGTGATGATGTCCCCGGTTATCGTCGCGAAGAAGGCGTCGCCAGTGATTCAACCACGGAAAGTTATGTGGCACTGCGCATGTTCATTGATAACTGGCGCTGGGCCGGTGTCCCTTTCTATATCCGCACGGGAAAGCGCTTGCCGAAGCGCGTCAGCGAAATTGCGGTGCAGTTCAAGGATGTACCTCACATTCTTTTCAATTCAGACAACCAGCATCCGCTGGACCCCAATGTACTGGCGCTGCGCATCCAGCCGGACGAGGGCTTGTCCTTGCGCATCGCCACCAAGATGCCTGGATCGCGAGTGCAGATCTATCCCGTGAAAATGGATTTTCGCTATGGCAGCACGTTTGGCGATCAATCACCCGAGGCCTATGAGCGGTTGTTGCTGGATGTCATGGCGGGAGATGCCACCTTGTTCATGCGGCGTGATGCAGTTGAGGCATCCTGGCGCTGGATCCAGCCGATACTGGATGCATGGGACCAGGGAAATAAACGCTGGCTGCCTGAATATCCGGCAGGCACCTGGGGACCGGTGGAGTCCGACCGTTTGATTGAGGGCGGTGGACGACGCTGGCGGATACTGTGATAGAGCCCTCTACTGGCAACGTTACCGCATCCGGGACACGGGTCAACGTGGCCGACATCGAGCTGGCGCTGAACCGGCTGTGGGATGCCTTGCATGCGGAGGACGAGACCGAGCACGCGGTGACGCGTGCCTGCATGTCCAATCTCATTATCGCCTGTCAAACCGAAGAGCAGGCACGCCACGTCGGTGAGCACATCCCGGAGCTGGTGGAACGGCACCCGGCGCGGGTGTTTTTACTGACGGCACGTGCGTCGCCGCAAGGCAATTCCATCGAGGCCGAGGTTTCGGCCCACTGCCGGCTGTCCGAGGGCCGGCGGCAACTCTGCTCCGAGCATGTGGATATCCGTTTCGACCCGGCGGCGGCAGACCGCCTGGGTTCGGTATTGCGTCCGTTACTGATTGGTGATTTACCTACGGCCTTGTGGTGGGCGAGTAATCAACCGCCGCCACTGAGTAATGGTCTGTTTGACACCCTGGCAGAGCTGGCGGACCAGGTGATTTATGACAGTGTCGGCTGGCCTAACCCGGCCGAGGGCGTACGTGCCATGACGCGCTGGGTGATGGGGGAAAAGCGGCCGGTATTTAACCTGGCCTGGCGCTATCTGAAGCCGTGGCGGCGTATCCTGGCGCAGGTGCTGGATCCAAGAGTGGCGCCGGGAGCTTTGCAGAATATCAATTCAATTCGCATCGAACACGGACCCCATGCCCTGCCAATGGCGTGGTTATTGATCGGCTGGCTGGCGGCCCGGTTGCAATGGCAACCGCAGAAGGGGGAAGTACAATCCGGTACTGATGTGAGCTGGGCCTTTCGAGGACCACGAGGAGATATACGCGTGCAGATTCATCGATCCTCGGAAGGCCTGGCACAGGTGCGCAAGTTGAACCTGGCATGGCTGGGAGCTGCGCCGGGGCGCGCCGGTTTCCTCTACGGGGATGATCACAGGTTGTCTATACTGCCGGAAGAATCCACCTTGCCGCTAACCAGTATTCCTGCACGCGTAGTGCCCATGGAGATGATGATCGCGGCACAGCTGGCGCATCGAGCAAAAGATCCCCTGTTCGAGCAATCCATTGCCGTTGCCCAGATCATGGCGGGCGTACTCAACAGGCAGACGGCTCGATGAACAGTAAAAAACCGGAATCATGAAATCACTGGACGGAAAATGGGCGCTGGTGACCGGGTCCAGCCGTGGCATCGGCCAGCAGATTGCTACAGGGCTGGCCGGGCGCAACTGCAACCTGGTCGTTCACGGGCGCAAGCCTGGAAACACAGCCGCGACGGTTGAACTGCTGAAATCCTCTGCTGTGCAGGTCCACGCAGTCAGTGGAGATTTGTCGACCGGGGAAGGAATCCAGTCGGTGATCGACGGGGTACGATCCGGGCCCGGACATGTGGATATTCTCTACAACAATGCCGGCATTATGAGCGCATGGAAACCGATCCTGGAAGTGACTCGTGAAGATTTTATGGATATTTTTCAAGTCAACCTGTTTGCAATGATCGCCCTGTGCAATGCCTTTGCAGCGGAGATGAAGCAGCGTGGCTTTGGTCGCATCATCAACCTGAGTTCCGGAATAAAAGACACCCCGCATCTGACGCCTTATGGTATTTCAAAGGCCGCGGTCGACAAATATACACAGGATCTGGCATGCGAGTTGAACGCCACTAATGTACTCGTCAATTATCTGGATCCGGGCTGGTTGAAGACCGACATGGGTGGAAAAGACGCCAACTACCCGGTCGAGGACGTGTTGCCGGGGGCACTTGTGCCGGCCCTGCTCGAGGACAACGGGCCGAGCGGTCAATTGTTCGCGGCCCAGGACTATCGTGTGTAATAAAGGTGCCTTATAAACGCGCCGGATACATTTTCAGAAATAAAGGGTGTCAGAGCACATTATTTACTAATATAAGCAGAAAATGTGCTCTGACACCTATTTCGTGACACCTATTTCGGTAATATAAGCAGAAAATGTGCTCTGACACGAATGGCATTTACTTAAGAAACCCTGCCACGGAAACACACGGAAGGACACGGAACCGTTTCCGGTCAGACAATTTATTTTTCCGTGTTTTTCCGTGTGCTTCCGTGGCCAATTGTACTCCATATATTGATGAAACTGCTTAAGTAA
>JBATIF010000283.1:0-2313 GCA_049667605.1 Gammaproteobacteria bacterium
GTGGTGCCGACCAGCATGTCAGTGGCCTTGGCCGCGGCAAGGTGGTGGCTGACCGGGCAGATGCCGCAGAGGCGCTGTACCAGCACCGGCAGTTCCCAGTAGGGCCTGCCCTGAATGAACTTCTCGAAGCCACGGAACTCGACGATATGCAGCCGCGCCTGCTTGATCTGCAGGTTCTCATCCTGCAGCAGAGTCACCTTGCCGTGACCCTCGACACGGGTCAGCGGCTCGATCACGATGCGTTCGAGTTTTTCCGGGTTGGCGGCGGTTTCGAGGTTTGATGGCATCATTAGGGTTCCTTGGAAAATAAATCAGTATATGTTCATTAACAGGTTACACCTGCTGGTCGAATGAATTCGACCCTACCTGACAGCTTGCACCTGTAAGGCCGAATTTATTCGGCCAATGCGGGTGGTCGAGCGAATCCGAACCTGCCATGGAGACAGGTCCCCTAATCGTAATGGATCTGTTCATAAGGAAAGCTGACCGGCTTGCCTTCGATCAATTCCGTCAGAAATGTCCAGATCGTATCACCCGATGGCGGGCAACCGGGCAGGAAATGGTCAACCTTGACCACCTCGTGAATCGGGTGCACCTTGTTCAGCAGCATCGGGATTTCCACGTCATTCGGTATCTGCGGGTTGACCACGCCGATGCCGTCGATATAGGCCTCCTCGAGGCATTCCTTCAGCTCAAATGAATTGCGCATTGCCGGAATACCGCCGTTTACCGCGCAGGCACCCACCGCCACCAGCACCTTGCAATGCTTGCGGAATTCGCGCAGCACTTCGACGTTTTCTGCGTTGGCGACGCCGCCCTCGATGAGGCCGATATCGCAATCACCGACCGTCTTGATATCGGTGATCGGTGAACGGTCGAATTCCACCAGCTTCACCAGCTCAAGAATGCGTTCATCGATATCCAGCAGCGACATGTGACAGCCGAAACAGCCGCACAACGACGCAGTTGCAACCCTGATTTTATCCGCCATGTCCATCTCCCTGGTCGTCGGGTTCGTGTGCGGCGACATCGCCGACGATGCTGATTGGCTGCCTGTCATAGAGGCGCTCACCGATGGGCTGGTCGTAACCGCGGTGTTTGGGCAGGATCGCACCGACCGGGCAGACATGGGCGGCCTTGTCGCTGGCGCTGAAAGTACTGTCGCCGAGTTTGCCAGTGGGCGAATTAATCGTCAGCTGGCTGCCAATGCCGCGGCCAGTGATGGAGAACACGTTCTTGTGGTCAATATCGCGGCTGGCGCGTACGCACAGTTCACAGAGGATACAACGGTTGAAATCAATCGCGGTATCCGGATGCGAGGCATCCACGGAGCGCTGCGGGAAAAAATGGGTGTAGTGAGGCGACAGCATGCCGGTGTAGTAGGCAACGGCCTGCAGCTGACAGGCTCCGCTTTTTTCACAGCCGGGACACATATGGTTGCCCTCGACGAACAACATTTGCAGCAGGTTGCGGCGCTCCTCGACGATGGCATCGGAACCGTTGTCCACCTCCAGCCCCGCGGCTGCCGGATGGGTACAGGCGGACACCTGGCGGCCATTGACCTCGACGATGCACACACGGCAGCTGCCGTGCGGTGTGAATTCGGGATTATGGCAGAGGTGCGGTATGTAGGCGCCAGCCCGCATCGCGGCATCCATGATGGTGTCGCCGTCGCTGAATTCTATGGCAATGCCGTCGAGTGTAAAAGTATTAGTGTCGCTCACGAATTGCCTCCGATGTGTGCGCCGGCATCATCACGTCCGGTAATGTCTCGCGCTTCCTGCAGGGCAGCATCGAGATCAAACGCCGGCTCGTAGCCGCTGTGGGCAAGCCGGTCTTCGAGCAGGTGTGGAAACCGGTTCAGCAAGTCGAGCACCGGGTTTGGCGCAGTGGTGCCGAGGCCGCATTGACTGGTGTTTTTCATCAGGGCGCCGAGCTGTCTCATTTCTTCAACATCGTACTGCGTGGCATGCCCGTTGACGAGCTTGTCGACCAGGTCCTTTAACAGCGAACCACCGACACGGCAGGGTGTACAGAAACCGCAGCTTTCATGCACGAAGAAATGCGCAAAGTTCTGCACCATGTCGAGAAGCTTGCGCTCGTTGCTGAACACCATGAACGAGCCGCCGGTCGAGACATCCTCGAAGGCGATGCAGCGTCCGCTATCGGCCACCGGCAGGGTGGTACCTGCCGCGCCGGCAATCTGCACTGCCTGGGTATCTTTTGCGCCGCAGTCTTCGAGAACCTGTTTAATGGTGACGCCGAACGGATATTCGTAGATGCCGGGGCGTTCGCAGTCGCCGCTGATGCTGA
>JBATIF010000284.1:0-2810 GCA_049667605.1 Gammaproteobacteria bacterium
AATCAACACTTGCGGATTTCATCCGCGATTCCCCTGTGTAACGAGTCCCTGTTGCGCTTTAGAGGCGCTCCTGCACGGAATGATGCGCTGGTGCAAATGCCAATCGCGCTTTAGAAGCGCTCCTGCAGGGGGTGAATCAACACTTTTAGGAGCGGATCTCATCCGCGATTGCCACTGGGGTGTGTGTCCCTATCGCGCCTGCAAGGCGCTCCTGCAACGGGCGCTGTTGTCAGCTGTCTTGCAACAGCGGCTGCAGGTCAGCCGCCAGTTCCTCGTGTGATTTTTCCTGCTGCATTTTCCACAGGCGGGCGTAGCTGCCGTTTTTCTCGAGCAATTGCTGATGCGGGCCTTGTTCGACGATGCGGCCCGCTTCCATGACGAGGATGTTGTCGGCATCGACGATGGTTGACAGCCGGTGGGCGATTACCAGCGTGGTGTGGTTGGTGGCGACTTCGCGCAGTGCATCGAGGATGCTTTGTTCTGAGTGTGAATCGAGGCTCGAGGTTGCCTCGTCGAACACCAGGATGTGCGGGTTCTTGAGGATGGCGCGGGCAATGGCGACGCGCTGTTTTTCACCGCCGGAGAGTTTCAGGCCGCGCTCGCCGACCACGGTGGCGTAGCCCTGCGGCAGGGTGTCGATGAAGTTGTGGATGTTGGCCATGCGTGCGGCGGCCTCGATTTGCGCCTGGGTGGCGTCCGGGCGTGCGTAGGCAATGTTGTAGAGCAGGGATGAATTGAACAGCACCGTGTCCTGGGGAACGATGCCGATGGCCTGGCGCAGACTTTGTTGCGTCACCTGGCTGATGTCCTGGCCGTTGATGAGGATGCTTCCTTGCTGGATGTCATAGAAGCGGTACAGCAGGCGGGCCAGCGTGGACTTGCCGGCGCCGCTGGGGCCGACGACCGCCACCTTGCGGCCCGGGGGGATGGTGAAATTGATATCGTGCAGGATCGGCCGCTCGGCTTCGTAGGCAAACGAAACATGCTCAAAACGCACCTCTGCGTTGTCTGCATCCAGCCCGGGGGCGCCGGGACGGTCATTGATCTCGGGGTCCTGTTCCAGCACATCGAACATCAGGCGCATGTCGGCAAGCGAGTGTTTCAGCTGGCTGTAGACGATGCCGAGGAAATTCAGCGGAATGAACAGTTGCAGCAGGAAGGCATTGACCAGCACCAGGTCGCCCAGCGTCATGTCGCCCGCGACCACGCCCTGTGCCGCGCGGATCATCATCAGCGTCACGGCGACGGCAATGATAGTGGCCTGCCCGAAGTTCAGCATCCCCAGCGAGGTCTGGCTTTTTATGGCGGATTGTTCCCACTCGCCCAGGCTTTCGCTGTAGCGCTGCAATTCGTGCTGCTCGTTGCCGAAGTATTTCACGGTCTCGTAATTCAGCAGGCTGTCGATTGCCTGGGTATTGGCATTCGAGTCCTGCGCATTCATCGCGATGCGGTATTTCATGCGCCACTCGGTGACTTTCATGGTGAAGACGATATAGATAACCACCGAGACGAAGGTGATGACCGCAAACATGGCGTCATATTTCACCAGCAGGATGCCGGCGATCAGGCTGATCTCCACCAGCGTCGGCAGGATGCTGAATACCATGTAATTCATCAGCGAACTGACGCTGCGGGTGCCGCGGTCGATGTCGCGCGACAGGCCGCCGGTCTTGCGCTCCAGGTGGAAGCGCAGCGACAGCTTGTGCAGGTGCTCCAGCACCTTGATGGAGACGCGGCGCATGGCACCGTGGCGCACCTGTGCGAACACCGCGTCGCGCAGTTCGTTGAACAGTGAACTGGCCAGTTTCAGCGCCCCGTAGAGCAGCAGCAGGGTCAGCGGCAGGGCAACCAGCAGGTCGGTGTTGATGTCGAGGTTGTCGACGATGTCCTTCAGAACCAGGGGGATACCGACATTGGCAACCTTGGCCAGCACCAGGCACGCCAGCGCAAGCAGCACCCGGCCGCGGTACAGCCATAAAAAGGGCGCCAGGGAACGCAGTGTTTTCAGGTCATCGCCGCTCGAGTCGGGCAGGCTGACGGGTCGTCTAATCATCGCTATCGTCGTGGGGCATGCGTGGCTTCGGCAGGCAGTGCCAGCTGAACGGTCTGTGCCGGGAGACCCGGGGCGCTGCCTGTCTGCAACGCGTTTTTCAGCGCTTATTGGCTATCACCTGACTCCCGTGGGTCTGTATAATACAGGTTTTGTGTTTTCGATACGGGAATATCAGGCGCTGATACCCGCAGACGGATTTTCGCCATGCCAATCTATGAGTACAAGTGTGATGCCTGCGATCACATTTTCGAAACCCTGCAAAAAATCAGTGAATCACCGCTGATTGAATGTCCGGTGTGCGGCAAGGCCACGCTCAGGAAACTGGTTTCCTCGCCGGCCTTCCGGCTCAAGGGCGGCGGCTGGTATGAAACCGATTTCAAAACGGGCAACAAGAAAAATGTTGCAGAGGCCGACAAGAAAGAAAAGAAGGCCGACAAGAAAGAAAAGAAAGCCGACAAGCCTGCCGCTGCAGCCGACACAACAAAGGCCAAGAAGCCGGCTGGCTCCAGCTGAGCGTGCGCCGGATTTCATGAGTCACTCCTGTCGCGCACGCGCGCTCCAACCGTAACCGGATATTGAATATGCGCAGTCTCTATTGTGGTGAAGTGAACGAATCACATCTCGACCAGGAGGTCACACTCTGTGGCTGGGCGCACCGCCGGCGTGATCATGGCGGCGTGATTTTTGTCGACCTGCGAGACCACAAGGGGCTGGTGCAGGTTGTCTTTGATCCCGACACCGAGGCCACCTTTGCCAC
>JBATIF010000285.1:0-9923 GCA_049667605.1 Gammaproteobacteria bacterium
TGGCTAACGAGATGGCACCACGCGTCCACAACTCAGGTCACTGGACAATTGAAGGCGCGGTGACCAGCCAGTTTGAAAATCATTTACGTGCAATTGCCGGGCTTCCACTGGGCAATACGGCGTTAACGAATCACTCGGCAATGATTAATCTGATTGGGAAGTTACCGGATCTTGATGCTGTGTTAAGAATCCCGCATGCCCATCTGCATCTCTATGGCAAGGCGCCGCGACCTGGACGAAAACTTGGACACATCACCCTGTGTGCAGATAACAGTAATAGTTTGCAACGTCATTTGGCGATGTTGCCCGATATTTAGAAGCAGGCGATACATACATGGGAAATACCCATATCAAGAAAATTCTGATCGCCAACCGCGGTGAAATTGCAGTGCGCATCATCCGTGCCTGTGCCGAGATGGGCATTCGATCAGTCGCCATCTATGCCGATGCAGATTGTTATTCACTGCATGTAAAAAAGGCGGACGAGGCCTACAGTCTCGGACCAGAACCGGTGGCGGGTTATCTCAATATTCACCGTATCGTCAACCTGGCGCTACAGACCGGTTGTGATGCCATTCATCCCGGTTACGGTTTTCTCTCGGAAAACCCGGAGTTCGCCGCTGTCTGCGAACGTCGCGGGATCATCTTCATCGGCCCTTCAGCGGAGGTCATCCGGCGCATGGGCGACAAGACCGAGGCGCGCAAGGCAATGCTTGAAGCGGGCATCCCGGTGACACCAGGAACTAATGACAATCTGGCCGACCTTGATGAAGCGTTAACGGTCGCTGAACAGATCGGTTATCCCATCATGCTCAAGGCGACCTCTGGCGGTGGTGGCCGCGGTATCCGCCGTTGCAATTCGGTGTATGACTTGAAACAAAACTATGACCGGGTTATTTCAGAAGCCACCAAGGCCTTCGGCCGCGCCGACGTTTTCATGGAAAAATGCATCGTCAATCCAAGACATATCGAAGTGCAAGTGCTGGCCGACCAGCACGGCAACTGTATCCATTTATACGAACGTGATTGCTCCATTCAACGCCGCAACCAAAAACTGATTGAGATCGCACCCTCACCGCAACTGGATGAGACCCAGCGCCAGTACCTTAGTGGCTTGGCAGTGATTGCGGCCAAATCGGTAGGCTATACCGGGGCAGGCACCGTGGAGTTTCTGCAGGATGAAAACGGGCGTTTCTATTTTATGGAAATGAATACCCGGGTACAGGTGGAACACACCATCAGTGAAGCCATCACCGGTGTGGACATTGTACAGGAACAAATCCGGGTGGCGGCAGGCCTGCCGTTAAGGTTCGCACAGCACGAGATCCAGCGCCGCGGTTTCGCCATCCAGTTCCGGGTCAATGCGGAAGATCCGAGAAATAATTTTCTACCATGCTTCGGACGCATCTCCCGCTACTACGCCCCCGGCGGTCCCGGGGTGCGGACCGATACCGCCATCTATACCGGCTACACCATACCGCCCTACTACGATTCGATGATTGCTAAAGTCATCGTCTGGGCGCTCACCTGGGAAGATGCGGTCAGTCGCGGTGAACGTGCGTTGAAAGATATGATGGTGCACGGTATCCGCACCACCAAGCCTTACTATATACAGATCCTGCAACACCCCGAGTTCCGGCAGGCCAGGTTCACCACGAACTTTGTAGAAGATCACCCGGAACTGACTGAATACACTGACAAGCGGCGCAAAGAAGAATTCGCCGCCGCCATCGCCGTGGCCATCGCGGCCCACACCGGACTTTAAAGCCGAGAAATAAATGCCAAAAGTACAATTGACCGACGTGATTCTTCGCGACGCCCACCAGTCACTCATCGCCACGCGTATGCACACCGAAGACATGTTACCAATCTGCCCGCAACTGGATGCCATTGGTTACTGGTCACTTGAATGCTGGGGTGGTGCAACCTACGATACTTGTCTGCGTTTTTTGAAAGAGGACCCCTGGGAGCGACTGAGAAAACTGCGCGAGGCCTTACCCAACACCCGTTTGCAAATGCTGTTGCGCGGACAAAACCTGCTGGGCTACCGTCACTATGCCGATGACGTGGTACAGGCCTTCGTGCAACGCGCGGCAGCCAACGGCATGGATGTGTTCCGGATATTTGATGCGTTAAACGACGCGCGTAATCTCAAAACAGCAATCGAAGCAACCAGGCTGGCTGACAAACATGCTCAAGGCACCCTCTGCTACACCATCAGCCCGGCGCATACGGTGGAAGGTTTTGTGCAGATGGCCAAAGAGCTGGATGCCATGGGCTGTGACAGTATCTGCATCAAGGATATGGCGGGACTGCTCACCCCACATGCCACGGCAGAGCTGGTCAAGGCACTGAAAGATACCGTCGATCTGCCCCTGCACCTGCATGCACACAGCACTTCCGGACTGGCCGCCATGTGCCACCTGAAAGCGATCGAAAATGGCTGTGAACACATCGACACAGCCATCTCTTCCTGGTCCGGTGGCACCAGCCACCCCCCTACCGAGAGCCTGGTCGTGGCCTTGCATGATACTGAATACGACACCGGACTGGATTTGGAAGCGCTGCAAGAGATTGGCATGTACTTTTACGAAGTGCGTAAAAAATATCACCAGTTTGAGAGTGACTTCACCGGCGTCGATACCCGTGTGCAAAGCAACCAGGTGCCCGGCGGCATGATCTCCAACCTGGCGAATCAGCTTAAGGAACAGGGTGCGCTAAATCGCATGAACGAGGTCATGGCGGAGATTCCCCGGGTTCGCAAAGACCTCGGCTACCCGCCACTGGTGACCCCGACTTCGCAGATAGTTGGCACCCAGGCGGTACACAATGTGATAAGCGGTGAACGCTACCAGAGCATCACCAATGAGGTAAAACGCTACCTGCAAGGGGGCTATGGCAAGCCTCCCGCAGAGGTCGATAGCGTGCTGCAACAGAAGGCAGTCGGTAAAGAGGAAATAATCGAATGCCGGCCAGCGGATCTTCTGGTCAACGAACTGGATCAATTACGCCAGGAAATCGGTGAGCTGGCCAAAAATGACGAAGATGTACTTTCCTATGCCATGTTCCCGGACGTGGGCAGGAAGTTTATGGAGCAACGTGCCAACAATGTCCTGGTTCCGGAAGCTCTTGAACCACCGCCAGGCGAGGAAATACAGCACAGCGCCCCCACCGAATTCAATGTCGTACTGCACGGCGAGTCCTATCACATCAAGATGACCGGCAGCGGCCACAAAACAGAGTCGGAGCGCCACTTCTACCTTACGGTGGATGGCATACCCGAAGAGGCCGTGGTCGAAACACTGGATGAAATCGTCCTCACCGGCGGCGCCGATGACGCGGCGAAAACGAAGGTCGCCGGCAGACGCCCCAAAGCGACTAAAGCAGGCGATGTCACCACGTCTATGCCCGGCAATATCATCGATGTGCTGGTGGCTGAAGGAGACTTCGCCAAGAATGGCCAGCCATTACTTATTATCGAGGCCATGAAGATGGAGACCGAAGTGCAGGCGCCTGTCAGCGGTCGGATAACCGGAGTATTCGTGCAGAAAGGGGATACAGTGAATCCCGATGAGACACTGGTTGAGATCGAACCGGGGAATCAATAATGACCAGCAAACTGCCAGCCCGCATTTCTCACGGATGACCAGTCGGTCATCCGATTATTAGAGGTTAACCGGTGTAACGAAATCTTCCGGCTTGAGCATCAACACAGAGCAGTCCACCTGATCGAGCACCTCTTCAGCTATGTTGCCGATCAGAAAAACGGCGATTCCCGTCGGCACTGGTAAAGCACCTGGTTTTTAACCAGGTACTCTGAACGTGGCGGCAACGACTATATGCTGGGTATGCGCGGCTATTGCCTGCCCATACCGCTGACCTTTGGCTGCTCGGTGCCACGTGGCTGCATGCCGACACCTTGGTACCGGTATTCGTGCTGCACCGGCTCGAGCGTGGCCTTTAATAAGTAGCATGTCATGGCTCTATGCCATGTATCATCATCGTTGGTTTTTCAGACTGATGCTGATAATTTTCAGTAGCTGGTGAAAAATAAGCCCGGATATACTTCACAGTCTCAGCAAGGCAAACGTTCAGACATGACATTGGCATCGCTTTCAATTCACGAACTGGGGACTACCGAGCGCATTGTACTTGTGCTCGCGATTGCCACCGCGGCACATCTCGGTGTGCGCGTGCTGCGCTTTCTCGCACATCGTTTATCATCGACCGAGGCCATGCAGCGCTGGGCAAAAGTGCGCACCCTGGCCGGCCTGGTGACCAGCATACTGGTGTTTTCGCTTTACTTCGGCGCGCTCGGCATGGTGTTGCACGAGTTCGGCGTTTCACTGACTGCTTACCTCGCCAGCGCCTCGATCCTTGGACTGGCAATCGGCTTCGGCTCGCAGGGCCTGGTGCAGGATGTGGTCACCGGCCTGACGGTGATTTTTTCCGACATCTTCCAGGTCGGCGACCTGGTGGAGATATCCACCCTGTCCGGCACCGTGCAAAGCATCGGCATGCGTTTTACCGTGCTGCTTAACCCGCTTGGCGCACAGGTATTCATTCCAAATCGCACGCTTGCCAATGTGATCGTCTACCCGCGCGGTTATGTACGCTGCTTTGCCGATATCACGCTATCCGCAGAGGAACCCATTGCCGACCGGATGCAGGCGAAGGTCGAGGCAATCACCCAGGGATTCGTTGCGCAATTTTCCGGAATTTTTCGCAATAAGCCGGAAATCGCACCACGCAGTTCGACCCCTTCCGGGCGTGTCTTTGTGCGCGTCAAGTTCCGTATCTGGCCGGGCCGCAGCGGGCCCATCGAGACTGCCTACAAGCAGGAAGTGGTACAGACGCTGAAGACCCTTGACCCCGACTATGCAGACTGGATGGTGAGCATCAATACTGAAGTCAGCGAGGTCCCCGCGGTGATTCAGCCATACCGTCGCCCGCCTGGCCGCTCAACTGCACAGCGGGATGATAAAAATCGCAATATCTCGCCACGCTGAACATCACTCCGCCACGGGTCGACAAATACGCAGGGTCACTGGTTGACCGTTACATCCAGTTTTTGCGTTTGAACAGCCAGATCTGAAAGACAACAACAATTAGCAGGAATACGCAGAAAACCACGAAGGAGCCCGTGTAATCAGCCCCCGGGATGCCGCCAACATTAATACCCAGCAGGCCGGTCAAAAAACCCAGCGGCAGGAAGATCGCGGCAACAATTGAAAGGATATACATGGTACGGTCCATTTTCTCGGACAAACGGCTTATCAGCTCTTCCTGCACCACCACTGCCCGCTCCCTGATCAGGTCCAGGTCTTCGACCAGCCGGGTGGTGCGGTCTGCACTTTCCCGCAGGCGCTGCCGGTCCATGTCACTCAGCCACTCCACTTTTTCGCTGAACAGCCGCGACACCGCCTCCCGCTGCGGCGCCAGGTAGCGGCGCAGGCCGATGGCATGGCGGCGCAATTCCGCAATCTTCGGGCGCAGTTCATAGGATTCCATGGTCAACACCGCTTCCTCCAGGTCATCCACCTCGTCGCTGATTGCGTCCACGACATCGTCCATGCGCACCACCATCCTGTCGGTGAGGGACTCCACGAACTCTCCGGCATTACTTGGCCCGAGCCCTTTTTCAATGGCCTCACCCAGCTCGGAAGCGGCCTGCAGGCGCCGCCTGCGGGTAGTGATAATCCGTTTGCCATCGCTCCACATGCGCACGGCCACCATGTCCTCGGGATCCGCCTCAGGATTAGGATTGATTCCCCGCAATGTCAGCAACAACCCGTTTGCACTCAGCATGCACCGCGGCCTCGTCTCCTCCGCCAGCAGGGCCTCGGCAGTTATCTCATCCAGGCCGCTCTCCTCCAGCACCCACTGATGCACAAACGGGTCGCTGTACTCCAGGTGCATCCACAATACCCCGTGCGCCGGTTGCCATTGTTTAATCCTGTCCCAGTCCATCCTTGCACCGCCGCCCTGTCCGTCCAGCAGATAGGCGTAAAGTAATCCGCGGTCATCACTCATGATGTGTACTCCCGTCTGTGTATTTCGTTAAGGCCTGCGCCATCTAAACCACGGATGGCTTATCCTGCAGTGGATTGTGCAGATGCACGTCATGCTGCGGATAGGGGATAGTAATCCCGGCATCCTTGAATGCATCCCAGATCGCGAATAGCAGCTGGGAGCGAACGTCACCACGGCCGACAGGGCCACGGATGCGCGTGTGGAACTGCACCCGCAGCAGCAGTGCCGATTCGCCGTAATCCCAGAGCAGCACCTTGGGCCCGGGATCCGTGAGCACCGCCAGGTGCGCCTTTACTTGCTCCAGGATCAGCGCAGCCGCCTGGTGCGGATCGTCGTCGTAGCTGATACCCACCATCAACACGGTGCGCATGATGTCATCGCTGCGGGTCCAGTTGATGAAGGGCTTGGTGATCACCGCGGAGTTGGGAATGATGACCTCCTGGTTGTCGAAGGTCTTCACCGTCAACGAGCGGATGCCGATGCGGGTGACTTCGCCTTCGTACTTGTCGACATTGACCAGGTCCGTGGTCGCCAGCGGCCGCTCCACCAGCAGCAGAATACCGCTGATGAAGTTCACCACGATTTGCTGCATGCCGAAACCAATGCCAACACCGAGTGCCCCGGCGAATACCGTCAGCGCAGTCAGGTCCAGGCCGACTATCTTCATGGCCACCACCAGGCCGAGCACCACGACCAGGTACTGGGTGAATGTGGACAGGCTGCTGCGGATGCCCTGGTCCTCCACCCCGGTATACAGCCAGCGATAGCTGACCTGTTTACTCCAACCTCCGCCCCAGATCGCCACGAACAGCGCCAGCAGAGCCAGACCGAGGGTCTTCAGCTTGATCGCAGTTTCACCGATGCTGAACAGCGTCGAATCCAGCATCAGCGGCACCGCGCGAACCACCGGCGTCTGTGCGTTCCAGTTGTAGAGATAAAACAGCAGCTGCACGGCGCCCAGCACCGCCAGCAACACGGACACCCGGTAGGCCGGCCCTAGAATGTACTGCTCCCAGTGCGGGGCCGTTTCGGCATCACGCCGCATGAACCAGCCTGCCGCGGTTTTCAGCAAAGCACGCAGGATGTTGCGCACGAAGTGCAAGCCCAGGCCCACCAGCATCAGCCAGCCCAGCCGCACCGCAATCGCCCAGGCGAGGTTGACGTACCCGGCAATGCCAATCAGCGCGCACAGCACCAGCAACAGTGGTAGAGCCAGGGTAAAGCCGCGCAGCAGCCGCGACCCAACATCGCCGCGCAGTCCTTCCAGCAGCAGTATGCGCAGGTGGATCAGCGGCAGTGCGATCAGCAACAGGCACACCATCGACAGCCGCTCGATGGCATCGATGACCAGCGGAGACAGTGCCACGGTATGCGCCGTGACCAGTACCGCGGCCAGCACCGCCGCGAGGATCACCACCCAGCGCGTCTCCAGCACCAGCAGGCGTGTGCGGCCGGGATCCAGCTCCGGTGTGTACTCCTCCAGCAGGTTGTTGATGAAATCCAGGGCGAAGCGCACCACCGGCCAGATCAGCAACGGCGCCAGCAACAATACGAGGTCGGCCTGGCGAAGATTCAGGACCATGCCGGCACCAAGCACGAACAACGGCGGCAGCAAACTCGGCAGGTTGCGCTGCACGATGGCCAGTGGAGCCCCGGGTGTGGATTGCCGTACAGCAGCGCCTTCACTCGACGTCACCAGTTGCCGCGACAGCAGGCGCCGGCCCTGCCAGCCGGCCAGCAGCAACCCCAGCAACAGCAGCACGCAAATACCGCGGGTTAGCGCATCACTGTGCATAAAGGCTGCGCCGAAATTCACTAGCGAATCTTTCAGGGCCAGTGTAACTCGCAACGGCAGCATCGCCAGGTTGCTGGCCAGTTGTTGCCAGGACTCGGCGTCTGTTGGCAGTTCGCGCTGCAGGGCCAGCTCGGCGCCCGCGTTCGTCACCACCGCTGTGTTGTACTCCTCTCGCAGACTCTGCATGCGCTGCTCAAGCGCGGTGATCGCCAGGAGCTGTTCGTCCGCTGCAGCCGTCAACTCGTCAAATAGCACAAGCCGCGCCGGCAGGGTACTGTCATCCCCGGTGGCGATAGCACCCCGCTGGCCGACTATCTGGCGCTGATCAAGGAACTGTTCGCGCTTCTGCTCGACCAGTTTCTGCTGCTGTTGCAATTCCTCCTGCATCTTATCGATGTTGCGCAGCGCGGTTTTCAGTACCCGCACCGGCGTGGAGCGCGCAGCGCTGAACGCCGACAGGGACTGAAGCACACGCCCCACCTGCAGCCGTGCAATGCCCAGTTGCTGAAACTCGGCGCGCTCTTCCGCCACCAGTGCCTGTAAATCCAGCAGGCGCGCCTGCGCCTTGTCCCGTGGCGTGTCTTTACCCAGCGCCGCTGCCGCGCGCCGCGCCGCGGTGGCGGAGGTAAGCAGCACATCTACCTGTTGCTGCAATTCAGCGCCGGCACGGCCCGGCGATTGGCGTACCGCATCCAGGTCCGGCAGCTCGAACCGCGCCTGCAGCAGGTTCAGCCGTTGGCGGGCAATCGCGGTGCGGGTTTCGTAGCGATGGTAGAGGTCGTCAAGCCTGTCGATCAAGCCTTCCAGCACCACCCGGCGCTGCTGCAAATCCTCCAGCTCTACCTGCCACTGGCGCTTGCCCGGGTCATCGTCTGCGCTGCGCTGGATGCGGATCTCCAGGTCATCGACCTCCGCGGCCAGTTGCGCCAGTGCACCTCGGCGGGCCTTTAGCCGGGTCTTCAGACCACTCTCGCGCGAACGCAGCGACGCCTGTTCCATGCGCGCATCTTCCAGAAGCGCCGGGGTGATCGCCGCAGCACGCAGCTCCAGCTCCTCGCGCTGCAGGCGTTTGCGGTCATCCGGAATATCACGCTCGACGCGCAGCAGTTCCTGCTCCACATCGGTCACGCTGCGCTGCAACCGCGCCAGGGCGGCCTCCTCTTCAGCCTGGCCGGGGTATGCAACCAGTGCCAACGACCAGAGTAGCCCGTACAACAGTGTCTTTTGCATGCTCATGATCCCTTTAACGCTGGCCGAGAAAACGGTTGAGGATTTCCTGCCACTCGCTGTCAGCGGTATCCGCCAGCAGGGCACGGTTGAGGATCTCGCGCTCTACAAAGCCGGGCTTCAGGCCAAAGGCATAGTACTGTCGCTCGATGGACTGCGGCAGGACCTCGATCCCGGGTTCGGCATCCTTCAGCAGGTAGCGCAGTATTGGCTCGTCGTAGACCAGTGCATCCGCAGCACCCTGTTGCAACAGCGCCAGTCCCTCGGCGGCAGTTGCCACCGGCAGCGTGCGGATACCGCGCTTGTGCAGGAATTGTTCACTGGTAGAGCCAGCCACAGCAACACAGCGCACATGACCCAGATCGTCCACACCGCGCACGAGGGTACCAAGTTGTTGCAGGGTGATGGAGGAGGCGATGGCGGCGGTGAAGCCCGAAATCGTAATGATGCTGGCAAACATCCAGATCGTGGCCAGCGCGCGGCCGGTGGCTGTAACGGGTGCCTTGTCGCCGTAGCCCACCGTGGTCATGGTGACGGCCGACCACCAGAAACCGCTGCCGATTCCTTGCGCAGCGGAACCACCGAACTGCCCGGGGTTGCGCTTGCGTTCAACCAGCCACAGCAGGACGCCCACCGCCAGCAACAGCAGCACCAGCACACCGACCGCGCCCAGAAAGGCCGGCGACAGCAGTTGCTTCGCCACCGCGACCCAGCTGCCCCGCTGCAACGGGGTGGCGATGGCGAGGTCGGTGGAATAGAACGGGTGGCTGAAATCCATCAGCGCTTCCCGTTCCGGCGTCATCGACAACGCCCCCACCGCCACATCGATAGTTCCTGTGGCCAGGCCATCGACCTGGTCATTGGGGCT
>JBATIF010000286.1:0-2693 GCA_049667605.1 Gammaproteobacteria bacterium
GATGCCAGCCTGCAGCAGGCGGACAGGAAATACCTGAAACAGGGATATTCCTGCACCTTGTGGCGGGCACATGCCGACGGGCACGAACTGGTGGTTAAACGCTATAATATCAAGCGCTTCTCGCACCGTATCGGCCGTTCACTGCGGCCTACGCGTGCCGCGGTTTCATGGAAAAATGCCCACCGGCTTGAAATGTGCGCTATCCCGACACCGAAACCGGTGGCACTGGTCGAGGAGCGTTTCGGACCCCTGCGCGGCCGGGCCTGGTATGTCTGCGAATATGTGCCGGGTGATGACGCGCTGGTCCTTTGTGATCCACCCATGGACAAATCTAATACTGCGCAGGCAGTCGCCTCAATTGTCAGTGTGCTGAAACAACTCGCGGACTGCAGGATCAGCCATGGTGATATGAAGGGCAATAATTTTATTCTTACCAGCCCGGGTGCAACGCTGATAGACCTGGATGCCATGAAACAGCACAAACGCCTGCCTGCTTTTCAGCGCGCACAGCGGCGTGACTTGCGCAGGTTCATGCGTAACTGGGAGACCTGCCCGGAGACGGCGGCCATGTTTCATCAGCAATTGCGTGAGCATGGCCTGGTAACGGGCGAATGAACATACTCGGACTGTCCGGTGCCGTCGGCCACGATGCCTCTGCTGCGCTGTTTGTCGACGGGCGGCTGGTAGCGGCGGTGGAAGAGGAGCGCTTCCTGCGCGACAAGCATGCCAAGGGCCGCTTCCCGCTGGAATCGAGCCGTTTCTGTCTCGAGTATGCGGGAATGAGGCCCGCAGACATCGACGTCGTCGCTTTTCCCTACAGCCCGATCAGCCTGTTCACAGCGGCGCGCTGGCATTATGCGCGGCGCTACTGGTATGCCCCCGACCGTGCCCTGGACGCCCTGTTCAACGGCAACCGCCGCTATAAAAGAAATGTCAGCGGCGTGATGGCGATGTTGAAGCAACTCGGTTTGAATCCGCGCGAGCTGCGTTTCATGCCGGTCGAACACCACCTCGCCCATGCCAGCAGCGCCTATCATCTCAGCGGTTTCCGGGAAAAAACCGCGATCCTCGGCATCGATGGCAAGGGTGAATACGCCACCACTTTTTTCGGTTACGGCGAGAACGGCCATATCCACAAGATCAGGGAGTTCTACGATCCGGACTCGCTTGGCGGCATGTACGGCGCCATGACGCAGTATCTCGGCTTCGAAATGCTCGATGGCGAGTTCAAGGTGATGGGGATGGCGCCCTACGGCGACCCGGGAAAATATGATCTCTCAAGGCTCATCGAGTATGACCGCAAGGGCTTCAGTGTCGATACCCGCCTGGTCAATGTCATCGGCCTGCGTCGTTACAAGGAAAACGGGCGGGGTTACTACTTCAGCAAAAAACTCGTTGACTGGCTCGGTCCGAAGCGCCAGGGCGATGCCATCGATGATCCCTATGTCGATTATGCCGCCAGCATCCAGAAGCTGCTTGAAGATGTGTCGCTCGGCCTGATCGACCATTACCTCGGCGGCATCCTCAAAGAGACCGGCAAGTTGTGTTTCGCCGGCGGCGTGGCCCTGAATGTCAAGCTGAACCAGCGCATCATTGCCCTGCCAGATGTCAGGGAGCTGTTTGTGCAGCCCGCCGCAAGCGACGCCGGCACCGCGATCGGTGCGGCCGCGTTTGTGGCGAACCAGCTGGGCGAGACGGTCGAAAAGATGGAGCATGTCTACCTGGGGCCGTCCTACAGCAACGAACAGTGCATCGATGCCTGCAAGGCGTGCGAACACAACCCGCAGTGGGAGCTGCTTGGCGATGCGCCCGCGCGGGCCGCGGAACTGCTCGCCAGCGGCAACCCGGTTGCCTGGTTCCAGGGCCGCATGGAGTTCGGCCCGCGGGCGCTGGGTAACCGCAGCATCCTCGGCGACCCGGCAACCGGCGCCATTGCAGACCGCATCAATGCACAGATCAAGTACCGCGAACGCTGGCGCCCGTTTTGCCCGAGCATGCTCGATAGCGTCGCAAAAGATATCCTGCAAACGGATCACCCGTCACCGTATATGACCTTTACCTTCGACGTCGCCGAGTCCTGGAAGGCACGCATCCCGGAAGTGGTCCACGAAGACGGCACCGCCCGCGCCCAGGTCGTCACCCGTGCCACCAACCCCAGGTATTACACGCTGATCGAGGAGCTTGAGCAGCGTACCGGTAATGCCGTGGTGTTGAATACCTCCCTGAATCGCCGCGGCGAACCAATGGTTTGCTCGCCGCTGGATGCCCTCAACATGTTTTTTGGGTCTGACCTGGAATATCTCATTATGGAGGATGTGTTGGTGACCAAACAGGAATAGGTTTTTTCTTTTTGCTGCGCGGATTTGTAGGCGCCTTGCAGGCGCGATTCTTTTGATGCGGGCTCTCGCGCCCGCGCGGCGAGGTACTTTTCTTTGCTCCGCCAAAGAAAAGTACCCAAAAGAAAGGCGGCCCGAAGGCTTGCCCGCTGCGCGGGGTCCCTGCGCGTCTCGCGAAAACCGGCGCATGCGCAACTCGCAATCTCGCTGCGCTCGAAAGCTCAAACAGGGCGCCTGCTTCATCCGGTTTTCACTGCGATGCTCGGCTGCGCCTACGGGAGGGGTAGGTCAACCCCCATACTCACCGGTGTGGGGTTTGATCTACCCTCCCGTCGCACTCACCGAGTACTGCAACCT
>JBATIF010000287.1:0-1868 GCA_049667605.1 Gammaproteobacteria bacterium
CAAGTGGGCGGCACAGATGCACGAGATCGGATTGCAGATTTCACACGGCGCCTATCACAAGCGGGGTGCGTATATCCTGACACATGCTGATCTGCCGGGTTTTTCGCGTACCGAGCAGTCGCTGCTGGCGACACTGGTGCTTAATCACCGTCAGAAATTACGTATCAGCAGTTTTGAGAAGGTGGTTGAGCGGGCGCAAATACCAGGTCTGAGGCTATGCGTATTATTGCGTCTTGCTGTACTGCTTCACCGTGGCAGGACGGATGAGCAGGTATCGGATATATCCATGCAGGCGAATGTCTCGAAAATCATGCTCAGGTTTCCTGACAACTGGCTGGAACAGCACCCGCTTACCAGGGCAGATCTGAAGAAGGAACGCCGGTTCCTCAAGTCTGCAGGCTTTTCACTGCGTTATAGCTAGCTCGCCGGTGCGTCTGCCTGCTTACAGGCAGTTATGCTTTCATTGACCCGCGGTTACAGATGCCTGCTCATTCAGCCACCTGGTTAGTGGCTCGGCGGGGACTATTTGCGGCACCATCTTGCCATCAATACCGGTGAAAATGCCTATACGATCGGATCGAGAGCTGATTACGACATGGTGTTGATCAATCTCGGCGACATTCAGCCAGAGCGTCTCATCTGAGGAGAAGGGGTAGTGGCCGACGATAAACGGGATATCGCTGTCGACTTCCAGACCCTTGCGGAACCGACGAATATCGCTGCGGGTATAGCCCGCGGGGAAGGCCGCTGTCCTGACCCTGTTCCATGTCATGTCATGGACGATGTCGGGGAACTGGCGTACGTCGACCAGGATTTGTCGCGAGATTTTTCTGCGTGCAGGCCCTGCGTGGCAGGCAATAAAATCTTTTGAAAGGACCAATAAAGGGGACAGTTGATAAAATAGTTCCAGCTCTGACTTGTATTCTTCACCGCGTGTTGCCAGCACATGTTTTTCCCAGAGCAGGCCCTGCGGGACACCTCGCTTCATTAACTCATGATTAAAGCTGTCATGGTTGCCGACGATATAAAAAACCCGCTCGGGGAATCGCAGTTTTAACCTGAAAATCAGGTCCATTATCAATAAAGAAGTTTCCATCTCCTCGATTCCGTCAACATCTTCCCGGTGTACGGCATCTCCGATCATCACCAGTGCCGCTGTGCCTTTTTCCAGGCTGTCAAGCATGGCATTCCCGCAGAGAATCGTGAGGAGGTTGTCAATCTGTGCGTGCAGGTCGCCGACGACGACCGGTGTGACATGATCGGGTAACTCGAGGATGCCACCCGGGTTGCCAAGGCTGTCCTTGCAACGGCCGGTTTCGTCCCTGAGGATGACATTCACCTGTTTCAGGGTTGCGCTAGCCTCGGGCGGGGACAAGGGTTCAAGGCGGCCCCCGAAGATTTCCGAGACCCGCTTCAAGGCGGCCCTGCGTCGAAGCGTAAGTCGGGGGGCTTGCCGTGAGTCGCTGACAAGTGTGATGTAGGTGCCGAGTTCCGATATCGCGTCACTGAATACCAGGCTGTCACCTGTGTGGGAAACGGAAAACTGGCGGCGGAAAGCATCTCGTGGCGAGCTGAAAATCTGTTCCTGGTATGCAATCTTGTGATCTATTGCAATCGTGTCTTCGGGGCGCAGTCTTTCATAATGGGCGACTCCACTCTCATATCGCTCCGGGTCATAGAGGATGAAATCGCAGGGTGACTCGCTGTGAATAGCTGCGACACCGGGGTCCGGTGACAACATAAGCGTTTGTTTGCCCATCTCGATCCTGTATTCCTGGAATCCGCTGAGAGGGACGCGTAGCTCCTTGCCGGAAAGTCGCAGCTTTTGGGAGAGATCGGGGATAACGGTTTCCCCGGCAGGTTGGAAA
>JBATIF010000288.1:0-5357 GCA_049667605.1 Gammaproteobacteria bacterium
TGCGTGCAGCACATGGAGAACTGAAGATCGTGGTTGCGCCGCTGATGAAAATACAGGTGAGAAGTTAGAAGTGAGAAGAAGTGAGAAGTGAAAAGTGAGAAGTGAGAAGTGAAGAGGGAAAGACAAAGCCTTAATGGCCACGGAATCCACGGAAGAACACGAAAAAATTAAACCGGGCATTAGGGAGCCTGATGATTACCGGACCGTCGCTCATTACTCTTCACTTCTGACTTCTCACTTCTTTTCACTTCTCACTTCTCACTTCTCACTTCTCACTTCTCACTTCTCACTTCTCACTTCTCACTTCTAACTTCTCACCTGTATTTTCATCAGCGGCGCAACCACGATCTTCAGTTCCCGATGCGCCGCACGCAAGGCCGCCTCGGCCTGTTCCGGGGTGGGCGCACAGGCAAACATGAATCCCAGGTAACTGCTGCCCTCCGGCAGGGGCACCAGTTCATAACCCTCACGAATATTGATAAGGATGTCTTGCACAAACGGCACGGCACGTGCCGCCGTGATGCCCTCGACACGCCGCATGATGCCGGCCCCGGGAACCGGAATCATCAGCACACCCGCGGCACCGGCCTCAGCCTGTAATTTCAGTGGATTCCCGGTTGCATGTGCAATCACCAGCGACTCAAGACTGTGGCCGGTACCATAACCGAGCAAGCGGGCACATTCGCCGCCAATTGTACGGCTGGCGACTTCAAGGACAACACAGCCCTCAGTGGATAAACGCAGCTCGGCATGAACCGGTCCCTCGCGCAAGCCAAGCGCCCTGCACGCATCCTTTACGCAGGAAATAATATTCTCCTGCCAGGCAGCGCTGTGACGCGACGGGGTTATGTAGTAGGTTTCTTCAAAGAAGGGACCTTCCATTGGGTCAGGCTTGTCAAAGATCGCCAGCACATCGAGACTTCCATCACTCAATAGACCTTCCAGTGCGACCTCGGGGCCCGCGACAAAGCGTTCGACCAGTACGTGCGATTTGACAAACTCATCATGCATATTTTCGCCGGCAAGTATGTGTTCTATCCGTGCACAGGCAGAGAGCAGCTGTTGCTGTGTATCGGCACGGATTACCCCGCGACTGGCGGAAAGAGACAGGGGTTTTACCACGCATGGGAATACCAGCCCTTCGAGTTGCGGGGCGAGTGATTCGGCAAGATTTACAAGTCGAAACTCCGGAACGCTGACACCGGCCCTGGCAAGCACCTGGCGGGAAAGATCCTTGCGGTGAGAATAACGTGCGGCATCGATCGGGTTATGAGGCAGGTCAAGTGCTGCTGCAATGCGGCTGCCCAGCTCGACGGTCGTGTCGTCGGTCGCCAGGACGCCGCAGAAAGGGCGATGCCGGTTCGCCGCCAGCAACACATCCACGGCAGCAGGATCAGACAAATCCACATGCAGGCCGCCGGCAAGCGCACCGACCAGCGAAAATTTACCCTCGGAGGCCACCAGCACATCCGCCCCGTGGAGCCGTGCCGCCTCGAGAAATGCAGCCGTCCGGTAACTGTTGGGCGGCGCAATCAGCAGCAGGTGTGGAGATATTTGCACCGATGTGGCCGTATGCTTGAAAGTCCCGGAGGCGTGCAAGAAGTGGGTTATATTGCTGAAAAAAGCCGATTTATAATATTAACAAGATTGCCGCGTCGCTAATGCGACTCGCAATGACGGGGATGGATATTCACGCGAGTAGCTGTTTGCAGATTATCCAGTCGGGTCTGCAAACAGCTACACCCTCTAGCGTACCGCTATTCGTTAGACACGCGCCGATACCTGGCTGCAGCCTGTCAGGCGCAACCGCCGCCGGCTGAGCCGCATGCACCGCAGGTACCGGAACCGCCGGTCATGGCGAAGGCATTGTTGAATACGAAACTGGCGCCTGTCGGGCGTTCCACGTAATCGATTTCAACACCGCGTAGATAATTCATGGCCACCGCATCGACATAAAGATCAAAACCTTGTTCCTTGCGCACGCAGTCATACTCTGTCTGCGCATCCGTAAATGTCATGCCGTAACCCATGCCGCCACAACCCCCGCCCGAAACAAATACGCGGATGGCCTTCAGCTCATCATCTTCTGCCTGCTTGATCAATTCGCTCATTTTTTCGCGTGCAGCCGGCGTCAATGCCAGAACCGTCTCATCCAGTTCCATACTGAACCCATTTGATGCTAGTGATTGTGCTGCCTGTGACATATCAAACTCCGTTATTTGCCTGCTTAAAAGGAAAAATATCAGCTAGATACAATATAAGCGCTGGAATCGATCCATGCCAGCCTCCCGGAAGGGGTGGCCGCCCGGCCGCACTACAGCGCCCGCTGAATAAGCAATATTAAATGACAGAATAGGCACTTGCCTCACTTCTTCGCGCCTTAACCTGCCAAGTTTAATAAGTCCATACTATCGCAAATGATAATGATTTGCATTTATATTATTATTTCGTAGAATATCAGCGATATTACTGAAACACATTTACGGAGTCACCCATGAAACGCACCCCCTTTTTGGCAGCCCTGCCAATCCTGCTGCTGGCCTCGGCCGGGACCCTTGCCGATGGCGCACCGGCCACGCCCACGATCGAGCAACTCTGGGACATTATCCAGGCACAACAGGCAGAGATTGACGCCCTCAAACAGAAACAGGCGGCTACCGCTGCGACCGCCACGGCTGCCGATGAAAAGGCCGAGGCGGCCGTCGTTGCCGTGGAGGAATCCACCACCCATACCGCGAGCGCCGGGAGCTGGGCCGAGCATACAACCATTGGCGGCTATGGCGAAATGCATTACAACAATATCGATGCAGACGATTCTTCCAGGGACCAGAAGGAAATCGACTTTCACCGCTTCGTACTGTTTTTCGGTCACGAGTTTACAGACGATCTGCGTTTCTTCTCCGAACTCGAGATTGAACATGCACTCACCAAGGACAATGTCTGTGATTTTACAGTACCGCCGGGCGGTCTCGCTCCCGGTGATGAGATATGCGATGGAGCATCCAATCCCGGTGAAGTGGAAGTGGAGCAGGCCTATATTGAGTTCGACATCAATGATCAACTCAGCACAAAGGGTGGCATTTTCATCCTGCCGGTCGGCATCATGAACGAGACCCATGAGCCGAATACCTTCTATGGTGTTGAACGCAATGATGTCGAAAATATCATCATACCTGCCACATGGTGGGCAGGTGGTGCCGCGATAAGTGGACATCATGCCAACGGTCTCAGCTGGGATCTCGCCATCCATGAAGGGCTGAAGATCCCAACCACCGGCGGCAGTGCCTTCAGGGTGCGCAGTGGCCGCCAAAAGACCTCGGAAGCGGTCGCCGACAAGCTTGCATACACCGGCCGTGTGAGATACACCGGTATCCCGGGCCTTGAAGTTGGTGCTTCCGTCAACTACCAGACCGATCCTTCACAATCAGGCGGTGACGGTCTCGATAACGGTATTCTGTATGAGACCCATGTGGCCTATCAGAATGGACCCTTTGCCTTGCGTGCGCTGTATGCGGAGTGGGATTTCGACGGTACAGCCGTTAATGTCGCGAAAGCCGATGACCAGAGCGGCTGGTACGTGGAACCCAGCTTCAAGCCGCGTGATGATGTTGGTTTCTATGCCCGTTACGAGGACATCGATGCCGCCCGCTCCCGAGACAAATTCGACCAGTGGGAAATTGGTGTAAATTTCTGGCCACACGAGGACGTCGTCCTGAAAGCGGACTACCGCAGCCGTGACCATGACCTGGCGGTCGAATCCGGCAGGGATTTCGATGCTTTTGATCTGGGCATTGGCTACCAGTTTTAAAATGCAGCTATCAGTTTTATAGCTGTTACTTTGTATCTCAATGATCACCAGGGCATGCCTGTTACTAATCACCTTGCTGCTGGCCGGCCATGCGCCGGCCGGCAGCACCTACCTGTCGCCGGAAAAATTCCTCGACGAAGTATTTGACGGTAACCCGCCAACGCCGTCAGTACTCTGGTTACAGGGAGATATCAAGGAAAACGCAAAGGAGATTCTCGGACACCGTTACCCGGGACTGCGGCTTCGCTATTGGTTAAAGAACAACAGGACTGCATGGATACTCGAGGAAATCGGCAAGGACAAGCCCATCACGGTGGGACTGGTTGTCAACAACAACACACTGGAGCGCATCAGGGTGCTCATCTTCCGGGAAAGCCGTGGATGGGAGGTACGTTATCCCTTCTTCACCGATCAGTTCAGGGGCGCAGGACTGGCCGATGAACATAGGCTCGATCGCCATATCGATGGCATCTCGGGTGCGACCCTGTCAGTACGTGCACTGGAAAAGCTGGCACGCCTGGCCCTCTACCTGCACGGCAAAACGATTTCCCCCGATGACACAGCGCCATAAATCACGTGCCAGGCTGTTGCGTTCACTCTACATGTGGCATCGCTACATGGGGCTTGCGGCGTCGCTGTTCGTCATCCTGCTGACAATCACCGGCCTGGCGTTGAATCACACGGAAGAACTGGGGCTAGACTCGAGCAGCGTCCACTCGGATATCCTGCTCGACTGGTATGGCATACATGCGCCCGATATCAGCAAAAGTTACCGGGCGGGCATACACCGTGTTACCGAGGTCGGTGATAGCATCTATTGGAACACATTGAAGATCCCCGGGCTGGCGACGCCGCTCATCGGCGTCGTTGAAACTACAGACCTCATTATTGTCGGTGTCGAGGACCGCCTGCTGCTGTTCACGGCACAGGGCGAACTGGTCGAACAGCTGGGCAGTGCAGCGGGGGTACCATCCGGCATGCAGGCAATCGGGCTGACAGCCGATGGCAAGCTGGCAATCAGGACACCACAGGGTTATTACCGGGTCGATGCTGATTTTATCGACTGGCACAAAACCGACAGTGTTGCTGCCATCTGGACACAAAGCGATCAGCCATCCCCCCAGTTTGAGCAGGCATTGAAGGCAAGCTGGCGCGGCACTGGTTTACCCCTTGAACGCGTGGTGCTGGACCTGCACAGCGGCCGCATCCTCGGCAGCCGGGGTGTCTACCTGGTGGATGCAGCCGCCGTGCTGTTCCTGCTGCTGGCAGTCACCGGCGTGTGGCTATGGGGCAAACGCCGCACCAGCGCCCGCCGGCACTGCGTAAACAGGTGAGAAGTGAGAAGTGAAAAGTGAAAAGTGAAAAGTGAAAAGTGAAACCCCTCACCCCTCCCTTCTACTTCTAACTTCTAACTTCTAACGTCTCACTTCTCACCTCTCACCTCTCACTTCTCACCTCTCACCTCTCACTTCTCACCTCTAACTTCTCACCTTTCACTCACTACCCAAAGCTCCCACCAGATATGCCAGAAAATCCTCCGCATCCATAT
>JBATIF010000289.1:0-1738 GCA_049667605.1 Gammaproteobacteria bacterium
TGCATAATCGCCATAGAATCTCCTACAGGTTTGCAGGTCACGGTGTTTATGGGTTGTTGATTTTGGCGGGGCTAATCGCGGATTAGATCCGCTACCACAGGTTGATGGGTCATTGTAGGAGATTCTATGGCGATTATGCAATAGGAATCGCCTGTTTGATGAACATTTGTTGGTTACTGATTAATGTGAAAGCGATCCGGGCAAGTTTTCTAGCGAGTATGACCTTGGCAGCGATCTTTGGGAGTCCTTTTTCCAGTTGCCGTTGATAGAAGTCCTCAAAGGGCTGATAGCACCGGGCCGGTTGCGCTGCACAGTAGAGCAGACGCCTTAACTCGGCTTCTCCCCGCTTGGTCAGCTTTCTTTTGCCCCTGTAGTGTCCGGACTCACGCAGCCGTACGTCCATGCCAATGAAGGCAATGAACGCATCGCTGTTGGCAAAGGCCCCGCGGTGATAGGCGGCGACCAGGGCAGCGGCATTGAGTGGCCCGATACCCGGAATGGACAAGCAGCGCTGATAGTCATTTGACCAGCCGAGCGCGCGGATGAGCTTGCGAATGTGCAGGTCAATACGCGCCAGCAGGTGCTGGAACTGCGTGAACAGCGCCTGGACAGGCAGATTGATGTCACTGAAGCTCTGCTGCAGCTGCTTGCGTGCAGCCACGACCACAGCACGGCGCTTGAGTAACGCCCACAGGCGTTGTGCCTGGCGACATTGGGGCTGATAGGCGCGTAACTGGCTGCCCTCATGCACCAGGTAGCGTGCCAACAACCAGGCGTCCTGGGGATCCGTTTTATTGCGGACATTGACGGCTTCACGGTAATGGGCCAGTTGGCGCGGATTGACGAGGTAGACCTCGTAACCAAGTGCCAGCGCCTCTTCGACCACGATCAGGTGATAGTGTGAGGTGGGCTCGATGGCGATTTGCACAGGCCCGTGCAAGGATCGTAGATATTCCTTGATGCTGTTGTTCTGGTTGGGCAACGTCAGGATCTTGTCTGTATGCCAGTCACAGGCAACACATTCATCCTTAGCCACATCAACACCGAGAGTGATTTTTGATACGCGTTTTGCCATAATTATCTCCGCAACTTGTTGGTTGTGAAGCCGGGAACTCACCCACGCAAGCTTGGTATCAATTGGCTGTGCAGCAGCTAGATTCCTAATAGGCGTTCTGTGGTGAGGGGATGGGGCGATTACTCCTACGGTCTGTACCCTATGGTCAGAAGCGTCTTGGTTGTCCCTCCCATCCCGGCGCCTTCAATCATCCAGATATCCGGCAGTGAGTACCATACAAGCGCCTTGCAGGCGCGAACAAACCCCGCTCCTGAATATCGCGCCTGCAAAGTGCTCCTGTAGTTCAGGATGGATGAATATCGCGGTATGTGGCTGTCAAAATCTTGTTTACTCAATTCAATACCGGGTGAGCTGGCCGTGGTTCTTTGTTTGCGTTATTCCCTGACCGGCCGCTTGGCGAGTTTTCGCTGCAGGGTGCGGCGATGCATGTTGAGTGCGCGGGCGGCCGCAGAAATATTTCCATCGTGTTCTGCCAGTACTTTATGCAGGTGTTCCCATTCCAGCCGCTTTACCGAAAGTGGTTGTTCCGCAGGGGTGACCGAGGCATCACCTTCGATACGCTGCAGTGCGGCAACGATTTCATCGGCGGTCGCCGGCTTGGTCAGGTAATGCACGGCACCGAGCTTGATGGATTCGACGGCCGTGGCGACGCTGGCATAGCCG
>JBATIF010000290.1:0-2166 GCA_049667605.1 Gammaproteobacteria bacterium
CGGCACGCCATGATTCAGGCTCCAGAAACAAAGCTCCGGGTGACATTCGCGGATCACCCCGATCAAGCAGGGATGCTCGGTTAGCAGGTCATCGATTTCCCTGATCTTTGGCGTGATGTTCCAGGTCTGCAGGCTGATGCCCCGCTCCGTTTGAGCCCGATTCAGCCGCAGCGCCTCTTCATAAGTCACCGCATCAAGCGTCCGTCGAGCCGGCGAGGGAAAGACACTCGAAGCACGTCGCGGACCAAGCAGTTGCCGTGCCAGCCGGTCACACTCGCGCTCTTCACGGCCGGATTCCATCAATCCAATCGGTATATCAATCAAGACCAGCCCGGACGAGCGGGTAATTTTAAGAAGGGATGACGCATCAGGCAGCAAGGAAAATTCCCATTCACCATTACGCCCCAGGCGCACACAGAACCAGCCATCACTGCACCCGTCAATGCCTGCATACTTAATGGTGTCGGAGCACATTTTCTGCTTATATTAGAGTTAAATGTGCTCCGACACCATTTTATGCAATTATTCTCATGACATACCACGAATAACCAACTTACTTAATACCTTTAATCACCCTGTCCACTTCTCTGAAAAAGTCTGCAAGCAGTTGCAGACGCCGCCTTCATTGATATGTTTCTTGCCGGAATATGACTATCTATTTATTGGTGTCAGAAAGGCGAAGCAAGGTTTCGTCCTGGTCAATGAAAAACTGGAACTGGTTGAGAAAATTCATACCCAGCAAGCCGTCCACACCTGACAGTCCTGCCAGGTCCAGCACACCGATTTCGAGTTGCTTGACTTGCCAGTCACCCACCGAAAGGGCATCAAGTGTATAAACAGGTGCCCGGACCGTACCATTTGCTGTATTGAAGTCGGCGGTCCTGCCGGTATCCCGATAGCGGATGCCCCGTTGCTCAAGCACATCAGGTGTCAAAATCGTCATGGATGCCCCCGTATCGATGAGCAGCCGTATGCTCCGCCCACGGGCCGGTCTCGCGTCAACAATAAAATGATTGCCGCTGCGCCGTAATGGTATGCCGACAGCCCCTGTCACAGGATCCCCTGGCTCCATGTCTTGCATCACGGCCAATGCAATGCTCAGCTCCGCGATCATTGCCTGTGCCTGTTCACCGACATCAGGGTCCTGTGCTACCAGTAGCAATGAACGCCGGGCAGCCTGTTTGTCGTCAAGCGCCAGTTGTGCGGCGGCCAGCTCCATGAACCAGGGTGCATGATCGGGTTCCAGCGCGATGAGGTGCTGGTACAACGCAAGCAACGCGTATTGATCGTCATTGCGTTTTAGTAACCGGGTCAGTTCGGTCACATTCGATCGAATACGCGTGGCTATACGCGAGCGCATGGCCGGGCGATAAGCATGGCCCCTGGCCTCGTAGAGCTGCTCAATCGCTGCGTTAAAATCTTGCTGGCCATGATACGCCGCCGCTAACAGGGTTCGCGCCTCCACATCACGGTAGGCGGCAACCAGGAAATGCTTTAACAGCTGCTCTGCCAGACTGAAACGGCGATCTTCAATGAGCCGGCTGGCGTGAGACAGGATTTTAGTCCTGGCATCGGCCACCACTGCCTCGCTCGCCTGAACCTGTAACGATTCATAGCGCTCCTGTAGCGCCTCGAATTCATTGCGCTCCAGTAGATTCACCAGGCTACCCAAATGATCAGGCGCCGTCGCTGAAAAGACGGCTGCTTCATCAGGGTTAACGGGATTCACTGAAATGAGGCCAACGGGCTGTACTGACTGTCCCGGACCAGTGCCCCAATAATTGTACGCATACCAGCCCAGGCCACAGCCTGCCATAAAAATCAGTATACCGAGAGTAAGTTTGCGCATGGTTGGTACTTTACTTAATAGTGTCAGCGCTTATTTAACTCTAATATAAGCAGAAAATGTGCTCTGACACCATTTATTCCCTAAAACTGACATCACTCCACCTCCTCGTTAGCAATCCATTCACACCAGAAGTAAAAAAGGTGTCAGTGCATATTAAATTCAAAATATAAGCAGAAAATGTGCTCTGACACGAATGGTGCTTACTTAAGCAGTTTCATCAATATACGGAGTAGAATTGGCCACGGAAGCACACGGAAAAATACGGAAAAATAAATTGTCTGACCGAAAACGGTTCCGTGTCCTTCCGTGTGTTTCCG
>JBATIF010000291.1:0-3741 GCA_049667605.1 Gammaproteobacteria bacterium
GTTTGTTAATCTCAGGGACATATCAGGCAACAGCAGTGTCTGAATGATGCTGCCCGCCGGGACCAGCCTGCGTTCGACGAAATTGGTCCAGCCGGCATTGATCAGGTGCTGGTAGCGGTCCTCGACCAGGTGCACCGTTGTATCGATGAGTGCGTAGCGCCTGTTGCCCAGCGCCTCGGTATTGCCGAGCAGGATTTCCAGATCATCGATCTTCACTATGACCTGCGGTGGTTGCAGGCCGAGGGCCTCGAGATCAACCGTGTCTGCAGCGTAATGGCTGGTTGAGGTCGCTTCGAGCAGGCGTAACAGGGCCTGTAGCTGGAATCCCGAGGCAGGCAGTTGCTGCTCCCCGTTCACCAGGTACCAGCGGTCCTGGCGTTTTATAAACGAAAGGGGATCACGCGTGGTCCGCTCGATGTGAATAGCGCTGACCTGGTCCGGGACAACCATGGTCGTCAGTGGCCGGGGCGCGGGTTCGGGCTGCAGTCCGGGTTTGAAGTAGGCTACCAGCCCCAGGATGATGACGAAGGCAACCAGCGCCAGGTTGAGCAGATTGCGTGCGCCCATGTCAGCGGCGTCGGCGTCGCAACCAGATGACGATGCCGCTGGTGAGCAGCAATGCCGGCAGGCCGAGCAGGAAGCCGAGGCCGATAAATCCCTGGGAAACCTTGCCAAGTACCAGCGAAGTATCCGGCGCAGACTTGATATGAATGTCGATCTGGGTTTTGTCATGGCTGAGCCAGTGGGTCAGGTTCAGGCCGAGGTCCAGGTTGCCGGCGTTGCCAAGGTAGGTGTTGGCGAGAAAGTCGCCATCACCGATGACGATCACACGTTGTTCGAGGCTGTCATCTCCTGCTTCGCCGTCAATCGTACGTGTCAGCGCAACACCGATATCCAGCGGGCCGGCGCGTTCATCCGTGCCGGGATCAAACCGGATGTCACCCTCCAGTTTGTCGAGCTCGGTCCAGGAGCGTTCCAGCGTAAGCAGCAGCGGCATGGCATCCCATTCCCCCGTATGGTTTATCTCCAGTGCCACGGCCTCCGGGAATAGCGTTACCGTATCCATGTCGATGGTGCTTTCATGGCGCGGGTAATCGGTAACGACGACAAATGCCGGGTTCTCAACGCCAAACATCTGTGCCGTGGCATCCACCACCATGCCCGGCAGGAATGCTATGCCGAGTTGCTCTGCCAGGGTTTCCAGCCCCTGCAGTTCACCCGGGTCTGCCAGCCATAACAGGTTGCCGCCGCCCTTGACATAATCCTGCAGGCGGCTGATTTCACCCGGCAGCAGCCTTACCCGCGGGCTGGCCAGCACCAGGGTGTGGGTGTTATGCGGGATGCCGGTTTCGGCAAGGTTGACGGTCTGTATGTTAAGCCCCTTGCGCTCCAGTTCCCGTCGGAACAGGCCGAGGTCGTGGTTGGACTGTCCGAAGGGCGAACGCTCGCCGTGACCAGTTACGAAAACAATCCAGCGCTCATCCTGCCTGGAAATGCGCAACAGTGCATTCGTCAGTTGGCGCTCGCTCAGGTTGCGAACGTTTTCGCTGCGGCCGTCATAACTGACCAGCAGTTCACCCTCCATGGTGATACCCAGTTCACGCACGCGTTCAGGCGCGGTGTCCGGGTTGAGGAATTCCAGGCTAATATCATCCTTGAAGCGCTGGTAGCTGCCGATGACATCGCGTATTTGGGTGCGCAACAAGGCGTTCTCACGGACGAAAGCGGTGATGCTTACCGGCTGCTCCATGCTGTCGAGCAGCTTGCGGGTATCAGCCGATACCGTGTTGCGGCTGCTGGCGGTCCAGTCTGCCTGGTAGACGTATTCGGTACTCAGCCAGGCCAGCAGCCCGATGACGACGGTAAACAGCAGGGTGAATGCGTATCCTTGCAGGCGCAGCAGAAGCCGTGATTGTCGGGTGACTTTCATGGGCGCTAGTGTTGCAGGCGGTCCGCATCCAGTCTGCGGATGCTGAAGACGAGAAACAGGATGATGATCAGCAGGTAATAGATTACATCGACGCTACTGAACAGGCCTTTCAGCAGTGGCTCATAATGATGCAGTACCGACAGGTAGCCAAGCAGGCCGCTGGAGGGCATGCCGGTGCTGCCGGCCCAGTCGAGAATCCATAGCAACAGCAGCAGCCCGAAGGTGCTGATGGCAGCGATGGTGGGTTGTTCGGTCAGTGATGACATGAAGATGCCGATTGCCGTGAATGCTGATACGACCAGTGTCAGGCCCAGCAGGCCGGCTGCAAATTTGCCGAGGTCAAGGTCGGTGCCGACCATCAACGACAGTGGCATCAGCGCAAGCATGCCGATAAGGATCAGGATGAACGATAACACGCCGAGGTATTTGCCAACGATGATCTCGGTCATGGAAATCGGCGCCGAAAACAGCAGGCTGAGCGTGTGGTTGCGGCGCTCTTCACTGAGTACGCGCATGGTTATCAACGGTGTGATCAGCAGCAGCAGGACAGCGGCATTGGCAAACAATGGTGCGACGACGATATCGACGACGCCCGGTGCGCCATCAAGTGTCGCGAGCCGGGATTGCAGGGCCAGAAAGGTATCGACCTGGGAGAGGAACAGGTAGGCATAGATAAACTGCACCACGCCAAGTATGGTCCACGCCAGCGGCGACAGGAACAGGCTGCGCAGTTCACGCCCGGCAATGGTAAAAATCATCATGCGGCTTCCCCGTCTGCAGCCGGGTGTGTGTCCGAGATGGTGAGCTCGACGAAGATTTGCTCCAGCGTGCGCCGCTCCGGTGTCAGTTCAGACAGGCGCCAATGTCCGCTGACAGCATGTTCGATCAGTTCCTCGACGGGGCTGGCATCCGCATGGTGAATTCGAAACCGGCCATCGGGCAGGGCATCCACGCGTTCAACGCCGGCAATCTGTTGCAGCACCTGGATTGCCGGGGCATTTTCGAAATTTACCAGCAAAGATGTGGGGTTCAGACCCTTTTCAAGACTCTCGGTCGTGTCTGAAAAAACCAGTTTGCCCTGGTGAATAATCTGCACCCGGTTACAGGTGGCCTGTACCTCGGGCAGGATGTGAGTCGATAAAATGATGCCGTGGTCTTTACCGAGTTCGCGGATCAGCGAACGTATTTCGAGAATCTGGTTGGGGTCGAGGCCGACGGTGGGTTCATCGAGAATCACCAGGGCCGGGGTATGGATGATGGCCTGGGCAATGCCGACCCGTTGCTGGAAGCCCTTGGACAGGTTGCCGATCAGGCGTGGGCCGACGCCACCCAGGCCGCAGCGGTCCCTGGCAGTGGCGATTGCCCGTGCCCTGTCGCCGCGCGCGATGCGGTTTAGCCGGGCGCAATAGTCGAGGTATTCATCGACCGTGAGTTCACGGTACACCGGCGGCCGTTCGGGCAGGTAGCCAATCCCGGCCTTGGCAAGTTTTGGCTGGTCAAGCAGGTCGATGCCCATGATGCTGATGCTGCCCGCGCTGGGTGCCAGGTTGCCGCTGATGATCTGCATGGTGCTGGATTTGCCGGCGCCATTGGGTCCGAGAAAACCCAGCACCTCGCCCTTGGCAAGTTCAAAGCTGACATCATCGACGGCACAGCTGCCGCTGTAATAACGGCTCAGGTGTTCGGCGCGGATAAGTGGCTCACTGGACATGGCGGCTATTATTGCTTTTGTACCTGTGATTACAAGCTCTGGTGGTTTTATATTTTTCCGGGTTATTTGTTTGGGGCGCCTTGCAGGCGCTGGTTTATTG